>DASULA010000345.1:0-8171 GCA_036278435.1 Mycobacteriales bacterium | reverse complement strand
GGCCGGGTCGGCGGCCGGGTGGCACGATGGGCTGTGGCGTCCACCCGTTCGAGCACCCGACCGGTACCGGCAGGTGGGCGTCCAGGAGTTCTCGGCAGGTGGCGTTCGACCGGAGGGCCAGTGCCAGGCGGACGGATCAGGGTGGGCGGCCGGCCGGCCGCGGCGGCGCGCACCAACCGCCGCGTTCCATCCGGACGCGTCAGCGGCGGGCCGGATCCGGCCGACCCACCGCCGGGTCCGGAATCCCAAGGTCCGCTGTCGCACCCCGGGAGAGGTCATGGACGCCGTCACCAGCACACCCGTCCCCCGCAACGAGCCGATCCGCGACTACCCGCCCGGCAGCCCCGAACGGGCCAGCCTGGAGGAACGGCTCAAGGAACTGGCCGCCGACCAGGTCGAGTTGACGATGACCATCGGCGGGATCCGCCGGATGGCCGGCGGCGACCGGGTCAACGTGGTGCAACCCCACCGGCACGCCGCTGTGCTGGGCGTTACCGCCCAGGCGACCCCGGCCGACGTGCGTGCCGCGGTCGACGCCGCGCTGGCCGCGGCCCCGGCCTGGCGGGAGCTGCCGTTCGACGAGCGCGCCGCGGTGATGCTGCGCGCCGCGGACCTGCTGGCCGGGCCCTGGCGGGACACACTCAACGCGGCCACCATGCTCGGGCAGTCCAAGTCGGTGGTCCAGGCCGAGATAGACGCCGCCTGCGAGCTGATCGACTTTCTCCGGTTCAACGTTGACTTCGCCCGACGGATCCTGGCCGAGCAACCGCGCTCCGCGCCGGGTACCTGGAACCGGATGGACCATCGCCCGCTTGAGGGCTTCGTGCTCGCCATCACCCCGTTCAACTTCACCTCGATCGCGGGGAACCTGCCGCTGGCCCCGGCCCTGATGGGCAACGTGGTGGTGTGGAAGCCGTCGCCGACCCAGCAACTGGCCGCGCACCACACCATGCGGCTGCTCCAGGCCGCCGGGCTGCCGCCCGGGGTGGTCAACCTGGTGACCGGGGACGGCCGCGCGGTGTCCGACGTGGCGCTGGCCCACCCGGACCTGGCCGGCATCCACTTCACCGGTTCCACCGCGACCTTCCAGCAGCTCTGGCGCACGGTCGGGATCAACATCGCCTGCTACCGGTCCTACCCGAGGATGGTCGGCGAGACCGGCGGCAAGGACTTCGTCATCGCCCATCCGTCGGCGTCACCGCCGGCGTTGACCACCGCGCTGGCGCGCGGCGCGTTCGAGTACCAGGGGCAGAAGTGCTCGGCGGTGTCCCGCGCCTACCTGCCCCGGTCGCTGTGGGACGGCGGGCTGCGGGATTCGCTGGCACAGACCGTGGAGGGCCTGCGCTATGGCGACGTGACCGACCTGACCAACTTCGGCGGCGCCGTGATCGACGGGCGTTCGTTCCACCGGCTCGGGGAGGTGCTGGACATGGTGCGTTCGGACCGGTCCTGCCAGGTCCTCACCGGCGGTCGGCGCGACGGCGGCGAGGGCTACTTCGTGGACCCGACCGTGGTGGTGTGCGCCGATCCGGCCCACGACGTGTTCGTCCGCGAGTACTTCGGCCCGATCCTGGCGGTGCACGTCTACGACGACGCCGATTGGGAGGCCGTGCTCGCCCAGGCCGCCGACGCGGCTCCCTACGCGCTGACCGGGGCGGTCTTCGCCACCGACCGGGCCGCGGTCGCCCGGGCCGGTCAGGTGTTGCGCTACTCGGCCGGGAACTTCTACGTCAACGACAAGCCGACCGGCGCGGTGGTGGGTCAGCAGCCGTTCGGCGGCGCCCGGGCCAGCGGCACGAACGACAAGGCCGGCTCGGTGCTGAATTTGCTGCGCTGGGTGTCGCCCCGCTCGATCAAGGAGACGTTCGTGCCCGCCACCGACCACCGCTACCCGCACATGGGCTGACCCGGTCGCGTTCGTCCGCCCGTCCGGCGTAAGTGGTCCGGGTACCCGAGCCCCCAACCTCGTTGGGGAAATGATCCGGGCTCTCTACATTCGTCGGCAGGCACGAGCGAGGGAGGCACGGTGGCCGACACCACTGACACGACCGGAACCGCGACCGCGGGCAGGAGGTTCGGCGAGGAGGGCGGACAACTGTCCTACGGCAGTTACCTGTGCCTGACCGATCTGCTGGCCGCGCAGCGACCGCAGTCCGGCGGCGACGGGACGCCGCCGGCGCACGACGAGCTGTTGTTCATCACCATCCACCAGGTCTTCGAACTGTGGTTCAAACTGCTGCTGCACGAACTGGAGGCGGCCCGGGCCGGGATGATCTCCGGGGACGCCTACACACCCCGGTCACGGCTGCGCCGGGCCCAGGTGATCGAGCGGGTGCTGGTGGAACAGGTCGACGTGCTGGAGACGATGACCCCGCAGGACTTCCTGGACTTCCGCTCGTTGCTGGCACCGGCCAGCGGATTCCAGTCCGTGCAGTTCCGCGAGATCGAGTTCGTGTCCGGGGCCAAGGACGCGCGGTACCTCGACCGGCTCAGTCATGCCCGCACCAGCGAGCGGGAGCGGATGCGCCGCCGGCTGTCCGAACCCACCCTGTGGGACGCCTACCTGGTGCTGCTGGCCGGGGTCGGTTTCGAGGTGGCCGACGCCGCCTCCCGCCGGGCGGCGCTGCTCGCGGTCAGCCGCGACCGGGCGTCCCACGGCATGTTGTGGGACCTGGCCGAGGCGCTGATCGACCACGACGAGATGTGGGCGCGGTGGCGGTCCCGGCACGTGCTGATGGTGGAGCGGCAGATCGGCACCAAGTCGGGCACCGGCGGGTCGACCGGCGCGCCCTACCTGAGGAGCCGGCTGGATCTTCGTTTCTACCCGGAGCTGTGGGAGCTGCGGACCCACCTGTGAGCGCGGATTCGGAGGGCACGTACCGCTCGGCCGGGCATTCGGCGGTCGTGCCGCCGGAGGCGGTCGGACTGGTGAGAGCCGTCCGGGTGAACACCCGTTAGACCCCGGGCGTCTACAGACAGTCGCAGATGGCGGAGCGTTCTCACACTTCGTAGTTGCTTGTGTGCTTTCTGTGCTTATAGGTGGAGCAGGCACTACACGGGTGGTGTATTGCACTACCATCACTGCGCATTCACGGGGTCTGGAGGGCCAAGGCCTTTTGCCCAGCGTTCAGGGGGTCTGTGCCGATGTCGCCCGCGAGGCACCTATCAGAGCTCAACCGGACGGAAGGTTCGGTCATGAGCCTCGACGGTGACCCACGCGCGGCCGTGTCCGAGAGCCGGTTCGACCGAGCCTCGGGACGGCGCGCGTGGCGGTTCCGTAACTGGCGGGTCCGAACCAAGATCGTCGCCATCCTGCTCATCCCGCTGCTGGCCGTGGTCATCCTGTCCGGGCTGCGGTTGTCCGGTGTCTTCACCGATATGCAGCAGGCCGGCCGCGCCCAGCAGGTGGCCGGGCTGGCCATGAAGGCCGCCGCGCTGGCCGACGAGTTGCAGGCCGAACGCGACCTGTCCGGCGCGTTCGTGGGCCGCAGCCACGGCTACGGCGCCAAGGAACTGAAGACCGAACGCGGCCGGGTCGACCTGGCGGTAGCCGACTACCAGCAGACCGAGCGCGCGATGTCCGGGGACTACGGGCCGGTGGTCACCGATCTGGTGGCCTCGGTGGACAAGCGCATCCAGCAACTCCCGCAGGTGCGCAAGGGCGTCGACGGCAGCGTCGCGCCGTGGACCGCCCTGTTCGGCGACTACACCGCGTTCATCTCCGATCTGATCAATATCGAGGACGGCATCCCGCAGGGCTCCAACGACACCCGGCTGGCCGACGGGGTCCGGGCCATGTCCTCGCTGTCCCGGGTGAAGGCGCTGGTGTCGGCCGAGCGCGGCTCGCTGGACTACGTGCTGGGAGCGGGCAAGTTCGACGACACCCAGTTCCGGGACTTCCTCAACACCGACGCGCGGCTGAGCGCCGCGCAGGAGGAGTTCCAGGGCTCCATCACCGCGGCCCAGCGCAGCCTGTACAACAGCAAGGTCACCGGTGTGACCACCGGTCCGGTCAGCGACCTGACCAAGAAGGCCATGATCTCGCCGTCGCAGGCGCTCACCCTGGATCTGCCGGGCTGGTACGCGAAGGCCTCGGCGATGATCCAGAAGCTGCGGGTGGTCGAGGTGGCCTTCGGCGACCAGGTACTGGACCGGGCGGTCGCCCTGCACCGCGATGCGCAGCGCCAGGCCGCGATCAACGGCGGCGTGGTGCTGGCCGTGCTGGTGATCACCTTCGTGCTCGCGCTGCTGGTGGCCCGTTCGCTGGTGCGCCCGCTGCGCAGGCTGCGTTCCACCGCGACCGAGGTCGCCCAGCACCGACTGCCCCAGTCCGTGCAACGACTACGCAGCACCGCCACCGGAGATCTGGACGCCGAGGTCGAGGCGGTCCGGATCAACTCCACCGACGAGGTCGGCGACGTGGCCGCCGCGTTCAACGTGGTGCACCGGGAGGCGGTCCGGATCGCCGTCGAGCAGTCCCTGCTCCGCCGGAACGTCAGCACCATGTTCATCAACCTGTCCCGGCGCACCCAGAGTCTGGTCGAGCGTCAACTCCGGTTGATCGACGACCTGGAGGTCAACGAGGACAACACCGACTCGTTGGGCAACCTCTTCCAGCTTGACCACCTGGCCACCCGGATGCGGCGCAACGCCGAGAACCTGCTGGTGCTGGCCGGAGCCGAGTCGGGTCGCCGGTGGAACCACCCGGTGGTCCTGCTCGACGTGCTGCGCGCGGCCGCGGCCGAGGTGGAACAGTACCCGCGGGTCGCACAGACCTACGTGACCACCAGGAAGATCGACGGCCGGGCCGTGGGTGACGTGGTGCACCTGGTCGCCGAGATGCTGGAGAACGCACTGGAGTTCTCCTCACCTGAGACCCAGGTCGTGGTCAGCGCCCGGTCACTGCACGGCGACGCCGGCGTGATGATCGAGATCGAGGACCGTGGCATCGGCATGTCCGCGGACGAGCTGGCGACCGCGAACGAGCGGTTGGCCACCTCCGCGGAGATCGACGTGGGACTGTCCAGGATGATGGGCCTGTACGTGGTTGGGAAGCTGGCCTCCCGGCACTCCGTCAACATCCAACTGCGGCACGCCGGCGCCGGTGGCGTCCTGGCCCAGATCCACCTGCCCGGCGGGATCGTGGTGGACCGGGCCGATGACGTGGAGGAGATCGAGTCCTTCGCCAGGGCGCGGGGGGCCGACGGCCCGGTGCCGGTGACCGCGGGCGCCCCCCCGACCACCGAACTGGCCGACCTCGGCGATCACGAGACCAGACCGATCATCATGGAGCGCACCCGGACCCGGAACAGGCCGCTGTCTCGGCCCGACGACGACCACGGCGGTCCGCGGGCACTGCGGGAGCAGCCCGGGGCACTGCGGGAGCAGCCGGGGGTGCCGAGGGAGCAGCCGGGGAACGGGTTCAACGGGACCGAGGACTCCCTGTCGGGGACCGGCCCGCACGGCACGCACGGCGGTCCACCCGGACCGACCGGCCCACCTGGCGGTCCACCCGGACATGCGCACCGGGACGACGACCCCACCAGCACCGGTACTCACCAGATGCCGGTCGGCCCGCCCGCCGAGGCTGCTGCCCAGCCGATGCCGGATCTGCCCGAGTTCGATTTTGGCGGGGACATCTCCGACGTGCTGTCCGGCGGTGAACCCCCGCGGGGCCCCGACGTGCGTGACTCCGACCCCGGCCCCGACCAGCCGGTCACCTCGGCCGGACTGCCCAGGAGGGATCCGCCGGGTAGGCCGGACCAGACGGACCTGTTCGGTCCGAGCGGCTCCGACGGCCAGCAATCCGACATGTCGGCGCCGGCCCCGCTGCCTCGGCGCCCCGAGCCCGCGGGGCCCGGACCAGGGGAAGCCGCCTCCGCCCGGACGGTGCGGCCGGTCACCCTGGAGCGGACCGAGCGGACCGAGCGGACCGAGCCCGCCGGGGATGGCGGGGATGGCGGGGATGGCGGGGAGGAGGAGTACCTGCCGATCTACGCCCAGGTCGAGTCGGAGTGGTTCCGCCGACGGTCCCGGCCGGTCGCCGCGGGTGCGAACCGGCAGCCGGTCGCCGCCGGGCCGTCCTGGGCGTCGGTGGCCGACGAGGGTTGGCGGGCCGCCGAGCAGATCGCCAAGCCGAGGGTTTCCGGAACGACCCGCGCTGGTTTGCCGATCCGCCAGCCGCAGGCCCACTATGTGCCGGGTTCGGCCGGTTCCGCTCCTCGGGTCCCTGGTGGACCCGGTGGACCCGGTGGACCGGGCGGTGTCGGCGGGGGTCCGGCGCGGGGAGCCCAGGGGTCACAGGACCCGTCGGAGTCCGGTTCCGGGGCGGGCGAGCAGCGGGCCGGAGCCCGGACCGGGTCTGCGAACGCGCGCTCCCCGGAGGCGGTTCGCGGACTACTGTCCAACTACCATCGCGGGCTTCGGCAGGGGCGTGAGGCCGGCCACCGGCCGAGCGCGGATGGCGACGAGTTCCGGACCGAGTAGGAGTCACGCGTGACGCAGCTGAGCCGCAACGCCCAGAACCTCAACTGGCTCATCTCCAACTTCGTCAACAAGGTGCCCGGTGTGGCACACGCGATCGTGGTGTCCTCGGACGGTCTGCCGCTCGCGATCTCCGAGGGGCTGCCGATGGACCGGGCCGATCAGCTCGCGGCCGTGGCCTCCGGTCTGTCCAGCCTGACCCAGGGCGCCGCGCGTTGCTTCGAAGCGGGCGGAGTCAGCCAGACAGTGATCGAGATGGAGAGGGGGTTTCTCTTCGTGATGTCGATCAGTGACGGTTCCTGCCTGGCCGTTCTCGCCTCGACCAGTTGCGACGTGGGCCTCGTCGGATATGAGATGGCGCTGCTCGTCGCCCGTGCGGGTGACGTCCTGACCCCGGCGCTCCGTGCCGAACTGCAAGCGGCATTGCCGCGATGAGGTGAGGGGGCAGCGTGAGTACGAACTACGGGGAAGAACCTGGGCGACTTGTCCGACCGTACGCCGTGACCGGCGGGCGCACCCGTGCCCGCCGGGAACTGGCGATCGAGGCACTGGTCACGACCACGTCCGCGGGTGAGCACATGGAGTTCCTGGCCACCCCCGAACGGCGGCAGATCTCCACGCTCTGCCGTGATGTTCGATCGGTGGCGGAGATCGCCGCGTTGCTTTCGATACCGTTGGGGGTCGCGCGTGTGCTCGTCGGGGACCTCGCGGATGAGGGCCTAGTGAGGGTGCACCAACCCGCAAACCAACAGGACCAGCCGGACCTCGCGCTGCTCGAGAAGGTGCTTAGTGGACTCCGCAAGCTTTGATCCCCGCCGGACCGCCTCGTCCGGGACGCTGACCTCGGTCAAGATCGTCATCGCCGGTGGTTTCGGCGCCGGCAAGACGACCTTCGTCGGTTCGGTCTCCGAGATCGCACCGCTGACCACCGAGGCGGTCATGACCTCGGCGGCGGAGAAGGTGGACGACCTCGCCTTCCTGCCGCAGAAGACGACCACGACCGTGGCGATGGACTTCGGGCGTGTCTCGCTGGAGAAGGATCTGATCCTCTACCTGTTCGGGACGCCCGGCCAGCACCGCTTCTGGTTCATGTGGGACGACCTGGTCAAGGGCGCCATCGGCGCGGTAGTGCTCGTCGACACCCGGCGGCTGGCCGACTGCTTCCCGGCGGTCGACTACTTCGAGCAGTGGGAACTGCCCTACGTGGTCGGCCTGAACTGCTTCGACGGTGTGCAACCGTTCACCGTGGAGGAGGTGCGCGAGGCGCTCCAGATCGGCCCGACCGTGCCGATCGCGCCGTGTGACGCCCGGGAGCGCGCCTCGACCAAGGCGACCCTGATCACGTTGGTGGAGCACGCGATGGAGCGTGCCTACGCCACGAACGCCACCAACGCGACCGATTCGGCCGGCCAGAACTCGTCGAGGGTGTGGTAGCGACATCTGGGTGCCCGCTCAGCCGCCCGGCCGCACTGGCCGATGGTGGCCGGGCGGGTACCGCGGTTGTGGGCCACCGGTGCCTGGGCGGGCCGGGGCCGTGAGGCCGACACTCGTCTACGACGGTGACTGCGGATTCTGCACCACCTGCGTGCGTTTCGTGGAGCACCGGTTGCGTACCGGTGCCCGCCTGGTCGCCTGGCAGCACGCCGACCTGGGTGCCCTGGGAGTGTCCCCGCAGGCCGCGGCCGACG
>DASULA010000344.1:0-2888 GCA_036278435.1 Mycobacteriales bacterium | reverse complement strand
GTCGGTGACCATGCCGGGCACGACGTCCCGGACGAACCGCCCGCCGGCCCGCACCTGGTCTAGGGCCCGTTCCACCAGCAGCGGCGACACCATCGCCGGGTCCAAATTCGCCCGCGCCGCGGCGAGCACCCCGGGGATCTGGTCCAGCCGAGCCTCGGCCGCGGTGACCAGGTCCGGTTCGGTGCGCAGCCGGTGCTGGAACAGCGCCTGGATCCCGGTGAAACACGGCGACAGGTAGATGAGCGGGTCGCGCCGCCAGGTCGCCCAGTCGGAGAGCAGGATCCGGCCGCGCAGCGCCGCCAGCGCCATGTCGCGGTCCACCGACTCGTCCAGGGACAGGCCCTCGGTTTCGAGCGAGGTGAAGGCGGCGTGCCAGTCGGCGGCCCGCCGGTCCCGACGCTCGAACGCCTCGGCCGAGAAGTCGCCGAGCCTGTCGTCGTGCCCCGGAACGCCCAGGATCGAGGCGAGCAGCGGATTCTCCTCGAACTCCTCCGCGAGGAACTGTTCGGTGAGGACCGATATTTCCGCAGATGTCGTCGCCATGGCGCCCAGCGTAGTCCGTTAGCCGTGCGAAAGATCACTACCGCGGGGGATCCGGTCAGCTCACCGGGACGGCGACCCGGTCCACCGAATCGGCCGGAGTCGGAACCGCGGCGGCGACCCGTACCCGGGTGAGCAGCAGCAACCGCAGCGCTGCCACCCAGACCAGGCAGGCGCCGAGCAGGTGGAAGCCGACCAGCAGCGACGGCAACCCGGTGAAGTACTGGGTGTACCCGATCGCCCCCTGGCCGAGTTCCACCCCGACCAGCAGCGCGGCGGCCCGGCCGATCCCGGCCGGTGCCCCGGTGGCCCGCAGCGCCACCCAGGTCGCCACGGACAGGCCCACCAGCAGCATGACCACGTCGGCGTGTAGTTGGCTCACCACGGCCGGGTCGAACCCGGTGCGCACCGCGTGCCGGTCCCCGGCGTGCGGCCCGCTGCCCGTCACCACCGCGCCCACCGCCAGGGTGAGCGCGGTCACCGCCACCAGGGCCTGGGCCAGTCGCACCAGTTCCGGCCGCACCACCGGCCGGGCCGGGGTGTCGGCAGCACCGGCCGCCCGGTGCCACAGCACCGTGCTCACCGCGACCAGGGCCATCGACAGCGCGAAGTGCGCGGCGACCGTCCACGGGTTCAACCCGGTCAGCACGGTGATGCCGCCCAGTACGGCCTGGGCCGGGATCCCGAGCAGCCCAGCCAGGGACAGCCCGACCAGGGGCCGCCGCCGGGGCCGCGACCGGATCGCGGCCAGGAACGTCACCAGCACCACGGCGCTCAGCGCGAAGGTGAGCATCCGGTTGCCGAACTCCACCAGCCCGTGCCAGGCCAGCGCCTGGGTGGGCACGTAGGACTGACCGGTGCAGCGGGGCCAGGTCGGGCAGCCCAGTCCCGAACCGGTCAGGCGCACCGCCCCGCCGGTGACCACGATGCCGCAGTTGGCAACCACCGAGGCAACAGCGAGCCGGCGGACCGCGGTCGCGGAGGCGTGGGGCAAGACGGGCACGCCCCGATGCTAGTTGGCCCCGCCGGAACCCCCGCCCGCGGCTCCGGCCCTTACCCGGACGCGCCGCTGCACGGGTAAGGGCAACGGGTTAGGGGTCCAGTCATCTAGTCCCAGCGGAAGGTGGCGGTGGCGGCGGCCAGGGTGAGCGCGGCCCAGACCAGCAGCGTGACCAGATCGTGCACCGGCGGGCCCGATCCGGCCCGCAGCACCGCGCGCAGCCCGTCGGACAGCGCCGCGATCGGCAGGTACTGCAACACCTGCCCCAGCGTGTGCGGGAACTTCGACAGCGGGAACATCACCCCGCCGAAGAACAGCAGCAGGAACCACACCAGGTTCGCCGCGGCCAGGGTGGCCTCGGCGCGCAACGTGCCGGCCATGAGCAGCCCCAGGCCGGAGAACGCGGCCGTGCCCAGCACCACCAGCAGCAGCACCGACAGCGGCGAACCGTGCGGGCGCCAGGCCAGCACCAGCCCGACCAGGCAGATCACCACGATCTGGATGAGCTCCACGCAGCAGACCGCGCCGGTCTTACCCAGCAGCAGCACCGAGCGGGGCAGCGCCGTGCCGCCCAGCCGCTTGAGCACGCCGTACTTGCGTTCGAACCCGGTCGCGATCGCCTGACCGGTGAACGCCGCCGACATCACCGCCAGGGCCAGGATGCCCGGCACGAAGAAGTCCACCCGCCGGCCCTCGGTCACCGAGATGAACGGTTCGCTGACCAGCACCACCGTGAGCATCAACGGGATCAGCAACGAGATAAGCAACTGCTCGCCGTTACGCAGGGTGAGTCGCAGTTCCATCGCGGTCTGGGCGACCAGCATCCGACCCCGCGACGCGGCGCCGGGTCGGGGGGTGAAGGTCCCCGGCTCGATCGTCACCGTGGTTGCGTCAGGATGCCCCGGCCTTCAGGCCGGGGAGGAATGGCGTACTTACTCATGGCGGGCTCCCTGGTAAAACGTGTCGTGTGAGGACGGCGTACAAGGTCCGGGCCTACCCGGATTCCGAACAGGCGGCACTGCTGGCCCGCACATTCGGATGCGTCCGGCTGGTGCGGAACAAGAAACTGGCCGCCCGGCAGGAGCGGTACACCGTCGAGGGAAAGTCCACCCCGTACCGGGAAACCGATGCGGCGTTGTCGGCGTGGAAGAAGACCGACGAACTGTCGTTCCTGTCGCAGGTGTCCTCGGTTCCGTTGCAGCAGGCGCTGCGCCACCAGCACAACGCGTTCGGAGTGTTCTTCGCGAAGCGGGGCCGGTATCCGCGGTTCAAGTCGAGGCGTGCCCGGCAGTCGGCGCACTTCACCCGCTCGGCGTTCCGCATGAAGCCCGACGGCCTGTGGCTGGCC
>DASULA010000343.1:0-10771 GCA_036278435.1 Mycobacteriales bacterium | reverse complement strand
CCGCACCACCTACCGGCCACCAACCGCACTCGACGACCACATCCGCGCACGCGACCACACCTGCCGGTTCCCCGGCTGCCAACACCCCGCACAACATGCGGACCTGGATCACACGATCCCCTGGCCAACCGGACCCACCACACCGGGCAACCTCGGCGCACTCTGCCGCCACCACCACCGCCTCAAACACCAAACACCCTGGCGACTGGTACAAACCAACGGACGATTCCACTGGACCAGCCCCACCGGACGCCGATACACCACCACACCACAAAAATACGACCCACCATAAATCACAACGACCAATGAAACCCCCGCGGGCATGTGATCCGGACGCCAGCGGGTGGAGATACCGGCCGGTGCGCAGGACCAAGCCGTGGCAAAATCAGCGCCCAGCGCGGCCGGGGTGCCGCTGCGAAAGTCGACACTCCGGGCAGGCCGGGCTGGTGCCCGTTCGAAATCTAGCGAAGACAGCGTACGCGACGGAAGGAGATCGCCATGACGTTCCGAACGAGATCGTCGCCGCGGTCGGGATGGTAGCGGGCCTGGTCACTGCCATCCGCCTGCACGGCTCGATGTCACTTCTCCGCACAGTGATGGCACATGGCGACACCAACCGGACAGCTTGCGGTACCCACCACCTGCCGGAACCTGTCGGTGCGGTCTGACAGCAAGGCCCGAGGGGCCAACGATGGACGCTGTGGGCTGGCCGCGAGTGTCCACCATCACGAGTGGTCTGTGCACGTCCTCACGGGACGCCGACACCAGACGGCGACAATTGTCCGGCCGGCAAGATCGGCGCAGCCCGACCCGGTCCGATTGGCAACTAGTGGGACTCTTCCCCTGTGGCAGTGCACCTGATATCCTCAGCTTCTTCGTTGAGCTTTTGTATACCGTAGCGCCCGAGGGGAAGATCGGAAATTGATCTCTCTGCACCAAGAGCCAATCCAGGATCTCCACTCCCAGTGCGAAGAGCCGGCTGGACCGGGCCCCGGCAGATTCCCGGTGACATCGGCGGTTCTGTCAATCGGCTCAACGAGACCGTGGCCACCCGGAGCGATCTTTCTGTGACCGCTCGGACGGTCATCATCCGGCCTGGCCACCAGCCGGTGGCGCCATGGTACTAGCTGCGGCCGGGATGCCGCCGCGAAAGTCGGCATTCTGAAAAACGGCCGGGCTGGGCCTGTTCGAGGTTGTTCGAGAACTTCCGACAACCGGTTCCGGTTCGCATGACGCTGCCTGTCGGCTACACACCCTGGCCTGGCCATCGGTGAGGTCAGGGTCCACAACGGAAGGAGATCGCCATGACGTTTCGAACGAGATCGATCGTGGCCACGGTCGGGCTGGTAGCCGGCTTGGCCGCCGCCGCCGCCATCCCGACACCCGCCCAGGCCACATCCACCGTCCCGGGATCCTCGGTGATGGCGCGGCATGCGGCGTTCATGCAGCCCATCGGCGTCACGGCCCAGAATGGCACCGTATCACCAGCGACCACCTCGCCATCGACCTCGCCATCGGCGGAACACATTTTCACCTGCCACCCCGGCCACGCCGACTGCGGCGCTCTGCCAGGGTGTCAGAGTGGTTTTGCCTGTGCGTATGTGGTGGTAGGCGAGCTTGAGTGGCAGTTCCAGTTCTTCAACTACGGCGCCTACCATCTGAGTAACTGGGTCGGCACCAACGCACTGGCAAACCATCAGACTGGCGGCGCGGCGGTCCGGACCTACAACGTGTCCGGAGGGCAGATCCACTGCTACGCGCCAAGGACGGCGGCCTACAGCGTCGACTGGAACCCGGTCTGGCGGATCAACCTGACCTCGAACGGGTGCTGACCGAAGGAGTTCGTGCGGTCGCGCTGTCAGGACGGCGCGACCGCACAAGGATCGCCGGGTCACCGGCCGACCCAGGGCTCAGGGAACGCCGACACCACACCGCCGACAAACATTTGGGCGATCCACGGAACGCGTGCGCCGCTACCGGTCGCGTCAGCCAACCGACATTGCCGCCACATGAGCGACCAACCCGCCGGTTCTGACAGCATCGGGGCATGAACTCCACGCTGCACGACGACGCCCGCCGCCTGCTGGCCGGGTACGCCTCCCCCGAGCCGGGGCAGCGGGCGCTGCGGGAGGCGTTCCTGGCGCTGCTGGAGGCCCGGTCCGACGCCACCTGGCGGTCCTGCGCGCCGGGTCACCTGACCGCCAGCGCGGTGGTGCTCGACCCGTCCCGGCGGGCGGTGCTGCTCACCCTGCACCCGCGGGTCGGGCGGTGGCTGCAACTCGGCGGGCACCTGGAGCCCGACGATGAGACCGTGGCCGCCGCCGCGCTGCGCGAGGCCACCGAGGAGAGCGGCATCACCGGGCTGCGGCTGGACCCGGTGCCGGTCGACCTGGACGTGCACCCGATCACGTGTTCGGCCGGCGTGCCCACCCGGCACCTCGACCTGCGCTTCGTGGCAGTCGCACCAGCCGGCGCGGTCCCGGTGCGCAGCGACGAGTCCGACGATCTGGCCTGGTTCGGCTGGGACGACCTGCCCGAACAAGTGGCGGATGACACCCCCCGACTGCTGCACCGGGCACTGGCCCGGCACGAACCGCGCCCCGAGGTCGGCGCCGGACAGCCAGCCGAATAGCGTTACCGGCCGTGGACGCGCTCACTCAGATCGACACCTGGCCGGTCGGACGCGCCGTTGCGGCCGTGATCGGCCCGGGTGGCGTGCTGGGCACGCGCGGACCGACCGACCGGCCGTTCCCGCTGGCTTCGGTGACCAAGCCACTGACCGCGCTGGCCTGCCTGGTCGCGGTGGAGGAGGGCGCGATCGAGCTGGACGAACCGGCCGGGCCGCCCGGTTCCACCGTGCGCCACCTGCTCGCGCACGCCTCCGGGTACGCCTTCGACCGGGCCGAACGGGCCGCGGCGCCCGGCACCCGGCGGATCTACTCCAACGCCGGCTTCGAGGCGCTTGGCGCGCATGTGGCCGCGGCCACCGGGATGCCCTTTGCCGAGTACTTCGGCCAGGCGGTGTGCGAGCCGCTGGGGCTGGCCGCGACCGCGCTGACCGGTTCGCCGGCGTACGCGGCCACCAGCACGGTGGCCGACCTGACCCGAGTCGCGGCGGAACTTCTGGCGCCCGCCCTGCTACACCCGCAGACCGTCGGGCAGGCGACCGCCGTGCAGTTCCCGGGGCTGTCCGGGGTGCTGCCCGGGTACGGCCGGCAGGCCGACAACGACTGGGGGCTGGGGATGGAGATCCGGGACTCCAAGTCCCCGCACTGGACCGGCGCCGGCAACAGCCCGGCCACGTTCGGGCACTTCGGCCGGTCCGGCACGTTCCTGTGGGTGGACCCGGTCGCCCGGCTGGCCTGCGTGGTGCTCACCGACACCGAGTTCGGCGACTGGGCGGTACGCGCCTGGCCGCCACTGTCCGACGCGATCCTCACCGAGGCCGGCTGATGTCACACAGCGGCACGGGTCACATGGCGCGGTAGTCGCGGATCGGGGCGCGCGGGGCGCGGCGGGGTATCCGCGGGGCGCCGATCTCCACCAGCCGCACCACCCGGTGCCGGTGCGGCCGGTAGGCGGCCAGCTCGGCCAGCATGCCCTCGTCGTCCAGCGGTTCGCCGACCAGCGCCATGCCGACCAGAGACGGAATGTGGTAGTCGCCCACCGACACCGCGTCGGCGTCGCCGAACGCCCGCTGGGCCACCTCGGCCGCGGTCCACGGGCCGATACCGGGCACCACCCGCAGCCGCGCCAGGGCCGCCTCGGGCGCCATCTCGGCGGCCTCGGCCAGCCGCGATGCCACGCCGGCCGCGGCCCGGATCGTGTTCCGCCGCTTGGCGTCCACCCCGGCCCGGTGCCACTCCCACACCGGCAGGTCGGCCAGCACCCGGGGTGCGGGCACCACCCGCATGCCCGCCGGGGTCGGGCCGGGAGCGACCGCCCCGAACCGGCACACCAGTTCCCGCCAGGACCGCCACGCCTCGGTCGAGGTGACCCTCTGCTCCAGCACCGCGGGTACCAGGGCGTCCCACACCAGCCCGGTTCGCGGTATCCGCAGGCCGGGGTGGCGCCGCCACACCCGGGCCGGTACGGGGTGGCGCGGGTCGAACCCGGTCACGTCGTCGCGTCCACCCAGCAGGTCGGGCAGGCCGGCCACCAGCCACTCGGCGCCGGCACCCCACGCCTGGGCGTGCACCTCGCCGGCGCCGGCCAACCACAACGCCAGGGTTCCCGGACCGTGCGGAGTGAGCGCGGTGCGCCACAGCACCCCGTCGGGTGCCGCCTGGTAGGTGGGGTCGGCCGATCCGTGTGACAGCGGGGCCAGGGTCAGCCCGACGTCCACCGCCCACCCGGGCCGCCACACGGCCTCCGCAACCGGTCGAGCGGATGTCACGTACCTACCTTCGATCTGGTCAGTATTTTTCCCTTCAAAAGGTATCATTCGGGTTAACTACGTTACTCGCGTTACTGATGCCACAGCACGCCACCACTGACACAAGGATGGACGGATGACATGGGAGTTGGCTGTTAATCTCCTCTCCGCCGGTGTTGCATTTCTGTTAGGCAACCTGCTGCACCGGGGACAGGACTGGATTCGGCAGAGGAGGAGCATGAAGCATCTCACCAGGATCCAGGAACAGCGGCATCCGCGATTCACGCATGACTGGCTCGTGCGGTACTACCTCGACAAGGGCCGCCTGGATGATCTCTACCTCTTCGAGGACAACGGCCATCGCAACCTGGTACCGTTCCTTACGAGACCGTCATGGGCAATAACAGACATTGCGGAAGAGGAACTCATACAGCAGGATGTACCACAATTTCGATCAACTGTCAACGTCGATCAGCGTGTACTCCGGCGGCGCGTCAACTACCTCCCGGGCGTCCGCCGAGACGGAGCCGTATGGAACGACCTCCTCGCCTGTGCGGCAGGGGTTGGTGACGGTCCGAAGGGACCAAGGATACGGCTCATCATGGCGGAGTACTTCCAGTTCCTCTCCGCCTGCGGGTCACTCGAGGACGAGACATATGATGCGATACGCGGCCGGAACCGCCGAACTCCACTCAGAGATAAATTCATGCCGGATCTGAAGACCGCTGAACTGTGCCCACTCGGCGCGCACGCGTTCGGAATGCAGGCAGCCTTCGTCTTCGATGACGACGGCGTGTTCAAGATACTGATTCAGAGGAGGTCGAATTCAGTCTCCATCTACGGCGGTGCGCTCGCGGTTGTGCCAGTCTTCGGATGCCAGAGCTTCGATCTCACCGACGAGTCCTCAGTATCGGTGTATCACAACTTCCTGCGCGAGGTGTATGAGGAACTCTACGGCGGCGTCGAGGTGGAGCGGCCGGGACCGCGCGTTGATCCTCGGTGGTTCTACGTTGAGCCCTCGGTCGCGCGCCTCATCGAGGCACGGGAGGCCGGCGAGTTCGAGTTCAAGCTACTCGGTTTCGGCTTCGACGCACTCAATGGTGAGATAGATATCTCCGGTCTGGCGCTGGTCACGAAAAATCACTTCGCGTGCGATGAGCTCGCTCGGATGACGGCGAACTGGGAGATCCAAAACATCCAGGTCTGGGATCTCTTCGGTGCACGTCTCACGGCCGCGCTTTTGACCAACGAGTTCTCTCCGGGAAGCGTCTACACGATCGCCCGAGCCCGTGAGGTCGTGCGCGCCAGGAAAGAAGGGCAATCATGATCGTCGACCCACGTAAGTGCATGTTATGCGGCAGCCACGAGCGGACGGTTCTTCATCGGCTGGACTGCGGCACGGTGCTTCGTTGCAACCGGTGCACGCTGGTCTCTCTGCATGAGAATCGAACCGGCGAGTTGGTAAGGTGCAGCTACGATGAAGCGTATTACTCTCGCCGGGCCTTCGGCCGCGCTGTCGGATACGAGGACTACTTCGGCAGCGAGGAACCCGAGCGACGGGAAATCGCCGCCGTTTTCGCGGACATGATTCTCAGGACGGTTCCGGGTGTCCGCACGTCGCTCGATGTCGGTTGCGGCGGTGGATACCTTGTGGATGCGCTGATGAGTCGCGGAGTCATTACTATGGGGACCGACACCTCAGGATACGTCATCGAACGGGCGCGGATCCGTTCTCGGGCCACCTTTCACCGTGGATCGGCCGCCGACCACGAAGTCAGACGGCGTGGTCCGTTCGATGTCGTGACGATGATGGACGTCGTCGAACACCTGACCGATCCCACCGCGGTCATACGGGCGGCGATTGCCGCCGTCCGACCGGGCGGTGCGCTCCTCCTGCTGACCCCGAGGTTCGGCGGGCCTCTCTACGTGAAGGAAGGAGGCGCGTGGGTGCACTTCAACCGCGATCACGTCCATTATTTCACCGAACGGACCTTGCGAGCCGTGATCGCCGAGGCGTGCGATGACAGCCCAGTCACGATTTCCGAGGTCCTGCCATACGTCCGGGCCGTGGTCCCGCGATTACCCGCGTCGTTCATCCGAAAGTACACGGTCGATCGAGACAGCATTATCGCCTTCGTGGCGCGGTCTCGGGCACATCAGACATAGGCGTCGTAGCCCGAATTGGACAGTGTCGCAACTATTTTCTTGACGTCCTGCACGGCGTCGATATCGGAGATCAATAGCGCGTCCGGGGTGTCGACGACGACCAGATCGTGAACTCCGATAGCGGTGATAAGACGATTGCCTCTGGGCACCACAATGAGTCGTTCCGACCGATCCGTGACAACCTGGGGGGCGGATGGACGACTCGCCGCGACCACCATGCTCCCGGTGACGTCGGGGGGAACAAGCCCGCCGAGCGCCCGGAAGTCTCCGACATCGGTCCACCCGAAGTCACCCGGTACCGTCGCCACATCGTGATCCGCCGCCGCGGGCTCCATCACCGCGTACTCCACGGCGATGCGCGGGATTGTTGCCCAGAGTTCCTCCAGTATCTGGCCACGAACGGGCTCATCCCACACTGCGGCGATCTCCATGATCGGCGCGTGGATATCCGGCCGGTAGCGGGCCAGCGCGGTCAGGAACCGATCGACTCGCCAGACGAACATGCTCGCGTTCCAGAGGAACTTCCCCGAGTCCACGTACTCCCTGGCGACCTCGGCCGGCGGCTTCTCTCGGAACTTCTCCACCGTCAACACCGGGCCGAGCCCGGTCCGTGCTCCGCACTGCACGTACCCGTAACCTGTTTCGGGGTGCGTTGGTGTGATTCCGATCGTCATCAGATGACCTGCCTCCGCGCCGGCAATGGCATCGGTGACCACCTCGGCGAAACGCTTCTGGTCGTCGATCACGTGGTCGGCTGCGAAGGATCCCATCGTCGCGTCCGGATCTCTTCTGGCAATGACCGCGGCGGCCAGGGCGATCGCCGCGCACGAATCCCGCGGCGACGGTTCCACCAGGATGTTTTGTTCGGAAATCCCAGGTAGCTGGCGAGCCACTGCGACAGCGTGCGCGGCGCCCGTGACGATGAGTGTGTGCGCCGAATCGGTCAACCGTGACACGCGCTGGACGGTGGACTGCAACATCGACCGATCCGGATCCACCAACGACTCGAGGAACTTCGGCCGGTCAGCACGGGACACCGGCCACAGGCGGGTGCCGGTGCCCCCGGCCGGGATCACTGCGAAGAACATGTGCCTTCCTCAGGGTCGTGGCAGGGGCCACTCAGCCTACGGTGTCCGCGCCGCGGGTCGGACGGGCGCCCGCGCCCGCGCCGGGTACCCGCCGGGCCAGGGCCGCGCGGGCGGCCAGGCCGGCCCGCAGCGCCAGCCGCAGCGGCAGGTGACGGCGGCCCCGGTAGCGCCGGGACAGGTACAGGTAGGCGCTGCGGTGGTGCGCGGAGATCATGGCGGCGTGGGCCAACCGGGTGGCGTGCGCACCCTCGTGGGTGACCACCGCGCTCGGCGCGTACACGTTCTGCCATCCGGCCCGGCCGATGCGTTCACACAGGTCGAGGTCTTCGAAGTACATGAAGTACGACGGGTCGAAGCCGCCGACCGCGTCGAAGGCGGCCCGGCGCAGCAGCAGGCACGACCCGGACAGCCATCCGGCCAGGCCCTCGGCGGGGGCGCCCCGCTCCTGCCGGTACGCCGCGGTCCACGGGTTGGACGGCCACCACCACCCGGCCAGCGCGTGCCCGATGCCGCGACCCAACGACGGCAGCGCCCGCGCCGACGGGTAGAGCGCGCCGTCGGGGGTGCGGATCGCCGGGCCCAGGGCGCCGGCCCGCGGCCAGCGCGCGGCGACCGCCAACAGCCGGTCCAGACAACCGGGCGACCAGGTCACGTCCGGATTGGCCACCACCAGCCACTCGCCGGTGGCCTTGGCCGCACCGAGGTTGGCGGCCCGGCCGTAGCCGAGGTTGCCGCCGGTGCGCAGCAGGGTGACGTCCGGACCGGTCGCGGCCCGCTCCGGGGCGCCGTCGGTGGACCCGTTGTCGGCCAGCACCACGTCGTAGGACCGGGTGGTGGCCGCGGCCAGGGTTTCCAGGAAGTGACTCAGCGTGGCGCCCGGCGAGTAGGTGACCACGACCACCGTCAGGTGATCCCCTGCGGCATCCGGCCCGTCGCCGGACCGGACCGGTGAGTCCTCATCGCTCATCCCGACGCGGCCCGGGCGTAGGCCTGTAGGTGCGCCTCGGCGCTGGCCGCCCAGGTGAACTCCGCCGCGCGCTTGACCGCGGCCTCGGCCAGCACGGTGCGCCGGCCGACGTCGTCGAGCAGCGCGGTCAGGTTCGCCGCGATGGAGTCCGGGTCGCCCTCGGTGTAGGCGACGGCGTCCCCACCGACCTCGGGCAGCGACAGCCGGTGGGTGGTGAGCACCGGGGCACCGCAGGCCATCGCCTCCAGCACGGGCAGCCCGAAACCCTCGCCGTGGCTGGGATAGGCGACCACCACGGCACCGCCGAGGTAGCCTCGCAGGTCGCTGAACCGCAGGTAGCCCGGTCGCAGCACCCGCAGGTGCGAGGGCACCTCGGCCACCGCCTGGTCGATGGCGTCGTCCCAGCCCGAACCGCCGGCCAGCACCAGCGCGGGCGGGTCCGGCCGGTCACCGACCGCGCGCACCCAGCCACGGACCAGGCTGGGCACGTTCTTGCGCGGTTCCAGGGTGCCGAGGAACGCCAGGTAGGAGGTGTTGGGCAGGCCCAGCCGGGCCCGGACCCGGGCCTTCTCCGCCTCGGTGGGCACGTGGAAGATGTCCCGGTCCACACCGTGGTAGGCCACGTCGATGTTGGTCGGGTCGGCGGACAGCTCGCGCACCAGCTCGTCGCGGGTGGCCTTGGACGGCACGATGCAGCGTGCTGCCCGGTGCAGCGCGGTTTTGATCGCCGAGCGGAAGAACGGCCCCTTCACCGCGGTGTGCACGTTGGGCTGGGTGAAGAACGTGGCGTCGTGGATGGTCACCACCACCGGCCGGCCGGCCCGCAGCGGCATCGTGTAGTGCGGCGAGTGCAGCACCTGTGCCCCCACCTGCTGGGCGACCAGCGGCAGCCCGGTCTGTTCCCAGGCCAGCCGCGGGGGCCGGTGCGCGATCGCCGCCGGGCCGGGAACCACGGTCGCCTGCGGCGCCATCCGGGAAAACCGCTCGGTGTCGGTGCGCTGGCAGGCGATGGCGAAGTCGACGTCGGCGGCTCCCATGGCCGCGATCAGTCCGTCGACATACCGCCCCACGCCACCCCGGTCGGCCGGTACGGCCGTCGCATCGACGAGCACGCGGGGCGCGCTGTCTGACACGGAAGCTCCTTGCTCGTTGTCGGTGGTCAGGTGGTGGCTGGTCAGATGGTGGCTGGCGTGATGATGACCCGGTCGTACGGCTCGGCAGTGGTCAAAGTCACCGACAGCCTACGCCGCCGAGGGGGTCAGTTTCTCGTAGGCGGTCCAGAGGGTTCGCCCGGCGCTGTCCCAGGAGTACGACTTCGCCCGCTGCCGTCCGGCGGTGACCAGCCTGGTCCGCAGCGCCCCGTCCCGCACGACTCGCCGCAACGCGCCGGCCAGCGCGTCGGCCGACCCGACCGGTACCACCACCCCGGCGCCGCCGGCGACCTCCACCAGGGCCGGCGCGTCGGAGCTGACCACCGGCGTGCCGGCGGCCATCGCCTCCAGCACCGGCAGCCCGAACCCCTCGGCCCGGCTGGGCGCGGCCAGGGCGGTGGCCCGGTGCAGCAGCACGGCCAGGTCGGCGTCGTCGACCCGCCCGAGCACCCGCACCCGGCCCTCGGGCAACCCCAGCCGGGCCGCCTCGGCCACCGGGTCCACCCCACCCCAGCCGGGTTGGCCGACCAGCAGCAGCGGCAGGTTCGGCCCGGCCGGCCCGGCCGAGCCGGCCAGCACGGCCAGCGCGGCCAGCAGCACGTCCAACCCCTTGCGCGGTTCCAGCGTGGCCAGGCTGAGCAGGTACCCGCCGGCCGGCAACTCCAGCCGCCGAGCCCGCCGGTCGGCGTCGGGCGGTTCGGCGCCCAGTCCGGCCGACACGCCGTGGCCGACCACGATGACCCGCTCGCCCAGCCCCGGCAGCAGGCCGGCCAGCTCCTCGGCGACCGACCGGGTGGGCACCACCACCAAGTCGGCGACCCGGGCGGCGTACTCGCCCATCCGCCGGTGCCAGGCGACCCCGCGCGGGGTCAGCGTCTCCGGGTGGGTCCACGGCACCGCGTCGTGCACTGTGACCACCAGCGGACGCGACCGCCTGGCCGGGGCCAGCAGGGTCGGTGCGTGCACGACGTCGGCACCGCCAGCCGGGCCGGGCGCGAGTCCCCGTTCCCAAACCACGGTCAGC
>DASULA010000342.1:0-21736 GCA_036278435.1 Mycobacteriales bacterium | reverse complement strand
GAAGGCGCCGAGGCGCCTCGGCATGACGGTCCCCCGCACCGAACCGGCCGATGGCCGCGCTGACGGTCGGGGCATGGCCGCCAGGGCCGAGCCGCCAGGGCCGACCCGTGCACCGGTCCAGGCTGGGCGCCGGTCGGACGGTTGGACACCGTTCGGACACGGTCTGGTCACGGTCCGTGGACCGATTGAGGGGGTTCGGGACCGGCAAGGTGTCCGGATTGTCCTTGAAGCGTCCTGATCGGGTGCCCGCTGGGTTCCTGTCCCGAGCCGATGGCGCGCCGATCGCCGGTCCGGCTATTGACAAGGGGGGTGGCGTGCGTAACAGTCTGAAAGCGCTATCACAGTGACTCACTGCGATGGTCATCACCATCCAGGGGAGGGTTCGTATGCGTCGTGGTTCCCGCGCGGCAACGGGATTGGGCAAGGCTGCTGGCGCCGCGCTGGCAGTCTCGCTGCTCGCCGCCGCATGCAGCGGTTCGAGCGGGGGCAGCGGGGGGAAGATCACGCTGTCCGTCAGCACCTTCAGCACCTTCGGTTACGAGAACCTCTACAAGCAGTACGAGAAGACACACCCGAACATCAAGATCGTCCAGCACATCCAGTCCTACCCCGACCACCACCAGAACCTCGCGACCCACCTGGCCACCGGCGCCGGCGCGGCCGACATCGAGGCCATCGACGAGGGCTACATCGCCCAGTTCAAGGCTGAGCCGAGCAAGTTCGTGAACCTGCTCGACCTGGGCGCGGGCGCGATCAAGGACCGCTGGGTGCCCTGGAAGTGGGACGAGTCGCTGAGTGCCGACGGCAAGTCCCAGATCGGTCTGGGTACCGACGTCGGTGGCCTGGCGATCTGCTACCGCTCCGACCTGTTCGCCCAGGCCGGACTCCCCTCCGACCGGGACGCGGTGTCCAAGCTGTGGGCCGACGGCTGGGACAGCTTCTTCGCGGCCGGCCGGAAGTTCGCCGCGGCGAAGATCCCCGGAGTCCACTTCTACGACTCCTCCGGCTACATCTTCAACGGCATCATGGGCCAGTCCCACCTCGCCTACTACGACGAGCAGGGCAACCTCATCGTCAACAGCAACCCGGCCGTCAAGCAGGCCTGGGACCAGGTCGTGGGCGCGATCCACGATGGACTGTCGGCCAAGCTCAACGGTTCCTCGCCGCAGTGGAACGCCGCGTTCCAGAAGGGCTCGTTCGCGGTCGTCACCTGCCCCGGCTGGATGATGGCCAACATCAAGCAGCAGGCCGCGAAGTTCTCCGGCAAGTGGGACGTGGCCGCGATCCCCGGTGGCGCTGGCGGCAACTGGGGTGGGTCCTTCCTGTCCATCCCCAAGCAGAGCAAGCACCCGAAGCAGGCCTACGACCTGGCCAAGTTCCTGACCTCTCCGCAGAGTGAGACCGCGGTCTTCAAGAAGCTGGGCAACCTGCCGTCCGAGCCGCAGCTCTACACCGACCCGCAGGTGGCCGGATTCACCGACCCGTTCTTCCGGAACGCGCCCACCGGCAAGATCTTCACCACCGCCGCCGAGCAGCTCAAGCCGCAGGTGCTCGGGCCCAAGAGCGGACCCATCAAGGACGCCTTCGGACAGGCGCTGCTACAGGTGGAGGCGGGCAAGAGTGCGGACTCGGCCTGGAACCAACTCATGAAGACCATCAAGCAGATCACCGCGTCCTGACCGTTCCACCCAGTTCCACCCAGTTCCATCAGTTCCATCAGGCTCGGGAGTTCCACGATCCCTCGGGTTCCACCGGCCACCGGAACCCAGGAACTTCCGGCATCGGGTTCCGCACCCGTGTGACCGGTGGCGCCACCGCCCCTTCCGGTGGCGCCACCGGTCCGGTGGGGACAGGCACGACCAGCACCATCGGCAGGAAGGAACCGGTCGCGATGGCAACGAGCACACCGACCAAGGCCGGATCCAGGCCGCCCGAGCGCCAACCCGCCACACCGGCCGACCAGGACCGGCGCTCGTCCGCGGCGGCCCGGCGGGCGTTCTGGCACCGCTTCGACGTCAAGGGCGCGCCGTACGCGTTCATCGCACCGTTCTTCCTGCTGTTCGCGGCGGTCGGCCTGTTCCCGCTGGCCTACACCGCCTACGTCTCCCTGAACGACTGGGACCTGCTCAACTCGGCCGGCCACACCTTCATCGGCCTGGACAACTACCGCGCCCTGCTGCACGACAGCTTCTTCTGGAACGCGCTGCGCAACACGGTCAGCATCTGGGTCCTGTCCACGGTCCCCCAACTCCTGCTCGCGCTGGCGCTGGCGGTCCTGCTCAACTCGGCCATCCGGGCCCGCACGTTCTTCCGGGTGGCGGTGGCGCTGCCCACGGCAACCTCGCTGGTCGCGGTCACCATCATCTTCGCCCAGCTCTACGCGCGGGACTTCGGCCTGGTCAACTTCCTGCTCACCCACATCGGATTCCACCGGATCGACTGGCAGGCCGGCCGGCTCTCCTCACACATCGCGATCGCGTCGATGATCACCTGGCAGTGGGCCGGCTACAACGCGCTGATCTACCTGGCCGGCATGCAGGCAATTCCCGGTGACCTCTACGAGGCGGCCGAGATCGACGGGGCCGGGGCGTTCCAGCGGTTCCGCTCGGTGACCGTCCCGCTCCTGCGGCCGACCATCCTGTTCACGCTGATCATCTCCACCATCGGTGGGCTACAGGTGTTCGCCCAGCCGCTGCTGTTCGACAACACCCCCGGAAACACCAGCGGGGGGCCGGGTCGGCAGTTCCAGACCCTGACGCTCTACATGTACGAGCACGGCTTCCACCTGTTCCACTTCGGCTACGCCTCGGCGATCGCCTGGACGTTGTTCCTGCTCATCGTGGTGGTGTCCATTGGGGTCATGCTGCTGACCCGGCGTGGTATCCGCTCGGCGAACGAGTCCTAGGAGGACGGCCATGACCATCCTGACCGGGGCACCGCCGGTCCGCCCGAGCGCCGGTCCGGTGACGCTGCGCCCCAGTCGCCGGCGCGGCCGGGCTCACCCGCTGGTGTACCTGCTGCTGCTCGCCGCGGTGGCCGGCTGCGTGTTCCCGCTGTACTGGACCCTGGTGGTGGCCTCGCAGACCAGCGCCGCGGCCAGCAGCACGCCCCCGCCGCTGCTGCCCGGCGGCCACCTGTGGTCGAACATCGGCCGGGTGTTCAGCCAGTCGCCGTTCAAGAAGGCGCTGATCAACTCGTTCGTGGTGTCCGGCTCGATCACGCTGTCGGTGGTGTTCTTCGCCTCGCTGGCCGGCTTCGCGTTCGCCAAGCTGCGGTTCCGGGGCCGCAACGCACTGCTGCTGTCGGTGATCGGCACCATGATGGTGCCGACCCAACTCGGCATCATCCCGCTGTACATCCTGATGGCGCACCTGGGCTGGGCGAACCAGATCCAGGCGGTCATCGTGCCCGGTCTGGTCACCGGGTTCGGCGTGTTCTTCATGCGCCAGTACCTGTCCGGCGCCGTTCCCGACGAGCTTTTGGAGGCCGGCCGGGTGGACGGGTGCAGCACGTTCGGCCTGTTCTGGCACGTCGCGTTGCCGGCCGCTCGCCCGGCTGCCGCCGTGCTCGGCCTGTTCACGTTCATGCAGGCGTGGAACGACTTCTTCTGGCCGCTGGTGGTACTCAATGGCGACAATCCGACCGTCCAGGTCGCGCTGTCCCAGTTGGCCAGTGGGTACTACCAGGACTATTCGCTGGTGCTCGCCGGAACCCTGGTCGGGACCGTCCCGATCGTGGTGGTGTTCCTGCTGCTGGGCAAGCAGATCATTGGAGGCATCATGCAGGGCGCGGTGAAGGCCTGAGGGCTCTCCCCGTGTCAACTCCACCGTCGCCGCCACGTTCCACACCCGACCGACTGACGACGTGAGAGGGGGAAGCGGTGCAATCACTGCCCGGTGGGCAGGCGGACCCGCGCCGCGAACCAGATGACAGAACTTGACACGCGGTCCTCGACCGCCCCAGCCGAGGCGGAGCGGCTCGTGTTCCCCCAGGGTTTCCTGTGGGGCGCCGCGACGTCGGCGTACCAGATCGAGGGCGCGTTGGGTGAGGACGGACGTGGCCCCTCCACCTGGGACACATTCTGCCGGCAGCCCGGCAAGGTGTACCGCTGCGAGGCCGGCGCGGTGGCGGTGGACCACTACCACCGCTACGCCGAGGACATCGAGATCATGGCGAGACTGGGACTGTCCGCCTACCGGTTCTCGATCGCCTGGCCCAGGGTGCAGCCGGACGGCACCGGCGAGTTCAACCGGCGTGGCCTGGACTTCTACGATCGGCTGGTCGACGGTCTGCTGGACCGCGGGATCGCGCCGTTCGTCACGCTGCACCACTGGGACCTGCCGCAGGCCCTCCAGGACCGGGGCGGTTGGGCCAACCGCACCACCACCGAACACTTCGCCCGTTACGCCGAGCGGATGCACTCCCTGCTGGCCGACCGGGTGCGGTACTGGGCGACGCTGAACGAGCCGTGGTGCCAGGCGTTCCAGGGCCACTCGGCGGGTACCCACGCCCCCGGCCTGACCGACCCCGCGACCTCGCTACGGGTGCTGCACCACCTGCTGCTCGGCCACGGGCTGGCCGTGCAGGCGATGCGGGCGCGGGGCGGGGACAGCCAGTTCTCGATCGCCCTGAACGTCGAGCCGGTGCGGCCGGTGCGACCGGACGACCCGGGAGACCGGGACGCGGTCCGGCGCGTCGACGGGCTGCTCAACCGGGTGTTCTGCGAACCGCTGTTCCACGGCCGCTATCCCGACGACGTGCGCGAGGACACCGCGGCGATCACCAACTGGGACTTCGTACGGGACGGCGACCTGGCCGACATCGCCACTCCGCTGGACGCCCTCGGCCTGAACTACTACCGCCCGCAGATTGTCACCACCGAGCACCCCGACACCGAGCCGGTCCAGTCCGGACCGTCGATGTGGCCGGGATCGGACTTCGTCCGGTTCGCCCGCAGGGGCGGACCGCTGACCGACTTCGGCTGGGACATCGACCCGCACGGGCTGCGCGAACTGCTCGCCCGGCTGCGCAAGGACTACCCGCCGTTGCCGCTCTACATCACCGAGAACGGCGCCGCGTTCGACGACGAGGTCGGCGCCGATGGGCGGGTACACGACCGGGCCCGCATCGACTACATGGACGCGCACCTGCGGGTGGTGCACGAGGCGATCAGTTCCGGAGTAGACCTGCGCGGTTACTTCGCCTGGTCACTGTTGGACAACTTCGAATGGGCGGCGGGCTACTCGAAGCGGTTCGGTATCGTACATGTGGACTTTGGTACGCACCGCAGGGTCATCAAGGACAGCGGCTGGTGGTACCGGGGGCTGATCGCCGGCAGTCGGCTGCCCGTGGTGGACCTGGCTGTGGACGGTGGAGACGACGACCTCCTGGACGGCCCGGCCTCGGCGTAGCGGGGGGTTGGCCGCGGAGGGGATCGCGATCGGAGGGTTCGCCTGTGTCGGAGGGAGTAACGGCCGGGGGGCAGCGACAGGGTGCGGCCAGGCGTCACACCCTGGGCGAGGTCGCCGCCGCCGCCGGAGTGTCGCCGGCCACCGTCTCCCGGGTGATCAACGGGTTCCGGTACATCAGCCCGCAGGTGCGGGTCGCGGTCGAGCGCGCCATCGACGAACTCGGTTACGTGCCCAACCGGGCCGCCCGCACGCTGGTCACCCGGCGCACTGACTCGATCGCGCTGATCGTCTGCGAGCCGCAGGAACGCCTCTACGCCGACCCGTACTTCGCCATCATGGCCCGCGCGCTGACCCTCGCGCTGGCCGACACCGACCTACAACTCGTGCTGCTGATGGCGCGCACCCAGCAGCACCGGCGCAGGGCGGTGAGCTACGCGGTGAACGGCCACGTCGACGGCGTGCTGCTCACCTCCGTGCACGGCAGCGACCCGCTGCCGCACACGCTCGTGCAGGCCGGTGTGCCGCTCGTCCTGAACGGACCACCGGCCGCCACGGGCGTGCCGCTCTACGTCGACGTGGACAACGTGCGCGGTGGCCAGCAGGCGGCGCAACACCTGAGGTCGGCGGGGCGTCGGCGGTTCACCATGATCGCCGGCCCCGCCGACATGCGCTCGGCGGCCGACCGGTTGGACGGGTTCCGGCGGGGGGTCGTCCGGCTGTCCCGCAACGCCGTGGTGCACGGGGACTACGGCATGGAGAGCGGCCGGAACGCGATGAGCGAGCTGCTGAGCCGGGTGCCCGACCTGGACGCGGTCTTCGTGGGATCGGACCAGATGGCGATGGGCGCCCTACAGGTGCTGCACCGGGCCGGCAGGCGGATCCCCGACGACGTGGCGGTGGTGGGGTTCGACGACATCCCCGAGGCGCCGTTCGCCGACCCTCCACTCACGACGTTCCACCAGCCGTTCGACGACATGGCCCAGGCCATGGTCACCCTGTTGCTGAGCCAGATCCAGGATCGGCGGACCCGACTGGAGCCGATCGTGCTGCCGGCCCAACTGGTCGTCCGCGAATCCGGCTGAGGATCCGCTCTGCCCGGCCAGGCGCGAAAATTCAGACTTTTCATATCAAGGACGCCTTGTTACCCCTGTTCGCTCAGAGTATCGTCCGCGTTACAGCCGAAGCGTGACAAGCGAGACACAGGTCACGGCGGCGACCGGGGT
Source organism: Mycobacteriales bacterium (assembly GCA_036278435.1). GTDB lineage: Bacteria > Actinomycetota > Actinomycetes > Mycobacteriales > DASULA01 > DASULA01. Next base: position 15,102 of record DASULA010000342.1, on the reverse strand, counting down.
ACGGCCCATCGGCAGGTGCCAGCAGGTTCCTGCGACAGCACACATCCGAGTACCACGGAGGTCGCGATGGGACGACTACGTATGAAAGCGCTTTCAGCAATCGTGGCAAGCGCTTCACTCGTTCTCGGAATCACCGGAGCCGCGCCGACCCCGGCGCTGGCTGCGGGCGGATGCAGGATCGACTACACGGTTCCCACCGACTGGGGCGTCGGCTTCACCGGGAACGTCACCATCACCAACACCGGGGATCCGGTCAACGGGTGGACGCTGGGGTTCACCTTCCCCGGCAACCAGCAGGTGACCAACGGCTGGAACGGCACCTACAGCCAGACCGGCGCCGCGGTGACAGTCACCGACGTCGGCTACAACGCGGTGCTGGCCACCGGGGCGTCCACCAGCACTGGCTTCAACGCCAGCTACAGCGGCACCAACGCCAAGCCGGTGGGCTTCACCCTCAACGGCGTGCCGTGTTCGGGCCACCCGGCCCCCGCGGTGATGCTCACCGCGCCGTCGACCGGCGCCGACTTCACCGCGCCGGCGACAATCCCGCTGGCCGCGACCGCGGTCGCCGCGGCCGGGGCCACGATCAGCAAGGTCGAGTTCTACGACGGAAACCTGCTGATCGCCACCGACACCACCAGCCCGTACAGCTTCGACTGGACCGGCGTGGTCGCGGGCAGCTACAGCCTGACCGCGAAGGCCTACGACAGCGACGGGCTGACCAGTGACTCCGCGCCGGTCGACGTGGTGGTCAACCCGGCACCGGCGCCGAACACCCTGGGATTCAGCCAGAAGGAGCTGTTCCTGCCCCGTGGCGGGTCGGCCACCATCGACGTGTCGGTGTCCTCCCAGCCGGCCAGCCCGGTCACCGTGACCGTCGCCCGCACCGTCGGGGACGCCAGCATCACCGCGACACCGGCGTCACTGACGTTCACCCCGGACAACTGGAACACCGCGCAGCAGGTGACGGTCTCGGCCGCGGCCACCGCACCGGACGCGGCATCGGCCACGTTCACCGCCAGCGCCGCCGACTTCACCTCGGCGACGTTCACCGCCGCGGTGAGCAACGCCGCGCAGTACACCCAGCGGTTCATGACCATGTACCAGAAGATCAAGGACCCGGCCAACGGCTACTTCAGTCCACAGGGGATTCCCTACCACTCGGTGGAGACCCTGCTGTCGGAGGCGCCGGACTACGGGCACGAGACCACCTCGGAGGCATTCAGCTTCTGGCTGTGGTTGGAGGCCACGTTCGGCCAGGTCACCGAGAACTGGCAGCCGTTCAACGACGCGTGGGCGATGACCGAGAAGTTCATCATCCCCAGCCACGCCGACCAGCCCACGAACAGCTTCTACAACCCGGCGGCTCCGGCGTCCTACGCCCCCGAGCTGGACACGCCCAACCAGTACCCGTCTCCGATCGACACCAGCGTGCCGGTGGGGCAGGACCCGCTGGCCAACGAGCTGAAGCAGACCTACGGCACGCCCGACATCTACGGGATGCACTGGCTGCTCGACGTCGACAACGTCTACGGATATGGCGACACGCCCGGCGGCGGCTGTGAACTCGGCCCCACCGCGCCCGGACCGTCCTTCATCAACAGTTACCAGCGTGGGTCGCAGGAGTCGGTATGGGAGACCATCCCGCAGCCGACCTGCGACAAGTTCGCCTACGGCGGGCCGAACGGTTACCTCGACCTGTTCATCAAGGACAGCAGCTACGCCAAGCAGTGGAAGTACACCGACGCGCCGGACGCCGACGCGCGGGCGGTCGAGGCCACCTACTGGGCGCTGACCTGGGCGACCGCGCAGGGCAACCAGGCGCAGATCTCCACCTCGGTGGCCAAGGCCGCCAAGATGGGCGACTACCTGCGGTACTCCATGTTCGACAAGTACTTCAAGCAGATCGGCAACTGCACCAACCCGAACACCTGCCCGGGGGCCACCGGTCGAGACAGCCAGCACTACCTGCTGTCGTGGTACTACGCCTGGGGCGGCGCGCTGGACACCTCGGCGGGCTGGGCCTGGCGGATCGGTGACGGCGCGGCGCACCAGGGCTACCAGAACCCCCTCGCGGCGTGGGCGCTGAGCAGCGTGCCGGCGATGGAGCCGAAGTCCCCGACGGCACCGGGCGACTGGGGGAAGAGCCTGGAACGGATGTTGGAGTTCTACCAGTGGCTCCAGTCCGACGAGGGCGCCATCGCCGGTGGCGCCACCAACAGTTGGGGTGGCCACTACGGCCCGCCGCCGGTCAACGACCCCACCTTCTACGGCATGTTCTACGACCCGCAGCCGGTGTTCCACGACCCGCCGAGCAACCAGTGGTTCGGTTTCCAGGCGTGGTCGATGGAGCGGGTGGCCGAGTACTACTACCAGACCAGTGACCCCAAGGCCAAGGCCGTGCTGGACAAGTGGGTGGCCTGGGCCAGTGCCAACACCACCGTCGGCACCGGCGGGGACTACCAGATCCCCTCCACGCTGACCTGGTCGGGCGCCCCGCAGACCTGGGACCCGACCAACCCGCAGCCCAACACCGGCCTGCACGTGCAGATCCAGGACTTCACCCAGGACGTGGGCGTGACCGCGGCCCTGGCCAAGACCCTGGAGTACTACGCCGCGCGTTCCGGCGACACCGCGTCCCGTGACCTGGCCAAGGCGCTGCTGGACGCGATGTGGGCACACTCCGACGACCTGGGCGTGTCGGTGACCGAGACCAAGGCCGACTTCAGCCGGGTGGACGACCCGTTCGACGCCACCACCGGTCAGGGCCTGTTCGTGCCGGCTGGCTTCTCCGGCACCATGCCCAACGGCGACGCCATCACGCCGAGCTCGACGTTCCTGTCGATCCGGTCCTGGTACAAGAACGACCCGCAGTGGTCGAAGGTACAGACCTACCTGGACGGCGGCCCGGCGCCGACGTTCAACTACCACCGTTTCTGGGCCGAGGCCGACGTGGCGATGGCCAACGCCGACTTCGGGATGCTCTTTCCCGGTGACTGACTGACTGACATGTCCCCCGGTGGCCCTGACCCGGCCACCCCACCAGCGGCGGGGCGGACGTTGGCGGCCGTCCGCCCCGCTACGCCTCCCGACAGGAAACCGGCCGCACCCGAGGTGGTCGAGGTGGGATGGCCGTACCCGTTCCACCTCGGCCACCACCCCGGGTCCACCGGCCGGTCATCGCCACAGTCATCGTCCGCTCCGGCGACAATACCGACGGCGCCAATGTCGGGCCGGCACGCCGGCACGACTTACCGTTGATTGATTCCGTGTCGGCGGGCATGACATGTGCCGGATGTCTTGTTACGTACAGGTGTCGAGCGTATAATTCCTGCCAAAACCGCGGGGGCGTCGAAAGGTCTTCCGCCTTCCGGCGTGTACCCCGCGAGAACTCCGGCGGTGGCACCGCCCCGCTGGCCAGGAAAAGCTTCCAGAAGTAGGAGGTCACAATCTCAAACATCCGTATGAAAGCGATTTCATAGTTCACCCACCGCGGACCATCACCGGAAATCGACCCGCACTGCCGGGTCCGTGGACCGGGTGGGTGGAGAGGTGACCCGATCCCTCTCCATCCACCCTTTCCAATTCGCCGCCGGACCACCGTGATAATTCCACCGCCTGACCCGAAGGAGGCCACGTGTTCCGTCGGCTCACAGCCCGCGCTCGGAATTCGCCGCGGTTGCGGCGAGCCCCGATCACCCTGCTCGTCGCGGTACTCGCCGCGGCCGGCCTGCTCGCCCTGCCCCAGACCACGCCCGCCGCGAACGCGGCCGGCGCGGGTTTCTGGCACACCGACGGCTCGCAGATCCTGGACGAGAACAACCAGCCGGTGCGAATGACCGGCATCAACTGGTTCGGATTCGAGACCGCGAACTACACGGTGCACGGGCTGTGGGCCCGCAACTACAAGGACATGCTCGACCAGATGCACGGCCTGGGCTACAACACGATCCGGCTGCCGTTCTCCGACCAGCTCTTCGACCCGGGCAGCACACCGAACAGCATCGACCTGAACAAGAACCCCGACCTGGCCGGCCTGTCCGGAATCCAGATCATGGACAAGATCATCGACTATGCCGGCCAGATCGGCATGAAGGTGTTCCTGGACCGGCACCGCCCGGACTCCGGCGCCCAGTCGGCGCTGTGGTACACCGACCAGTATCCGGAGAGCCGCTGGATCAGCGACCTGACCATGCTGGCCACCCGGTACCGAAACAATCCGACCGTGGTCGGAATCGACCTGCACAACGAACCGCACAACCCGGCCTGCTGGGGCTGCGGCGACGTGACCCGGGACTGGCGGCTGGCCGCCGAGCGGGCCGGCAACGCGGTGCTGGCGGTCAACCCGCACCTGCTGATCATCGTCGAGGGCGTGGAGTGCTACGGCCCGGGCGGCACCAACGACACCGGCGCCGGCGCCACCTGCTACTGGTGGGGCGGCAACCTGGCCGGCGTCAAGGACTTCCCGGTCCAACTCGACGTGCCCAACCAGCTCGTCTACTCCGCGCACGACTACGCCACCTCGGTGTTCCCCCAGCCGTGGTTCAGCGACCCGACGTTCCCGAACAACCTGGCCCCGCTGTGGGACGCGACCTGGGGCTACATCCACAAGCAGGGGATCGCCCCGGTGCTGATCGGCGAGTTCGGGACCACCCTGGCCGATCCGCGTGACCAGGTGTGGTTGTCCACGCTGCTGGACTACATGGGCAAGGGCACCGGCGGCATCAACTTCACGTTCTGGTCCTGGAACCCGAACTCCGGTGACACCGGCGGAATCCTCAACGACGACTGGACGACCGTCAACACCACCAAGCAGGCGTTCCTGACCCCGTTCCTGCTGCCCCTGGACGCGCCACCGCCACCGCCCGGTGGGACAGGCGGCGGAACGGGTGGTGGAACCGGCGGGGGAACCGCGCCGCTGACCTGCCACGTGGACTACACGATCACCACCGCGTGGCCCGGCGGATTCACCGCGGACGTGTCGATAAACAACACCGGCACGTCGCCGGTCACCGGCTGGACCCTGTCCTGGACGTTCCCCGCCGGCCAGAGCGTGACCTCGATGTGGAACGCGACACCGACCGCGTCCGGCCAGTCGGAGACCGCCACCAACCTCGCCTACAACGCGACCATCCCGGCCGGCGGCTCGACCACGTTCGGCTTCCAGGGGGCGGCCACCGGGACCACCGACACACCCACCGCCTTCACCCTGAACGGCACTGGGTGCACCTGAGGAGACCGCGCTGATTCCAGGTCCAACCCGCACCGACCAGAACTGTCCACATGAAAGCGCTATCAGCGCACAGGATCGCCGACCCCCTGACCCCAGGCCGGCCGGCGAGAACCGGAAGGGATCGCCCATGGCATCCAGCAGTTCCCCGGAAAACCCGCGGTGAGGAGGTTCGGAGAATGAAAGTAATCGGTCCCAACGGAATCATGCGCCACCGGCGTGCGCGGATCGGCGTGACCATCGCGGCCGCGCTGGCCCTGGGCACCGGGATGCTCGCGGTGGCGAGCACCCAGCCGGCCCGGGCCGCCGCCGGCTGCCAGGTCAACTACTCGATCGTCACCCAGTGGGACGTCGGGTTCACCGGCAACATCATCATCACCAACCTCGGTGACCCGCTCACCAGTTGGACGCTGGAGTACGACTACCCGGGTAACCAGCAACTGACCCAGAGCTGGAACTCCACGTTCACCCAGACCGGGACGCACGTCACGCTGAACAACGCCAGCTTCAACGCGTCGCTCGGCACGAACGCCACGGTCAACCCGGGATTCAACGCGTCGTATGCGAACACGAACGTCTCGCCGACGTCGTTCACGCTCAACGGCGTGGCCTGCACCGGCACCGCGCCGACCAGCCCGCCGACGTCCCCGCCGCCGTCGTCACCCCCGCCCAGCTCCCCGCCGCCGTCGTCCCCGCCGCCGTCCAGCTCGCCCCCGACCACGACGGCCCCCCCGGGTCCGCCCGCGGTCACCCACGTGGACAACCCGTTCGCCGGGGCGGTCGGCTACCTCAACCCCGACTACCAGAAGGAGATCGCCGACAACGCGCCGACCACCGGCACGCTGGGCGCCGAGGCCAGTGAGGTGGCCAACATTCCGTCCGCGGTCTGGCTGGACAGCATGTCCGCGGTCACCGGCACGGCCACCAGGATGAGCTTGCAGGCCCACCTGGACGCCGCGCTGGCCCAGGAACAGGCCGACGGGCAGCAGCTCACGGCCGAGTTCGTCATCTACGACCTGCCCAACCGGGACTGTGCCGCGCTCGCGTCCAACGGCGAGCTGCGGATCGCCCAGAACGGGCTGAGCATCTACGAGTCCCAGTACATCGACCCGATCGCCGCGCTCATGAGCGACCCGAAGTACCAGAACGTGCGGATCGTCACGGTGGTCGAGCCGGACTCGCTGCCCAACCTGGTCACCAACCTGAGCATCGCCGACTGTGCCGAGGCGAACTCCAGTGGTGCCTACCGGATGGGCATCCAGTACGCGCTGAACAAGCTGCACGCGATCCCGAACGTCTACACCTACATCGACCTGGGCCACTACGCCTGGCTGGGCTGGGACTCCAACTTCAACCCGGCCGTCACCCTGATCACCGGCGTGATCAAGGGCACCACCGCCGGGGTGAACAGCGTTGACGGGTTCATCAGCGACACCGCCGGCTACTCGACGACCACCGAGCCGTTCATGACGGCCAACCAGACCGTCGGCGGCCAGCCGGTCCGCTCGGCGCACTTCTACCAGTTCAACACCTACATCGACGAGGCCAGTTACGACACGGCGATGTACAACGCGTTCGTGGCCCAGGGCTTCCCGGCCAGCATCGGGATGCTCATTGACACGTCCCGGAACGGGTGGGGCGGGGCCGCCCGGCCGGCCGGGCCGAGCACGTCGACCACGCTGGACACGTTCGTGAACGACAGCCGGATCGACCGCCGCCCGCAGAGCGGCGGCTGGTGTAACCAGAGCGGCGCCGGCCTGGGTACCCGACCGGTGGCCAGCCCGATGCCGCACTTCGACGCGTTCGTGTGGATCAAGCCGCCGGGCGAGTCGGACGGCACCAGCGACTCGACCGCCACCCGGTTCGACGCGATGTGCGACCCGAACGCGCAGAACCGGTACGACAACTCGGTCAAGACCAACGCCCTGCCCGGCGCACCCCAGGCCGGCCAGTGGTTCGAGGCCGAGTTCGAGATGCTCCTGGGCAACGCCTTCCCGGCACTGTGAGGGGCAACCGCGAGAAGGGGCCGCGCACCGCGATTCGGTGAGTGACCCCGGGTTCCTGCCGCGGGGAGCGGGGGGCGATCCCGCCCCCGCGGTAGGACCGCAACACCGATCCAGACAAATCCAATGTGGACTAATAGGTACATAAAACCTGTTCCGGGTCTATCCTGATTCCTGACCCGGGGTCCAATATCAGATGTAAAACGTTATCTTAAGGGAGGCTCAGCATGAGCCACGATGTCTCCGGCGTCCCCGCGGGCGCATCCGCGGTACGGAGAACCGCCTCTGGTCCAGGCTGGCGATGGTTGTGCGCGGCACTGGCCGTGGTGGTCGGGACCCTCGGGCTGGTACTGGTCAGCCAGCGTCCCGGACACGCGGCGAGCACCTTGCGGCAGCTCGCCGAGGCCAACGGCAGGTACTTCGGCGACGCGCTCGAAGCGCCGCTGCTGACCAGCAACGCCGCCTACAGCCAGGTCGCCGGCACCCAGTTCGACATGGCCACGCCCGGAAACGAGATGAAGTGGGACGCCACCGAGCCGTCCCGCGGCACCTTCACCTTCGGCGCGGGCGACCAGATCGTCGCCTTCGCCAAGGCGCACGACCAGCGGGTCCGCGGCCACAACCTGGTCTGGCACAGCCAGTTGCCGGGCTGGCTGACCAGTGGGACCTTCTCCGCGACCGAGCTCAGCTCCATCATGGACAACCACATCGCCCACCTGGTCGGGCACTACGCCGGCCAGCTCTACGCCTGGGACGTGATCAACGAGCCGTTCAACGAGGACGGCACGATGCGCGCCTCGATGTGGGAGAACACTATCGGCCCCGGATACATCGCCGAGGCGCTGCGCGACGCGCGGGCCGCCGACCCGACCGCGAAGCTGTACATCAACGACTTCAACGTCGAGGGCATCAACGCCAAGAGTGACGGGCTGTTCAACCTGGTGAAGTCGCTGAAGGCGCAGGGCGTGCCGATCGACGGGGTGGGCATCCAGGCGCACCTCATCCTCGGCCAGGTGCCCTCCACCATGCAGCAGAACCTCCAGCGGTTCGCCGACCTGGGGGTGGACGTGGCGATCACCGAGCTGGACGTGCGGATGAACCTGCCGGCCACGCCAACCATGTTGACCCAGCAGGCCAGCGACTACGCCGCGGTGACCAGGGACTGCCTGGCCGTGGCTCGCTGCGTCGGCATCACCGTCTGGGGCGTCGGCGACCCCGACTCCTGGGTTATCAGCACGTTCCCCGGCCAGGGCGCGCCGCTGCTCTTCGACGACAACTACCAGCCCAAGTCGGCCTACCAGTCGGTCTCCGACGTCCTGTCCGCCGGCGCCGGCCTCCCGCCGACCAGCCCGCCTCCCACCAGCCCGCCGCCGACCACTCCGCCGCCGACCACTCCGCCGCCGAGCAGCCCGGGTGGTTGCACGGTGAGCTACGTGGAGAGCGGTTGGGCCACCGGATTCATCGCCAACATCGTGATCGGCAACACCGGCAGCACCCCGATCGACGGCTGGACGCTGTCGTTCGCCTTCTCCGGTAACCAGCAGATCACCAACCTGTGGAACGGGGCCCCGACCCAGACCGGAACCTCGGTCACCGTCCGGAACCTCAGTTACAACGAGGTGATCCCCCCGGGCGGCACGACCGCCCTGGGCTTCCAGGCCGCGTTCTCCGGCACGAACACCGATCCGACCGCGTTCTCCGTCAACGGCGTGGCCTGCACCACCGGCTGACGCCCACCCGATGCCCTGCCCCGCCGGCGGCCACGGCTGCCGGCGGGGCAGAGCGTCCCGCACCGATCGCGTCCGGTCCGCGTCGCCGCCGGACGCCGCGGACCGGGGGCGACGGGGGACATGGCGGCCAAGGCGGACCGTGGCGCGGGTTACCGGTCGCGTTTCCGTCGGGCGTCGGTGCCCGCTGGACCGGTGCCCGACCCGGCCCCGGTCGCCGACCGGGTACCCCGCGCCGCCGGACCGGCCCGTTCCCGCCGGGCCGGCGGTTGGTGTCCCGGCCGCGCCGTGCTGCCTCGGGGCACCAGCCGTGGCGTCCCGTACTGGCAGCTCTCGATGCGTTCACCGGCGATGGCGGCCAGCAACCGGGTGGCCGCGTGCCCACCGTAGCCGGGGACGTCCCGGCTCAGCGCGGTGAGGGCAGGGTGCACAAGCTGGCACAGTGGTGAGTCGTCCCAGGCGACGATGGACAGCTCGGTCGGCACCGTGACGCCCATTTCCTGAGCCACCGCGAGCCCGGCCACGGCCATCACGTCGTTGTCGTACAGCACGGCGGTGGGCGGATGCGCCGAGCTGAGCAGGCGGCGGGTGATCCGGGCGCTCTCCTCGCCGGTGTAGTCGGCCGCCACCAGGGTCGGGGTGACCCCCGACCGCCGGCAGACCCGCTCGAACGCCTCGTCCCGGATGGCGGTGTGCAACAGTTCGGGCAGGCCGGTGATCCGGGCGATCCGCCGGTGGCCGAGGGCGACCAGGTACTCCACCGTCTCGACCAGGGCCGCGGCGTCGTCCGACCAGATCCCGGCGATGCCGCCCGACCCGCGCGGGTCGCCGATGATCACCGCCGGCAGGTTCAGCTCCGCCAGCACGGGTATCCGCCGGTCGTCGGTACGCAGGTCCACCACGATGACGCCGTCCACCCGCCGTTCGGCCCACCAGCGTCGGTACACCTCGACCTCAGCGTCCAGGTCGGCGACGACCTGGAGGGTGAGCGCGTAGGACCGGGCCGACAGTTCGGCCTCCACCCCGCTGATCAGCCCCATGAAGAACGGCTCGATGCTCAGGATGCGGGCTGGCCGGCACAGGGCCAGACCGACCGCGTAGGACATGGCGCCAGACAGTGCGCGGGCCGCCCGGTTGGGGCTCCAGCCGATCTCCTCGGCGATCGCCAGAATGCGCCGCCTGGTCGTCTCGGATACGCCGGTCTGCCCGTTCAGGGCGTAGGACACCGCGACCTTGGACACCCCGGCGCGCTGGGCGATGTCAGATATGGTCGGTCGTTTCACGCACGTCCTCCCTGCCGGGTCGTTGCCGCACACGGTAGCCGGGCGGACTGCTGGGGGTGGGTCGACCGCCGCTGGTGGCGATTCTAATGACCCGGTTAAGCGACAAGGAGTGCGTTTCCCGGCGCCGGCCCGACCGTTCCAGGTCGGCCCTGTCCGTCAATGCCGTAATGAGTTGACAGTGTGTGAACTCCGGCAATACTGTCTTGGGCACTTATCCGGTTAAGTATCTGACCGCGATCACCGCGACACGTCGGCTGCGACGTCTGGAGACCGGCCCGTGAACCCCTTCCGCCCCCTGCACGACGGCTGGACGCTCCGCGCCGCCCCGGACCGGCCGGCGCCCCCCGGGACGGCCCGGCCGCTGCCGGCGACCGTGCCCGGATGCGTGCACACCGACCTGCTCGCCGCCGGGGTGATCGAGGACCCCTACCTGGACGACAACGAGGTCCGGCAGGGCTGGATCGGGCGTACCGACTGGCTGTACGAGACGGCCTTCGAGTGGACCGGGCCGGGCGCCGAGCGGGTCGAACTGGCCTGCGCGGGGCTCGACACCGTGGCCACGGTCACCCTCAACGGCGTCGAACTCGGCCACACCCGGAACATGCACCGCTCGTACCGCTTCGACGCGCTCGGCGCGCTGCGGCCGGGGCAGAACCGGCTGGCCGTGCGGTTGGACTCGGCATACCGGTACGCCGAGTCGGTCCGCGACGCGCTGGGCGCCCGACCCGCCGCCTACGCCGAGCCGTACCAGTACATCCGGAAGATGGCCTGCAACTTCGGCTGGGACTGGGGTCCGACCCTGGTGACGGCCGGGATCTGGCAGCCGATCGGCCTGCACTCCTGGTCGGTCGCCCGGCTGGCCGAGGTGTGTCCGGTGGTGACGGTGCAGGGCCGGGCCGGGCGGGTCGAGGTGCGCGCCACGGTGGCCCGGGCGGGCGGCGGGCCGGGGCACCCGCTGACAGTGACCGCGACGGTGGCCGGTCAGGAGGCGACGGCCACCGTCGCTCCGGGCCAGCACACCGTCAGGCTCGTTCTGGGCGTCACCGATCCGGCCCGGTGGTGGCCGCGCGGCTACGGCGACCCGCGCCGGTACGAGCTGGAGGTGACCCTCTCGCTCGACGGGTCCGTTGTGGACACCTGGCGCCGGCGGGTCGGGTTCCGGTCGGTGCGGCTGGACACCGCGCCGGACCGGGACGGGTCGGCGTTCCGGCTCATCATCAACGACACGCCGGTGTTCGTCCGGGGCGCCAACTGGATTCCCGACGACGTGTTCGTCAGCCGGGTGGGCCGCCGCCGGTACGCCGAGCGGCTGGGCCAGGCCGGCGCGGCCGGAGTGAACTACCTGCGGGTCTGGGGCGGCGGCCGGTACGAGGCCGAGGACTTCTACGACCTCGCCGACGGGCTGGGGATCATGGTCGGGCAGGACTTCCTGTTCTCCTGCGCGGCCTACCCGGAGGAGGAGCCGCTCGGCTCCGAGGTGGCCGCCGAGGCGCGCGAGCAGGTGACCCGGCTGGCGCCGCACCCGAGCCTGGTGCTGTGGACCGGAAACAACGAGGCCATCTGGGGTTTCCACGACTGGGGCTGGTCGGACACCCTGGACGGACGGTCCTGGGGCCTGGGCTACTACCTGGACGTGCTCCCGTCGATCATCGCCGACGTCGACCCATCCCGACCCTACTGGCCGGGCAGCCCGTACTCCGGCGGGTCGATTCTGCACCCCAACGACCCACGGCACGGCACCACGCACGTCTGGGACGTGTGGAACACCCACGACTACACCCACTACCGGTCCTACCGGCCGCGCTTCGTCGCCGAGTTCGGCTTCCAGGCTCCGCCCGCCTACGCCACCCTGCGCCGGGCGGTGAGTGACGATCCGCTCACCCCCGACTCGCCGGGGGTGGCCCACCACCAGAAGGCCGTGGACGGCAACGCCAAGCTGCTGCGGGGGCTGACCGGTCACCTGCCGGCGCCGGGGAACACCGACGACTGGCACTTCGCGACCCAGCTCAACCAGGCCCGGGCCGTCGCGTTCGGAGTCGAGCACTTCCGGTCGCTGCGCCCGCTGTGCGGCGGGACGATCGTGTGGCAGCTCAACGACTGCTGGCCGGTCACGTCCTGGTCGATGGTCGACGGGGACGGCCGACGCAAGCCGGCCTGGTACGCGCTGCGCCGCGCCTACGCCGACCGCCTGTTGACGTTCCAGCCCGGCAGGGGCGGTCCCGGCGCGCTCGCCCTGGTCGCGGTGAACGACGGGTGCGCGCCGTGGCCGGTCCGGCTGGACGTGGTCCGCCACACGCTGGCCGGTGAACCGCGGGCGAAGGTCACCGTCGGCGTCGACGTGCCCCCGGGCCAGGCGCGGGCCGTGCGGCTGCCACCGGAGGTGTCCACTCCCGACGATCCGGCCGGCGAACTGCTGGTCGCCGACTGGACCGAGGGCCGGGCGCTCTGGTTCTTCGCCGAGGACGTGGACGTCGCCTACCCAGAACCGGACTACGGCGCCGAGATCACCGCCGGCGACGGCGAGACGCTGGTCACGGTCACCGCCGGCACCCTGTTGCGGGACCTCACCCTGTTCCCCGACCGGCTGGATCCGGCGGCCCGGGTGGACCAGGCGCTGGTGACCCTGCTGCCCGGCGAGTCGGCCACCCTGCGGGTGCGCGGTGGCGGACCGCTGGACCGGGCCGCGCTGGTCAGCCGACCGGTGCTGCGCTGCGCCAACGACCTGCGTGGGTGCTGACCGCGGTTCCGCCCCGGTCCGGCTGGTGCCGGGGGCCGCACTACCTGGTTGTTCGAGCGAGTTCCGGTGCCGGCCTGCCGCGCCGGTCGATCAACATCAGCAGCGGTCCGGTCATCCCGGTGGTCAGCACGGCCATTGCGACCGTCAGCGAGTAGAGGGTCTGGTCGAGCAGGCCCAGTTGCTGGCCCACGGTGAGGATCACCAACCCGGTCAGCCCCCGGGTGTTCATCAGGGTTGCCAACGTGGCCGATTCCCGCGCCGGCACGTGCTGCACGCGCGCGGCGCCGTAGACGCCGAGGAACTTGCTTCCCACGGCGACCAGCATGATCAGCCCGAGGTCGGCCAGACCGGACACCCCGATGGCCGACAGATCCACGGCCAGTCCGGCGGTCACGAAGTACACCGGCAGCAGTAACGCGCTGATGTGCTCGACCCGCTGCTGGATGTTGGCTCTCAGTGCGCCGTCACCGTCCTTGGGCAGGATGAGGCCCAGCAGGAACGCACCGAACACGAAGTGCAGGCCGACCCACTCGGTGATCCCGCCGGAGACCAGCACCCCGACGACCACCATCGCCAGCGCACCGGTGCCGATCTCCGATCGGCCCGCGACCAGGCGGCGCAGCAGTGGCCGCACCACGAAGAGCATGGCCGTCGCGTAGGGGATCGTGAGCAGGATGCGCCATCCGCCGCCGCTGTCCCGGCCCAGCAGCAGCACCACGACGGTGAGCACCGGCCACACCATGACGTCACCGATGGCGGCGCTGGCCAGGGCGAGCCCGCCGACCGGGGTCTCCTGCATCCCCTTGTCGAGGAGGATCCTGGCCAGCACGGGAAATGCGGTCGCCGCCATGGCGACTCCGATGAACAGCACGAACCCCAACCGGTTGGCCGTGGGGTACCGCGTCAACAGGTACCAGGCCAGACCCGTTCCGAACCCGAATGGCACGAGCATCGAGGCCAGCGAGACGGTCACCACCACCCGGCCGGTGAACGCGATGAACTTGCGGTCCAGTTCCAGGCCCACCAGGAACATGAACAGGGCGATGCCCAGGTCCGCCAACGGTGCGAGCAGCGGTCGCACGTCGTTGGGGAACAGGGTCGTGGAGACCGGTTCGGTGAGGAGTGTGGGCCCCAGCAGGATGCTCGCGAATGTCTCGCCGATGACGGCGGGCTGGCCGAGGCGCCGGGCGAGTGCGCCGAACGCCTGGGAGACCAGCAGGACCAGCGCCAGGTCGAACAACAGTGCCGCCACCTGCCGGTCCGTGGTCATCGCCCTGCCTCTCGAAGTGTGCACATGGTCCAGAAGGCGGTCGACCAAGGACGGAGCGTCGCCGCCACCGTCTCCCGGCGAGGAGAAATACTACTGTTCTTCGTTGTTGGCGGCCTGTGGCATTTTTTGAATGGTGATTTGTGGCTGTCTTCGCTAACCTCCTGGGTTCGTGCGCTGATGGATGCCGTTCCCGCCGTCAGGCACGGTCACCAGCCGCCCCGGTTCGGACTTGGCAGCTCGAACCGGACGGCCGATCCGTGACGGGGCCGGGTCCACCAGCCCAAACCGGAGGACTGGCGGTCGGCTCACCTGGCGGTCGGCTCACCGGTGTCCGACCCACCGTGCAGCCAGCAGCGCACGCGATGGCCCGAGCCGAGCGCGAACGTGGGCACCCACCGCTCGCAGACGTCCATCGCGGCCGGGCACCGGGACCGGAACAGGCAGCCACCCTGGTCGGCGCGCGATCCGCTACCGGCCCGCGCCGCCGGTACCGCTGATGCCGCGGGCACCCGGTCGGATCGCCGGGTGCGCGGCCGGTCCGGGTCGGGGGCGGCGTCGGCCAGCAGCCGCGTGTAGGGGTGGGCCGGGCGGAGCATCACCTCGTCGGCGGGCCCGGACTCCACGATCTGCCCGCGGTACATCACCATCATCGCCGAGGCGAAGTGCCGCGCGGTGGCCAGGTCGTGGGTGACGTAGAGCACGGCCAGGTTCTCCTGCCGCCTCAGCGTGTCGATCAGGTCGAGGATGCCCAGCCGGATCGACACGTCCAGCATGGACACCGGTTCGTCGGCGAGCAGGATCCGCGGCCGGGGGGCCAGCGCCCGCGCGATCGCCACCCGCTGGCGCTGCCCG
>DASULA010000341.1:0-11989 GCA_036278435.1 Mycobacteriales bacterium | reverse complement strand
CGGCCAGCAGGGCGACGAACCGGTCGTCGCCGCGCAGCGAGTACAGGTCCTGGTCGGTGGCGATGGCCCACCGCAACGAGCCGTCCAGTTCCAGTGCGCGGGCGATGTCGGCCAAGGCGCGGTCGGCCTGTCCGCCCCGGGCGTGCCCGCGGGCCCGCAGGTAGAACGCGCTGGCGCTGTCCGGTGCCAGCGCGGTGGCCGCGGTGGCCGCGGCCACCGCCTCGTCGTAGAGGCCCTCCTGTAAGGCGGCCAGGGCCCGTTCGTACCAGCCCGACCCGTACCCGGGCAGGTTCTCGGCGAGGTGGCGGAAGACGGTGAGCCCGTCCATCCAGTGGCCGTCGCCGAACAGCAACCGCCCGTACCGGGTCAGCACCAGTTCGGGCGCGTAACCGAGTTCGGCGCAACACAGCAGGCCGCGCGCGGTCTCGGCGACGTCGGTCGCTCCAATCAGCAGCGCCCGCTGGAGGTGCGCCGGGCCGAACCGGGGATCGGCCCGCACCGACTCGTCGAAACTGTCCAGGGCGAGGTCCGGCCGGTCCTCGGCGAGTGCGGCCAGACCCCGCTCGAACCACAGCTCGGCCGGGTCGCCGGCACCGGTCGACAGCAGCCGGTCGACCTCGTCGACCGGCCGGGGCGGCGGCAGGGCGAGTTCCGGCCCGGCGGTGGGCGCGGTGCTGGCCGGAAGGGGGCGCAGCGACCCGTCGGCGTCCACCAGCAACACCGGGCAGCACAGCCGCAGCGCCTGCACGGTGGTTGGCAGGGTCTGGGAGTCCAGGTCGGCGTACCGGGCCAGGATGATTTCGATCGCCATCCGGAACCGGTCCCGCCCGCCGCGCCCGGAGTGCAGGTCGAACACGTCCAGGGCGAGGGTCACCGCACCGTCGTACGGCCCGCCGGAGCCCTCGGCGAGCCGGACCGCCAGGGCCAGCGCCTCACCGATCCCGTCGAACCCGTGCGGCACGTGGTCGACCCGCAGGGTCACCCCCAGCGGGTTGCGCACGCACACGCTCACCGGCGTCCGCCCTGGACCGGCCACCGGCGTCCAGCCGGCCTGGACGAACAGCGACTCGACCAGCCCGGCGCGCTGGTCGGTGCCCGGCGGTCCGGCCGCCGGGCGGGTTCGGGTAGCGGGGGACACCCGGTTCCAGTGCCCGTGCTCGTCCTCGACGTGCACCCGGGCGTAGCTGGCCGACAGCTCGGCCACGAACTGCCGCCAGTTCTCCGCGCTGATCCGGTCCTGCCAGCCGCGCAGCAGTCCGACCAGCCGGTCGGCGTGTTCTGGGCGGTGGACGCCGTCCACCCGCAGGTGCACCGACGTCTCGCCGGTGGTCACCCGCACCAGGGTCTCCTCGCCGTTGCACCGGCCGGCGCTCAGGCACACTGTGCCGTTGTCGCCGACGTCCACGTAGAACGTCTCGCGCAGGCCGAGCAGGATCGCCTCGTCCGGGCTGCGCCGCCAGCCGGCCGGGACCAGTTCCCGGTGCAGCCGCTCCTCCACCTCGTCGGCGTAGGTGACCTCGACGTCTGGTCCGTCGCCCGGGACCGGCCCGGGGACCGGTACGGGCATCAGCCCGCCGTGCTCGCCGACGGCGAACACCGGGCAGATCCGGGCCAGCGCGTCGGCCCCGAACGGATCCTCGGCGCGGCCGGCCTGCGCGGCCACCAGAACCGCCAGCACGTCGGCCAGCCGGTCGGCGCCGCGCCCGGTCTGGCCGAGGAAGTCGACCACCAGGTGCACCGGTTCGCCGGCCAGGCCCGAGCGCAGGCTCAGGTACTCCCGCGGGTTGGCGTCCCCGGCGGCGATGACGTAGTCGCAGCGCAACAACCCGCCGGCCCGCCGGGAGGTCATGGTGGCGACGAAGTCGGTGTCCACACCGGCGTCCCACAGCGCGCTGTCGGACTGCCATCCAGCCTCGGCCAGCGCGGCCACCACCATGGCCCGGCGCTGTGCCTGGTAGAGGGTGAGCTGCTCGGCGGACGGCATGACGCCCCTTCATCTGTCGGCGGCATCGGGCACGGGACTGCGGCCGGTCACGGCCGGTGGCCATCCCTCGCCGGCCGTCGGGCGTGCGCCGTGGCGCACCCCTGGCGGAGCCGGGTCACATCGCGACCAGATGAGGCTACCGAGCGGTCCGGGCGGCGGTCAGCCGATCCCGAGGAGCGGGCGCCCGCCGCCGGCACGGCCACCGGATTCCGGCTGGCCCTGACACCGTGGCCGGCCCGCCGGCCACGGTGCTGTCGTGCGGACGGTCACCCGAGCAGGTTGGCCGGCAGCGCGGCGACCGTCATCGGCGTGCTCGGTTTCGGTGCCGTCTTGTTGACCGCGATGCCGTAGGCCGACACGTCGATGGTGAGGGTGCCAGAGAAGCCCTTGCTGGCGGCCGAGATCGTCTCGGTGACCCGGGTCACCCGTCCGTCCTTGTCGACCCAGACGTCAACCGGGGTCTGGGCCTTGGGCATCCCGGCGAGTATCGCGGCCAGGTGGTCCCGCTTGGTCGGTGTGGCGTCCTGGAGCATCGTGGACTCCGAGAGAATGCCGGTGTAATGCGTGACGTTACTGAGCCCGTCCAGCGATCCGGTGCCCCTCTTCACCACGTTGGTGATCTGCTTGGCCTGCACCAGCGGGTACTTGGGGTCGTTGGCCGGTGGCCGCAGCAGGTGCTGCAACAAAATCTCCCCACGGGGGACGTTCGTCCAGGGACCGCTGGCCGCGTTACCGGAGGTGAAGTAGATCTGCTGGGGCACCAGCACCTCGTGCAACCTGCGGGTCGGCCCGCTGGACAGGGTCACGTCCTGGGTCCCGCTGTGCTGGCCCAGGTCGTTGTTACCGGTCACTGTCACCGTCGTGGGCTGGCCGTCACCGTGCAGCGTGGACTTCATGGTGAAGTGCACCGAGCTGACCAGCGTGGTACTCAGCGCGACGTGTACGAGCTGGCTGAGCGGCGCGGCGACTCCGGCCGGACCGGCCGTCGGGGCGGCGATGATGTCGGGGATGGCCGAGGGCTGGGCGCTCGGGGTGTTGTTGGAGCCGCAGCCGGCGGCCAACGCGCCGCACACCGTGACGATGATCGGGATAAGCGTCCAGCGACGCACGATGCCTCCGACGAGCAGGATGGCGGCGTACTCACTGGGACAATGTGGGTAGCCTTCACATTACGATCACGGGCCCGGATATCACCCCGCGCCGGACAAGATGATATATGAGTCGCGCTGCCCTGGACCGACACCGTTCGAGTTTGAGATCGACTACTGACAGTCATGGTTGGTCCAGCTACGTCCGGCGGCGCGGCGGTCCGGACACGCCGTGCCGGCCGGCGACCGGAGGCCGCCGCGGGCATGGGGTACCGGCGTTCTGGGTATGCGTCCGGCGAACCCGTCTCCCTGGGAGCCGACATGCCGGACTCGACATTGCGCCGCCGCATCGACCAACTCGGACAGAACACCGCGCTTGACCGGTTCGTCGAGCCGTTGCGCAGGGCTGTTCACGGCGCGCTGCGCGACCAGCGGCTCGCCGACGCGCTGCACGGGGTGTGGCTCGGGCACCCGCTGCACCCGGCACTGACGGACCTGCCGATCGGGGCGTGGACGTCTGCCGGCCTGCTGGACGCCACCGGAACCAACCCGCGCACGGCGGCGGCCCTGGTCGGGGTAGGCGTGGTATCGGCGGTGCCGGCCGCGGCGGCCGGGCTGGCCGACTGGTCGCACCTGCACACCGACCAGCAGCGGGTCGGCCTGGTGCACGCCGCGGCCAACGCGGTGGCCCTCGCCCTCTACACCGCGTCCCTGACGAACCGGCTGCGGGGCAGGCGGGGCCGGGGTCGGCTGCTCGGATTCCTCGGTTATGCCAGCGTGGTGGCAGGGGCCAACCTGGGCGGGCACCTGGCGTTCCGGCTCGCCGCCGGTCCGAACCACGCCGAACGGGTTCCCTGGGTGGCGCCGGAGGGCTGGCAGGATGTGTGCTCACTGGACGAGCTGCCCGAACGCCAGCCGGTGCGGCACCAACTCGGCGAGATCAGCGTGCTGGTGGCGCGGTCCGGGTCGGATGTCTACGCGCTGTCCGGCGAGTGCGCGCACCTGGACGGGCCGCTGTACCGGGGCGAGCTGACCGGCTGGGACACCGAGCCGTGCGTGACCTGCCCGTGGCACGGGTCCACCTACCGGCTGCGCGACGGCCAGGTGGTGCGCGGACCGGCCACCGCGCCGCAGCCGGCCATCGAGGTACGGGTGGAGTCCGGCCGGGTGCTGCTGCGGGCCCCGTCCAACGCGCTGGCCGGCGTGGCCGAGTCGACCCTGGCCGGACAGCCGGCCTGACGCTTTCGGCCGGGCACCCGCCGTTGCGCGGCGCCGAGCCCCGCGCCGAGCCCCGCGCTGTCCCGCGACCCGCCGCCACCACCCGTGAGGTTTTCGCAAGAAAACCTCACGGGTAACCGGTTACTTGAGCAGGTTTTCGCGAGAAAACCTGCGGCTTTCGGGTGGTGGGTGGGCGGCGGTGTCCGCGTGCGGCGCGGTGCGGTACACGCCGGACCTTGACAGCGAGAGTGGTCTAGTCCACTTTGGGAATGTCCGTGTGATGGCGCTGTGGCGTGGGGATCGGCCGCCACGGCGCACGACCGCCGCTCATCACCTTTGCTGTTCCGGGGGCCCGGTACCTGTGGAGGTATGGCATGAGACACGCACGGCTGTCCAGGGCCGCGTGCAGAGCGGGCATGGCGGTGGCATCGGCAGGCCTCCTGTCGGTGGGGCTGGCGGTACTGCCGCCGTCCCAGGCCCTGGCCGCGACGAACCTGATGACCAACGGCGGTTTCGAGTCCGGCAGCACGGCCGGGTGGACCTGCACGTCCGCCGCGGTGGTGGGCACCCCGACCCACACCGGCGCGCACGCGCTGTCGGGCACTCCCACCTCGTCGGACGACGCGCAGTGCTCGCAGGTGGTCAGCGTCGCGCCGAGCTCGGCCTACACGCTGACCGAGTGGGTGCAGGGCAGCTTCGTGTTCATCGGTGCGACCGGCACCGGCGGCAGCGACCCGAGCACGTTCACCCAGTCGGCCCCGTCGTTCACCCAACTGTCCGTCAGCTTCAACACCGGCGCGGCGACCACCAGCGTGACCGTGTTCGTACACGGGTGGTACGCCCAGCCCACCTACTTCGCCGACGACGTGGTGCTGTCCGGCCCGGCCGGGTCCGGCGGCGGCACCGGGGGCGGCGGGATACCGGCACCGGACGCGCCCACCGGGTTGACCGTCACCGGCACCACGGCCTCGGCGGTGTCGCTGAGCTGGACCGCCCCGGCCGGCACCGTGACCGACTACAACGTGTACCGGAACGGCACCCAGGTCGCCAGCACCGCCGGCACGTCGGCCACGGTCTCGGGGCTGTCGTCGGAGACCACGTTCACCTTCGCGGTGACCGCGGTGAACCAGACCGGCGAGTCGGCCCGCTCGGCGTCCGTGCAGGCCACCACCAAGGCCGCCGGGGGCGGCGGTACCGGCGGCGGCGGAGCGCTGCCCAGGCACGTGCTCACCGGGTACTGGCAGGACTTCGACAACGGCGCCACGCCGCTGCGGCTGGCCGACGTGCCGGCCGCCTACGACCTGGTCGCGGTGGCGTTCGCCAACACCGACCCGACCCGGCCCGGCGGGGTGACCTTCGGGGTCGACTCCGGGCTGTCCACGGCGCTGGGCGGGTACACCGACGCCCAGTTCACCGCCGACATCGCCACCCTGCACGCCCAGGGCCGCAAGGTGATCCTGTCAGTGGGCGGGCAGAACGGCACGGTCAGCGTGAGCAGCGCGGCCAGCGCCACCAACTTCGCCGACAGCGTGTTCGGGCTGATGCGAACCTACGGCTTCGACGGCGTGGACATCGACCTGGAGAACGGCGTCAGCCCGGCGAACATGGCCTCGGCGCTGCGGCAACTGTCGGCGATGGCCGGGCCCGGGCTGATCATCACCCTGGCCCCGCAGACCATCGACATGCAGTCCACCGGCGGTGGCTACTTCCAACTCGCCCTGGACATCCAGGACATCCTGACGATCGTCAACACCCAGTACTACAACTCCGGCACGATGCTGGGCTGCGACAGCAAGGTGTACGCCGAGGGCACCGAGGACTTCCAGACCGCGCTGGCCTGCATCCAGGTGCAGGGCGGGCTGCGGCCGGACCAGATCGGTCTGGGCCTGCCGGCCTCGTCCCGGGCCGCCGGCGGCGGCGTGGTCGCCCCCTCGGTGGTGAACAGCGCGCTGGACTGCCTGGCCTCGCTCACCCACTGCGGCACGTTCACCCCGCCCACGGCCAGCCCGGCGATCCGCGGGGCGATGACCTGGTCGATCAACTGGGACGCGTCCAACGGCTTCGCCTTCGCCAACACCGTCGGCGCGCACGTGCACGCGCTGCCCTGACCCGCCGCCGCGCCACCCGTCCCGTCCACTGACCAGCACTGACACCGGCCCGGTCCGGCCTGGCGACCCGGACCGGGCCGGTGCCCGTCACGGCGACCGTTGGCACGTGTTGATCTCGCCGGATTCGCGGCATCATGGCGGTATGCCGAACGTCGAGGACTCAACCGGTGCGCGGGCGTCCACGATCCCGGGATCGAGGTCGGCCACCGCGCCGGAGCGGCTGCTGCCGCGCGGGCGGCATGACCTGTCGCGCGAGGTCGTGGCCCGCACCCAGCGGGATCGGTTGGTCGATGCGATGGCCGCCACGGTGGCCGCCAAGGGCTACGTGGGCGCGTCCCTGGGGGACGTGTGCGGGGCGGCCGGGGTGTCCACCAAGGCGTTCTACCAGCACTTCGCCGACAAGGAGACATGCTTCCTGGCCACCTTCGAACTGGGCGTGCGGGTGCTCCAGGAGAACGTGGTCACCGCCTACCGGCGGCCGGGAAGCTGGCCCGAGCGGATGCGACACGGCCTGGCCGCGCTGCTGGACACGCTGGCCGCCGAACCGGCGTTCGCCGCGCTGGCCGTGGTGGAGGTGATGGCCGCCGGGCCACGGGCCCGGCAGTGCCGGCGGGACCTGCTGGCCGGCTACCTGCGCTTCTTCGACGACGCACCGGCCTCGGTGGCGGCCCGGGTGCCCAGCGCCGCCACCGAGGCCGTGGTCGCCGGGGTGTACGGGGTGATCTTCGAGTACGTGGCGACCGGGCGGGTGGCCGAACTGCCCGACCGGCTGGCCGACCTGACCTATTTCGTGCTCGTCCCGTTCCTCGGCCGCAGCCCGGCCGCCGCCGCGGCCGGCCTGCTCGGCTGAGGCCGGGGCGGTCCGTGGCCCGGCCGCGCCGCGGACCGCCCCGGCACCGCTTCCGCGGTTAGCCGGTGACAGTGAGGTCCTGGTTCGGATCGGTGGTGTCGAGCAGGTCGTAGGTGGCGTTGAAACTGGCCGCGGTCTGCGCCGAGGGGCAGAACGCGCCGGTGCTCACCTGAATCGGAATCATCGCGTCGGAGAAGACGAGTTGCGGTGGTGTGCTGCCGCTGGCCGGGTGCAGCGTTCCGGTGATCGTGGTCGGCGCGTCCGGAGCCACCGTCACCGTGCAGACGATGCCGGTGGTGTGGGTGACCACGCCGCCCTGCGGAACGCTCAGCGTTCCGGTCGCCGACGGTTGGCTGGTGGGGTCGGTGGGGTCCGCCGGGACGAACTGGATCGCGATGCTCCACGCCCCGCTCGTCGTGTTGGTGGCGTCGACGAAGAACTCGTTGGTGGGGCACGGCGACGGGTCGTTGGCGAAGGTGGGCGTGGTGATCGGCATGGTCACCGGCCCGGCGTCGTTGTGGTTGCCCGGGGCGAGAGGTATCTGACCGCCGGTGTCGGAGGTGTTGCAGCTCACCGTGATGTTGCCCACGGTGAAGTCCGCCGTCGTTCCGGGCGCCAGCGATGCGGTGAAGTTGTCACCGGCCGGGCTGACCGTGGTGGACGATGCCGCCGCGAAGGCCGGCACGGCCAGGACCACCACGGCCGCACCCGCGCCGACCAGCGTCATGGCAAGTCCGAGGGACCGGTTGCGTCCCCCCGTCGATCGGGTGCGAAACAGGCGGTGTGCGGGATCCATTGACATCTCCTTGCTGATGGCAGACGTGATGTGCCATGTCGGTCGCGCTGGAGATCTCCAAGATCCAGAAAACTTACTTTTTCTGGATGTCTGTGGACGATAGGCCGGACCCATAGCGGAGTCAAGCCGGCGGTCGGGGCCGACATTCGGTGAGGAGCGGTTCTGGCTCTCACACCGAATGCCGACCGGTGACGGTCAGAAGCACTCGTGCCTTCCGCTGACCAGGGACAGGTGCAGTCCGGGCAGCGTGAAGGTGCCCGCGTTGGTGGACAGCGCGGACTGCTGGAAGCTGTTGATGTGAACGGTGTCGGCCTGCTGGCCGAACGTGTTCTGTGCCCCTGTGACGCCACTGGGACCCTTGTTCAGAGTGAACGCGTCCCGGCCGATCTCGATGTTGGTGAACGTCGCGTCACCGCTGAGCTGGGTCACGTCGATGACGAGGTTGTCTGCGGTGACCGGCTTGTCGGCCGCGGCGCCCGCATGGATTTGCAGGGTGAAGTCGCCCAGCAACGGGATCGGCGTCACCACCGACTGGCACAGGTTGTGGATGGTCGCGTGGGCGATCCCGGAGACCACGACCGGATGTGGCACCTTGGCGCCAGCCGCACCCACGGACGCGTCGATTCCGCCGAACTGGACGAAGCCGGTGCCGTCCAGGCTGTCACCGGACACCTTGAACTGCTGGCCGGACACGGCGAACGACGCCGCGATGGCACCGTTGGCCATGAGTACCACCAGCGCGCCCGCGGCGGCCAGGGAGGGGACCGCCGCGACGGCGAACCTGCGCCACCGGGTGCGTCCGACTGTAGGGGTGTCTTCCATATCGCTCCTTATGGCGGGACTCCCGATTACCCCTTGATCCAGAAAAATGTACTCTTCCGGATGACCGGCCACAGTAAACCCGCCAGTAACATCCGTCAAGGAAAACTGGATCTAACGGTATAAATCCAACAAAGTCGCGGGCAGGTCCGTGCTGATCGGTTGACAGCCGCGTCCCGGCGGTCCAGGTTTGCCAGTAGCCGTTACCGACGGGTAACACCTGGATGGCCAGGGTTCCGGTCCCACTTCTCGCCGGCGTGTCGGGAGAGCAGATGGCGAGCACGCGTGTTGGAGGCTGGGCGTCCCGCGCCGGCCACGCCGCCGGCCGGGGCCGGCGGGGGTTCCGCCGGTGGCGGCGCGGACGGCCGTTCTGGGGCGGGCTGTTCACCATCCTGGGCGGAGCGGAGATCCTGCTGCTCCCCGCGCTCGGGCTGCCGCTGCTGATCCAGGTGGGCATCGCCGGGATCTCCGGCCTGATCGCCGGGACCCTGATCGTGGTGATGGGGCTGGCGGCCTGGTTCGCCCCGCACTACCGGGTGTTCGCCGGTGTCGCCACGATCCTGTTCTCGCTGGCCTCGTTCCTCACCTCCAACCTGGGCGGCTTCCTGCTCGGCATGCTGCTCGGCCTGCTCGGCGGCTCGCTGTGCTGCGCCTGGGTGCCGATCCGCCCCCGGGCCAGGCCCCAGGACGCCGAGCCGGCCCCCGGCCCGGCCCCGGCCGACCCCGACACCACCGGTCCCAGCGCACCGGAACCGGCCGATGCCGCCCAAGCGGAGTCGGTTCCAGCAGAGCCGGTTCGTCAAGAGGCGGCTCAGGAGGATGCGGTGCCGGCAGAGTCCGCCCCGTCCGCCCCGTCCGGGCCGTCCGGGCCGGACGGCACCGCCGGGGCGGCCGAGAGCCGATCCCTGCGCACTGCCGGCTGGGGGCTGCCGCTACCAGTGCTGCTGGCGGTGCCGTGGCTGCTGGCCGCGGCCCTGGCCGGCCCGGTGCCCGGCCCGCGGCCGGCGGCGGCATCGGCACCCACGGTCACCTCGGTCGGGCCCACCATGCACGCCAGCACCGTGGACATGTCCGCGCTGTCCTTCCACGGCGTGGTCGAGGTACCCACCCGGCGCGGTCCGCTCCGGGTGCTTGAGTTCTCGATGGGCCGGATCGTCATGCACGACTACTCGCTGGACGTGCCGCCGGCCCCGGACGCCGGCGGGTCGACGCTGTCGATCGGCACCCTGACGCTGGCGTCGGACGTCACCTTCTACACCACCAGGATGTCTGGCCTGCTGGCCGGAACCGTGCCGGTCACCTTCACCCCGGACGCGCCGCCACCGCTGGTCCCGCCGGCGTTGACATTCACCGACTTCAGTTCCGAACAGGTCTTCGTCTCCTCCGATCGGCTGACCGCCACCGGTCTGGTTTTGCGCCCGGACAGCACCGCCTGACCGTGCGGATCAGCAGTCCAGGGCGGTCAGCTCGCCGCGCGCCGCGATCACCTCGGGCGGTTCCTGGAGCCGCCGGTCCCACCCGCGCAGCGCGGCCAGGCCCCCGTCCCGGTGCGCGCGCACCTGGTCGGTCCGCCCCAACCGGGCCGCCAGCCGGCCCAACCGCAGGTGGGTCAGGGCCACCCCCAGGCCGGCGTCCTGGCCGCCGCGCAGTTCCAGGCTGCGCCGCAGCAGCGCTCCGGCCCGATCGTCATCGGGGTTCTGGTCCAGCAGCACGGCCGCCTCCAGGGCCAGACACCGGGCCTGGCCGGCGTTGTCGTGTCGCTGTTCGTGCAGCGACCTCGACGCGTTCCACCGCTCGCGGGCCAGCCGCTGGTCGTTCTGCCGCTGCGCGACCACGCCGAGCAGTTCCAGTGCGTGCGCCTGCCCGGCGATGTCACCAGCCCGCTCGGCGTGCGCGAGCGCGTCGCTGAGTCGCCGCCGCGCCGCGTCGGCCCGGCCCTGCCGGAGCAGCACCGTGCCGAGGTTGGTCAGATCCACCACCCGGCCGGACTGGTCGCCGTCGGGTCGGCGCTCCAGGCTCCGCTGGAACTCCCAGCCGGCCTGCTCGAACTGCCCGTCCGCCAGGAAGAACAGGCCCTGGCTGGTGTGGAACGCGCACCCGGCCCGGTCCGGCTCGACATCGGTCAACCGCCGTGCCTCGACCTGGTGCCACTCGGCGGCCTGGATGTCCCCGGCGGCCAGGCAGATCGCGATCAGCCGCTGGTGGCCGGCCCGCCGCGCGTCCAGGTCGCCCACCAGCTCGGCGGCGTGCACCATCGACTCGGCCGCGTCCCGCCGGTCGGCCGTCCGGTCCATCGCGGTGAACCAGACGTCCAGGGCGTCGGCGATCCGCCACAGATCCCCGGCCGCCTCCCGTGGCGGGTCGTTCATGGCCAGCAGTTGGGTCAGCGTGTTGTCCTCGGACTGAAACCACCGCCGTTCCCGATCGGTGGTCTCCGGATCGGCGGCCCGGGACAGCGCGCGCGCATGGTCGCCGGCCAGCCGCCCGTAGTACCGGACCAACCGGGCCGGCCCGCCCCTGGCCGGGCTGCCCGCGTCGCGCCCCCGCGATGCGGCCTCGTCGAGCACCAGATACCGGGCCGGGCTCAGCCGCTCGACCACCCGTTGCCGGACCAGCTCGTCGAGCAGGTCCGAGGTGCGCCTGCGGTCGCGGTCTGTCAGTGCGGCCACCGCCGACTCGGTCAGCACCCGCGCCGGCACCAGGGCGAGGGTGGCCAGCAGGGTCCGGGCATCGTCGGACGCGCCGTCGAGCAGTCGCCCGCGGATCTCGCTGGCCAGCCCGGACGGCTCCCGGTCGCCGAACTCCTCCAGCATGCTGCGCAGGGTGACCGTGGGATTGCGGACGAGCCACTCGCCGACCACGATCGCGGTGCCGGGCTGGCCAAGATACTTCTCGGCCAGTTCCCGGGCGCTGGCCGGGTCGGCGGAGATCCGGTCGGCCACGCTGGGCCCGGGGTGGTCGTCGTGGTCCTGCCGTGCGGCCAGCGTGAGGGCGTCCTCGGGGTCCAAAGCGCCGACCGACTCGGCCGACCACGGCAGGGCGGCCAGCTCCGCACTGCCGGCGACCACCAGACAGGCGCCGGGGACGTGGCCGACCAGCCAGCCGACCTGGTCGACCCGGGTGACG
>DASULA010000340.1:0-6848 GCA_036278435.1 Mycobacteriales bacterium | reverse complement strand
GAGCTGGCCAACGCTGCCGACGGGGCGGACCTGGCGGCCGGCGCCGGGATACCGGCCCGGGTGGTGCACGCGTTCGGGCTGGACGGCGTGCCCGCGGCCGACCCGGACGCGGTCTGGCGGGCCCAGGACGATGGGTTCTTCTCGGTGCTGGCGCTCGCCCAGGCGCTGGCCGCGGCCCAGCCGCCAGGACCGGTGCGCCTCGACGTGCTCACCGCCGGGACCTGCGACGCGGTGGGCGGGGACCTGACCCGGCCGGAACACGCCACTGTGGCCGGCCCGGTGAAGGTGCTGCCACTGGAGCTGCCCTGGCTGACCGTCCGGCAGATCGACCTGGACGACCGCGCGGCCGGCGGCGACATCGACGCCGCGGTCGCCGAACTGGGCCGGGACGTCGACCATCCGGTGGTGGCGCTGCGGGCCGGACGGCGCTGGGTCGGCGACTTCGACCGGATACCGGTGCCGGCCGGCGACGACCCGGCCGCCGGCCTGCCCATCGACGGGGTGTGCCTGATCACCGGTGGCCTGGGTGGCATCGGGATCACCGTGGCCGAGGACATGGCCCGCCGTGGCGTGGACCGGCTGGCGCTGCTGTCCCGCACCGCGTTGCCGGCCCGCGACGAGTGGGACACCTACCTGGCCGTGCACGGGGTCCGGGACCGGCTGGGTCGGGCGATCGCGGCGGTCCGCCGGATGGAACGGGCCGGTGCGCAGGTGCTGCTGTCGGTCGGTGACGTGACCCGCACCGGGGACCTGCGCCGGGTGCGCGACGAGGTCTTCGGGCGGTTCGGCCGGCTGGACGTGCTGGTGCACGCCGCCGGGGTGCCCGGTGGCGGGATGGCCGAGGTGAAGGAGCGGGCCGCCGCCGAGGCGGTGCTGGCGCCCAAGGTGTTGGGTACCTCGGCGCTGGCCGAGGTGTTCGGCGACGTTCTGCTGGACACGGTCGTGCTGTGCTCGTCGGTGACCTCGGTGGCCGGCGGGTTCGGCCAGGTGGACTACTGCGGCGCGAACGCGTTCCTGGACGCGCTGGCCCGCGGCCGGCACGGGTTCTCCGGCCGGGTGGTGTCGCTGAACTGGGGCGGCTGGCTGGAGGTCGGCATGGCCGCCGAGGTGGCCGCCCCGGACGCGCTGCGGGCGTTGCAGCGCGGCATGGTCACCGCTCCGATGGACCACCCGGTGCTGTCGGCCGTGCACCACGACCCGGTCAGTGGCCTGGCCTGGTGCACCGGGCTGGTCGGCCCGGACACCCACTGGGTGCTTGGCGAGCACCGGATCAACGGGGTGCCGGTGCTGCCGGGGACCGGCCAGTTGGAGACGGTGCGGGCCGCGTTCGCTGCGGCGGTGCCGGACGGGTCCGGCCGGGCGGTCGAGTTGCGCGACGTGGCGTTCACCCAGCCGCTGGCGGTACCCGAAGGCGGGCGGGCCGAAGTGCGGGTGAACTTCGCCGAGGGGCCGGAGGGCTGGGACTTCCAGGTGACCAGTCGAGCCGACGGGCGGGAACGGACACACGTGCGGGGCACTGCCGGCTGGGTCACGCCCGACCCGGCGCCGGTGCGCGACGTGGCGGCCGTACTGGCCAGGTGCACCGTGGGTACCGTGGAGCCGAAGCGCTCCACCGTGGGTACCGTGGAGCCGACGGGCTCCACCATAAATGCCGTGGAGCCTAAGCGCTCCGAGGTGGGGTCGGTGGGGACCGGGTCGCACAGCGGGATGCTCAGCTTCGGGCCGCACTGGTCCAGCCTGCGGCGGGTGCACGTCGGGGTGGACGAGGAACTCGGCTGGTTCGAGGTGGCCGAACCGTGGCGGGCCGAGGCGGCCGGTTGGGTGTTGCATCCGGCGCTGCTGGACGAGGCCACGTCGTTCGGCACCAGCCAGGGCGGGGACAGCGGCGGGGATAGCTACCTGCCGATCGGCTACGGTCGGCTGCTGGTCCGCGGACCGCTGCCGGACCGGATGTGGAGCCATCTGCGGTACCGCGACGGCGGGAACGGCGAGGTGCTGGTGGCCGATCTGAGCCTGCTGGCCGAGGACGGCACCGAGGTGGTCGAGATCGGCGAGTTCGTGTTGCGCCGGGTGGATCCGGACGCGGTGCGGGCCGGCCTGCTGGCCGGCGACGACCCCGGGTCGACCGCGACCGCGGGGTCGGTCGGGTCGGACGGCCCGGACGCGCTGGGCATCGCGCCGGCCGACGGGGCCGAGGCGCTGCGCCGGATGCTGGCCACCGACCTGGGCCCGCAGGTGGTGGTGACCGTCAGCGACATCGACCGAGTCATCGCCGGGGTGCGCGCGGTCACCGGTGAGGCGGTGGCCGGCGGGCTGGCCGGGGCCGGGGCCGAGTCCGAGCCGGCCGACCACTCCGCCGACGGTGACTACGCGGCGCCGCGCACTCCGCTGGAGGCGACCCTGTGCGAGCTGTGGGGTGACGTGCTGGGGGCCGACCGGATCGGCGTGGACGACGACTTCTTCGACCTCGGCGGCAACTCGCTGGTCGCGGTGCAGCTCATCGCCCAGGTCCGCAAGTCGGTGGGGGAGAAGCTGCCGATGCGCAGCCTGTTCGAGGCGCCCACGGTGGCCGGCATGGCCGCGGCCATCGAGCGGTTGCGGGCCGAGCCGGCGCCGACCGGCCGGTGACTGCCGGGGCGAGACGTTGACGGGAACTGGAAAGGGTGGAACCACCGTGGCCGAGGACATCACCTACACGGTCGTTGTGAACGACGAGGACCAGTACTCGATCTGGGAGGCCGGCCGGCCGATTCCGGCCGGCTGGCAAGAGGAGGGATTCTCCGGGCCGAAGCAGGACTGCCTGGCGCACGTGGACCAGGTCTGGACCGACATGCGGCCGCGCAGCCTGCGCGAGGCCATGGACGGCCCGAAGTGACACCGGCCATCCAGGTCGCCGATCTGGTCAAGCAATACCCCAAGCGGCCGTCCAACGCGGTCGACGGGCTGTCCTTCACCGTCGAGCCGGGCGAGATCTTCGGCCTGCTCGGACCGAACGGGGCGGGCAAGACCACCACGGTGGGGATCCTGACCACCCTGGTGGTGCTGACCTCGGGCACGGCCCGGCTGTACGGGGTGGACGTGGCCGCCGATCCGGTCGGCGCCCGCCGGCTGCTGGCCATGGTGCCGCAACGCAACAACCTGGACCGGTCGCTGACGGCCAGGCAGAACCTGCTCTTCCACGCCGCCTACCACGGCGTTCCGGCGGGCGAGCGCCGCCGCCGGGCCGACGAGCTGCTGGACCAGTTCGGGTTGGGTGACCGGGGCGGGGACAAGGTCGTCCGGTACTCCGGTGGCCAGGTGCAACGGTTGATGATCGCCCGCGCCCTGATGCACCAGCCGGCCGTGCTGTTCCTGGACGAGCCGTCCACCGGGCTGGATCCGCAGGCCCGGGTGTTCGTCTGGGACCGGATCCGCGAGTTACGCGGCGCCGGGGTGACCATCCTGCTCACCACCCACGACATGGACGAGGCGGCCGAGCTGTCCGACCGGGTCGGCATCATGGACCACGGCACGCTGCTGGCCCTGGACGCGCCCACCGCGCTGACCCGGGCGCTGCCCGGCGACGCCACCCTGGAACTCAGCGTCACCGCACCGTCCACGGTGGACATCGGTGAGGTGCTGTCCGGGTTAAGCGAGCTGACCGGGGTGCAGAAGGTCGAGCAGGTCGGCGACGGGCGTTCCGGGGCCGCCGACAGGACCGGGCCGCTCGACCTGGACATCCGGCTCTACCTGACCGTGGACGGGACCGAACTGGTCACCCCGGCCAGCGCGGTGGTGGCCAAGCACGGTGCGCGGGTGCTGGACGTGGCGATGGGCCGAGCCAGCCTGGAGGACGTCTTCTTCAGTTTCACCGGTAGGGGGCTGCGTTGACCGCCGTGATCGAACAACCGACCGGGGTACGAGTGTCGGTCGGCTACCTTCGGCCGTTCCTGGCGATCCTGCGCCGGGACCTGGCCGTGGCCCGGGGCGAGATCTTCACGATGATCGCCCAGGGGCTGCTGCAACCGCTGTTCTTCCTGTTCGTGTTCGGCACGGTGTTGCGAGACCTTGGTTTCACCAGCGGCAACTACGCGCAGATCCTGTTTCCCGGGATCGTGGCGCTGACCGCCACGTTCACCGCGTTCCAGAGTTGCGCGCTGCCGCTGGTACTGGAGTTCTCCTACGCCAAGGAGATCGAGGACCGGCTGCTCGCACCGGTGCCGACACCGCTGGTGGCCGTCGAGAAGATCGTCTACGGCACCCTGCGGGCCACCGTCACCGCGGCGATGGTGATCCCGATCGGCGTGCTGATGCTGGGCCACATCCCGTGGCCGGCCGGCGGCACCCCGCTGTTCGTGGTGGGGGTGCTGCTCGGGTCGATGGTCTCCTCGGCGATGGGCATGACGATCGGCACCACCATGCCGCCCACGAAGATCAGCTTCATGATCGCGCTGATCGTCACGCCGCTGCTGTTCACCGGCTGCACCCAGTACCCGTGGCCCGCGCTGTCGGTGCTGCGCTGGTTCCAGGTGCTCACCGCGTTCAACCCGCTGACCTACTTCAGCGAGACCATGCGGGCGGCACTGGTGCCGAGCACCCCACACATCCGGGTGTGGGTGTCGTTGCTGGCGCTGCTCGGCGCGCTGGTGCTGTTCACCGCCCTGTCCGTCCGCGGGTTCATGCGCCAGGCCCGCAGCTAGATGAACGAGTGTGTAAGCGGGCGCGCAGGTAGGGCGTTGGATCAGGGAGCCGGTTCCAGGTGGGCGGATCGCAAGGCGGAGGAGGAGTTCGTGCTGGAGGCACGGGCGACGACGACAACGCCGCGAGTCGTCCGGCTGGGGCCGGCGAGCCCGACAGTCCTACCTGCGCGCCCTCTAAGTCCGTGGAGGGCAGCGTGACCGATCAGATCGACATCCCCGTGCCGTCCATCATGGATGACCTGCCCGTGGTGGACATCGGACCGTTGTCGTTCCAGCAGGAACAACTGTGGTTCCTGGACCAGTTGGCTCCCGGCCAGCAGACCTACAACCTGCCGGCCGGGCTGCGACTGCTCGGACCGCTGGACATCCCGGCGCTGTCGGCCGCGCTCACCGAGGTGGTGCGCCGGCACGGCACCCTGCGGACCACGTTCACCACCCAGGGCGACCGGCCGGTGCAGCGGGTCGCCGCGCCGGCCCCGGTCACCCTGTCGGCCGAACCACTCCCGGCGGGGTACACCCCGGCCGACCTGGTACGGGCCGAGGCCCGGCGGCCGTTCGACCTGGCCACCGGGCCGCTTTTTCGGGCCCGGCTCTTTCGGGTCGGCCCCGACGACCACCTGCTCACCCTGATGACCCACCACACCTGCTCGGACGGATGGTCGACGGGTCTGCTGGCCGACGAACTGACCGCCTGCTACACCGCGGCCACCGGTCCGGGCGGCGTCGCCGGGCTGGCCGCACCGGTGCCGGGCCTGCCCGATCTGCCGGTCCAGTACGTGGACTACGCCCGGACGCAGCGGGAGCGGCTGCGCGGGGCCGTGCTGGACGCCGAACTGCGGTACTGGGAGGGGAAGCTGACCGGGGCCAGCGTGCTGGAACTGCCCACCGACCGGCCGCGCCCGGCGGTGCCGTCCTACCGCGGCGAGGCCGTGTGGTACCAGGTGCCCGGCGAGGTGGTGAACGGACTGCGGGCGCTGGCCGGCGGCCGGCGGGTGTCGCTGTTCATGACCCTGCTGGCCGCGTTCCAGGTGGTGCTGGCCCGCTACACCGGCCAGGACGACATCGTGGTCGGCACCGCCAGCGCCGAACGGGACACGCCGGAGTACCGGTCGCTGATCGGATTCTTCACCAACATGCTGGTGCTGCGCACCGACCTGTCCGGCAGTCCCACCTTCACCGAACTGCTCGACCGGGTCCGGGAGGTCACCCTGGACGCCTACGAGCACCAGGAGGTGCCGTTCGAGAAGTTGGTGGAACGGATCGCGCCGCGCCGTGACCCCAGCCGCAACCCGCTGTTCCAGGTCGCTTTCGGGCTGCTGCCGCCGCGCCTGGGCGAGCGGTCCACCACCAGCGGCGCGCTGCGTACCGACCTGGTGATCCCCGACGTGGGGGTGTCCCGGTTCGACATCGCCGTCAACGCCCAGGAGGTGGCCGACGGCCTGGAGATCTGGCTGGAGTACTCCACCGACCTGTTCGACCGGTCCCGGATGGACCGGATGATGGGCCACTTCGAGCGGGTGCTGCGCGCGGTGGTCGCAGACCCGTCGGTGCGGCTGTCCGCTGTGGACATCCTGACCCCGCCGGAACGATGCCGGGTGCTGGACCGGTGGCAGCCGGTGACCCGCGACTACCGGCGGGAACTCGTGCACGCCATGGTGGTGGAGCAGGCCGGGCGGACCCCGGAGGAGACCGCCGTGGTGTTCGGCGACCAGTCGATGACCTACGCCGAACTGGAGCGGCGGTCCGGGCGGCTGGCCCGCTGCCTGCGGGCCCGGGGCGTGGGCGGCGGTGACGTGGTGGGCGTCGCGGTCGGGCGGGGGGTGGACGTGCCGTGGCTGCTGCTGGGTGTGTTGCGGGCCGGTGCGGCGTTCGTGCCGGTGGACCTGTCTCATCCGGCCGAGCGGGTGGGCTACGTGCTGGCCGACTCCGGCGCCCGGGTGGTGCTGTGCACCACCGCGGACCTGCCGCGGGTTCCGGCTGGCGACCGGGACACGGTGTGCGTGGACTCGGCCGGGTTCGGCGCCGAGCTGTCCGCCCACGCTGGTGATCGGTTGGTGGAGACCGCGTCGTTGGGGTCGGGTTGTTATCTGCTGTACACCTCGGGGTCGACGGGGCGGCCCAAGGGGGTGTTGGTCGAGCATCACGCGTTGGCGACGTATCTGGATTTCC
>DASULA010000339.1:0-13811 GCA_036278435.1 Mycobacteriales bacterium | reverse complement strand
GTCGAACTGGCAGGGTGATGAGCAGGACACGTATGCCGGGATTCAGGCGAAGTGGGATTCGGCTGCCTCGACGGTGCAGCAGATCCTGAACTCGGTGCATCAGGCGCTGGGGTCGACGACCGGGTCGGTGAAGGACATGCGGGGGCAGGTCCGCTCGGCGTTGCAGTCGCACTGAGTTGGTGTGGCCGGGGTGGGTGTTTCTGTTCGTCCGCTGGGTGAGGGTGATCTGGGGTGGCTGAGTTTCCGGCGTCGGAGTTCCGGGTGGATGGTGCCCCTGGTGGGATCCGTGCCTCGGCGGGGCAGTGGTCGGCGTTCGGTCGGGAGGCGACGGACGCGGCTGGGCATATCCGGTCGTTGGACACGTCGTTGTTCATCGGTCCGGAGGGTGATCAGTACCGGCAGGGGTTGACCGACTCGCTGCCACCGCATCTGGACGTCACCGGGCAGGCGTATTCCACGGTCGCCTCGGCGTTGGACGCCTTCGCCGGGTCGTTGTCGGGGTTACAGACCCGGATGCGTCCGTTGGCGTCGCGGGCACCAGGGTTGTGGCAGGCGTTGCAGGCGGCGCAGGGGCGGCTGGACTCGGCTGGTTCGGCCGATACTCGGCACAGTCAGGCGTTGGCGGCTCAGGCGTTGACCGATCCGGGTGGTCAGTCCACTCCGCCGGACACCTACCACTCCGACACTCCCGCGGCGTCGGCGGCGTTGTCCACCGCGCAGCGGGAGTGGAACGACTGCCTCGGCCAGGCTCGGAAGGTCAAGTCCGACCTGACCAAAGCGATCAACACCTGTGTGAACACGATCAACGCCGCCGCGGACACACGGTTCAAGCACAATCCGCACGGGTGGGGCGCGCTGGTCTCCGGGTTCAAGAACTTCGTCAAGGACCACGTCGCCGGCCTGGCCAAACTCTCCGGCGTCCTCAAACTGGTGTCGGGAATCGCCGGGGTGCTCTCCTTCATCCCGGTCATCGGCGAAGCGGCTCTGGTCGTCTCCCTGGTCGCCGGCGGTGCCGCCCTGGCGATCGACGCGTCGATCAAGTTCGCGACGGGCAAGGGGTCGTGGACGTCGATACTCGTTGACGGGGCGTTGATGGCGGTGCCGTTCGGCCTGGGTAAGGGTGTGGAGGCCCTCCGCGGCGCCAGAGGAGCCGAAGCCCTCGCCGAGGACGCCAGGGTCGCCGAGAACGTCACCGACGCCGGCCGGATCACCCCGGAACCGGTGTGGCGGACCAGTTCGCAGCCCTTGTACCGGGCCGACAACCGGCCGCCGTCGACGATATTCCGGGACGGTTTCCGGCCGAAGAACCCGAGCAACAACGACTTGGCCGACTTCGTGGCGCACAACACGCCGTCGAACTTCGTGAGTACCTCCACCCGGTCGGATCTGTACAAGGAATGGGGATCGGCCTACCGGTACACCGTGGACGCCCCCGGCGGCGTCGACGTGAACGCCACGCTGGGTACGCACACGTTCTCCAACGAGTCGGAGATCGCCTTCCCGGGCGGTGTCCACCCCAGTCACATCTCCGGGGCGCACCCGGTCAACGTCGACGGTAGCCTCGGCGACTGGGTACCGAACCCGAACCACGTCCCGGCACGATGAGGGTGGAGACCAGATGCGGGGTGGGAACCGGTCGGTGACGGCGTTCTCCGCCACGACCACGGCCACCGTCGAGGTGGCCTGGCGGGAGATCCTGGACGCCGACGGCGACGCGACGTACGAGGTGTCGGCCACCGGGCCGTGGGGTGTGGTGACCGAGACCGCCTCGGACGCGTTCGAGGCACTGGTCCAAGTCCGGCGGCGTCTGGAACCGGACAACTGGTTTCTGGCCGTTGCCGGGGCACGCCGGGACACCTACCCGAGCGGGATGGCCCGCGAGCACGGCGGCCTGCGGGCGTACGTGCTCCAGATGGGTCACCCGGCCACCGAACTGGTGTCCATCTTCGACGACGCCCCCCGGGAACTGGTCGCCGGCGTGGACGAGCAACGTGAGTACTCTGCGCGGGTCGCGCGCAGCTTCCGGTGAACCGTCCGCCCCGCGTGCCCCGCCGGGCCCGAACAGAACGAGAACAGGCGTGAGTGCGAAACCGGAGCCGCCGCCCCTTACCCCGGCGATGCGGGCCCGCGCCCGGGCCCAACCGAACACCTGGTTCTACGCGGTGGACCCGGCGTTCGACCCGGACGGCGAGGTGCCCCCGTGGGCGATCATGGGTGCCTGGCAGGTCGACGACGGTGGTGAGATCGGCGGGGACTTCGTCGACAACCCCGACTACCGGCCGTCGCCGCAGGCCCTCGGCCTGCCGGAACCGACGAACGAGCTCGAACGCGTCCTCCAGCTCGCCGCCACCGGGCACGCCCCGGACGTCGAACTGCTCGGCGCCCTGTTGGACACCGAGCTGCTGCTGTTCGCCCGGGACGAGGCCGATCGCGAGATCTTCGTGACCATCGACTCCGGCCGGCCGGTCGTCCAGGTGTTCTCCTCGCCGGCCCGGACGCCGAAGTCGTGGACGCACTGGCAGCGGGTGGTCGGCCGCGACCTGGCCCCGGTCCTGGCCGGCCGGGACCTGCGAATCAACCCGGGTAGCCCGGTCGCGGTGACCATCGACGGCGACACCATCCGCCAGGCCCTGACTGAGCCCGACGGTCCGTAGTAGTCAAGCTTTCCGGAATACGGTCCTGATGTGATGGCTGGGGTTGACATGCGAATCCGGTGTGTCAGGTGGGTGGTGCGGGGTGGCTGAGTTTCCGGCGTCGGAGTTCCGGGTGGATGGGGATCCGGGGGCGATCCGGGTGTCGGCTGGGCAGTGGTCGACGTTCGGTCGGGAGGCCACGGAGGCGGCT
Source organism: Mycobacteriales bacterium (assembly GCA_036278435.1). Classification (GTDB taxonomy): domain Bacteria; phylum Actinomycetota; class Actinomycetes; order Mycobacteriales; family DASULA01; genus DASULA01. The sequence goes on along the minus strand of DASULA010000339.1, from coordinate 10,967 downwards.
GGGCATATACGGTCGTTGGATACGTCGTTGTTCATCGGTCCGGAGGGTGACCAGTATCGGCAGGGGTTGACGGACTCTTTGCCTCCGCACCTGGACACCACGGGTACGGCGTATTCGAATGTCGCTTCGGCGTTGGATGTCTTCGCCGGGGCGTTGTCGGGGTTACAGACCCGGATGGGTCCGCATGCCAGTAGGGCGCCGGGGTTGTGGCAGGCGTTGCAGGCCGCGCAGGGGCGGGTGGACTCGGCGAAGTCGGCGGACAGTCAGCACAGCCGGGCGGTGGCGTTGCGGACGTTGACCGACCCGGGTGGGTCGTCCTCGCCGCCGGATACCTATCATTCGGACAGTCCGGCGGCGTCGGCGGCGTTGTCGACGGCGCAGCGGGAGTGGAACGACTGTTTGGGTGCCGCGCGGGCGGTCAAGTCTGATCTGAACGGTGCGATCAACACGTGTGTGAACGCGGTCAACGCCGCGGCGGATACCCGGTTCAAGCACAATCCGAGCGGGTGGGGTGCGCTGGTCGCCGGGTTCAAGAACTTCGTCAAGGATCATGTGGCCGGGCTGGCGAAGCTGTCCGGGGTGCTCAAGTTGGTCTCCGGGATCACCGGGGTGCTCTCGTTCATCCCGGTGATCGGTGAGGGCGCCCTGGCCATCTCGTTGGTCACCGGTGCCGCGGCTGTGGCGATCGACGCGTCGATCAAGTACGCCACCGGTAGGGGGTCGTGGATGTCGATCGCGATCGACGCGGGATCCATCGCGCTTCCCTTCGGGAAGGGTCTGGATGCTCTCCGCGACGTCAAGGGCGCCGAGACCGTGGTCGAGGACGTCTCCAGGCTGTCCGAGCCGATCGAAGCGCCGTATGAGGGTCAGACCGTCTACCGCGTCTTCGGCCAGAACCAGGACGCGGCCGGGCACATGATGCCGTCCGGCTCCCGGATCGGCGGTGAGTCGTGGACACCGGTGGACCCGACCACGAGCGCGGACTTCCGGTGGGACGCCGGGCTGCCCGACGAGAACCCCGGCCGGTTCTACGTCCAGGGCGTCCTGCGCGACCCGTCGGCCGTCAGCGAGGTGCGCCCGGCCCTGCCGCTGGACGGGAACCCCGGCGGGTGGCCGGAGTACGTGATCCACGGCGCCGACAACTCCGTGGAGTACGTCAACGTCGGAGGCGTCAACGAGCCGTGGACGCACGGGCCGGGGGACTGGACCCCGCCGGCGGGGGCACCGTGAGGTGATGAGCGCGGTGGAACCCGGTGACCTGCCCGAGCCTGCGTGGCTGGTCTCGGCCGACAGCATGTACTGGGAGCTGCCCCGTCGGGCGCACCCGAGAGCCGTGCTGGCCGGACCCGATCCGGCCCGGGAGTACCTCCTGCTCGACGTGGACCCGCCCGAGGTCGAACCGGACCCCGAGCATCCGACCCCCCGGCACGTCGTGGTGACGCCACGTCACCAGCGCACCCTGGTCCGGCCGGAACCGGGCCGTCCGCTGCGACTGCACCTGTGGGTGGTGGACCCCTCGGTCGCCATAACCGGGACGACGTTCACCCCGCCCAGACTCCAGTCCGACTACTGGGTGGAGCTATGGTCCTCGGTGTGGGACGCGCAACGGCAGGGCGGCACGCACTGACGATCGACCATCTCACAGGAGGCCGGCGACATGGCGGACGGCACTCTGGCCGGCGGCGCGCCGGGGCCGGTTCCGGCCAACGAGCAGCTCACCCGCGCGTTGACCATCGCCACCGACGCCGACCGGACCGAGGTGTACCGGGCACTGCTGACCGGGTCGGTGCTGGTACCGACTCGGTCGAGCGCCGGCAGCCCGGCATCGGGTCCCACGTTCCTCGCCGCCCAGGCGGCCGACGGCCGGCAGATCCTGCTGGGGTTCAGTTCCGCCGAGGCGCTGCGCGCCTGGCCGGGCGACGCCCGGACCTGCACCGTGATGACCGGCACCGAGCTGGCCAGGCAGGCCAGGGCGGCCGGAGTCGGTGGCGTGGCACTCGACGTCGGCGGTGAGCATCCGCTGTATCTGGGGCCGACCGAACTCGACCAGCTCGCCGACGGGTTGCTGCCGGCCCGGCCCGGACAGGTTCGGGGCAGTGTCACCCACGCGACCCGGCAGGTGCGCCCGAGCATGGCCCGGTGGCCCGCCGGTGTGGTGGCACTGGTGCGGGACGCCGCGGCCGACCCGTCCGTCGAGCACGCCTACCTGTTCGACCTCGCCTATGCCGGCGGGGAACCCTCTCCCGCGGTCGGGTTCCGGTTCGGCGCGGGTGGCCGCGACGCGGTGGACCGGGTGATGGTCCGCCTCGCCGACGGGCTGCGCCACGCAGTGCCGGCCGGAGACCGGGTCGATCTGGTGGTCCTCGACGACGACCTGCATGACGCGGTCCGTGGCATCGTCCAGCCGGTCGCCTGACCAGCCGAACGATCAGCCGGATCCACCGCCGTCCCGGAGATCACCTCGCGCCCGATGGCGCCCACGGCGGCGTTCGCCCACTCGCGTACACGTGAGGTTTTCGCGAGAAAACCTCACGTGTAACCGGTTACCCATGCAGGTTTTCTCGCGAAAACCTCCCACTCGCGGGGCGGATGGGCGCGCTGAGGGGGATGTTCCCCCGCCTCCAGGCAGGGGAGCGTCAAAGACTGGGGACACGGCGAAACTCCAGGTATGACATGGGTCCGTGGGAGGACCCATGTCATACCTGAGCTTCGCCTACACCGAGTGCGGGCACGCCGCCGCGTCGCGGCACGTCTTATCCGCCAAAACGATCGTGAGACAGCGACGGGCGACTATCCGGTCAGGTCAGTTCCAGCAGGGGGAAGGCGCGGTTGCGGCGTGGGGGGACCAGGAAGTTCTGGCGGCGGGTGGTGGTCATGAACCGCTCGATGCCGTTGTCGGTCGGAAGCACCAGGTTTTCCACCGCCAAGTCCAGCGACGCCTGCTTGGTGCGCATGGTCGCGAAGAAGTCGGCGGTTGGCACGAAGATCGTGAACTGGAGCTTGGGCACGTTCCCGTTGTTGCCCGGCACCACCAGGATCTCTGGGATGTCCATCTTGTCGAAGCCCGGGCCGTCCATCCGGATGTGCAGCGGCGTGCCGTCGGTGTCACGCGAGAACCGCTGCAACGCCGTGAGGTGGCCGATGCGGTGCGCGTTGTTCAGGGTGTCGGCGCCCTCGGCGTTCTGGGAGGCGTCGCTGGTGCCCTTGAACACGTTGGGCAGGAAGGCGGGACCGCCACCGTTGAGGAACGGGTCGCTGCCGTTGCCGAGCGAGGGCGGCGGGTTGGAACGGAACATGTACTGAACCCGTTCCACGTAGGTCTCACCCTCGATCGCGCCCGCCTCGCCGGCGCGCGCGTAGAACGCCTCCATGTCCATGATCACGTGTGAGAGGTGCTGGATCCCACCGTTGTCGAAGTAGCTCCCGGGTGTCGCGCTGGTTCCGTGCAAAGTCGGGGCGCCGGCGAAGGTCACTCGGTCGGCCGGGCCGACGCCGCTGGTCTGCTGGTCGGCGAAGCCCATCCACATCGGCGAGTCGGGGTTGATGCGGTCCTGGTAGTACAGGCCGTCCTTCTCGGCCATCAGCTTGGGCATACCCTGCTGCACGAACTGCACCCGCCGCCCGGTGAACACCCACGGCAGGTCCGGTGAGGGAACCGCCTGGCCGGCCAGAGTGTTGCTGCCCTTCAGCCAGTTCAGCGCGTCGGCGGCGTTCTTCCGCTTGTCGCTGCGCGCGGTGATCAGGATGTCGGTGCCCCCGATCTTCGGGGGGAAGTCGAACTTACGCTTGATGATGCCCGCCTCGCCGGCGTCGGTCGGGCTGGGGACCGCCTCCTCCAGTGCGAAGCGGGAGTTGTCCAGGGCGAGGCGGGGGATGTTGCTGAACGCCACCCCGCCCGCACCCAGCGCACCGGGCAGCCTGCCAAAGTACCCCATGCCGTAGGAGACGATCAGCATCACGCCTTCGGGGCTGAACGGGTAGGCGGTCTCGATGGTCGTCAGCGCGTCGGCGAAGATGGTCTGCTCGGCCTTGGTCGGCAGCCGCAGCAGGTCGATCGACTGGAAGAGCGTGAACACCGGCGGGAACTGCACCACCACCCCGTCGATGGTGGTGGCGGGGGCGATGGAGGCGCCGAGGTCGAACTGGATGTCGGGCAGGGCCGTCGCGGCCAGCGCCGGGCGCTTCGGGGCCCAGGCGACCTCGTCCATTGTGGCCAACAACGCGGCGGCCGAGCCGATCGCGCCGGCTTTGAGCACCGTGCGGCGGCCGAGCCCACTCGGCTGCCGTGCGTCTGTTCCGTCCTGTTCCATGGTTGATCTCCCCGGCCGGTCGGTCGGCTACCGGACGCGGGCCGGCTCGCGTCCCGCAGCGCGGCATACTTACTGAACGCCCAGCTAAACTAACCCTAATAGGACGGGCCGTCCAGAAGATGTTATAGTACGAATCATCCCCAAAATTGGGGTAGGGGAGAACCCCCTTTTACCGGTATGACGGTCGATGGTGACCTCACGGCGCCAGCCGGCCCGCGCCCCGGAGACGGCCAGGGGACTACGCGGACGTCGCTGGATCCAGAGCGCTGGGATGTTCCGGCCCGGTTCGTGGGCTTTCCAGATCTCCGCGCCGATCACGGCGATCGTCTTTGTCGCGGGTGCGCCCGGCAGGATTCGAACCTGCGACCGTCGGCTTAGAAGGCCGCTGCTCTGTCCGCTGAGCTACGGGCGCGTGGGTGGTGCTCCGTGACTGGCCCGATCGGCGGTGTCGGTCGCCGGCACGGGGGTCGCTCTGGCGATTCTGCCGCACCGGGCGGCTCTGGCGCGCACGGGGACACACGTGATCATCAAGTCGTTATGTCACGCTTGTGACATTCGAGCGCAACGTGGGGGCGGCCCGGGTACACGATGGGAGCCGGGGTCACCGGCTCCCATCGGTCAGCGACAGTCTCCTCCGGATCAGTACCGGCGGGACTACCTGTCAGCAGATTCAGTAGGTGTAGCCTCCACCACCCGTCGCGGTCGGCGCGGGCGCTGCGGCACCGGACGCGGTGACGACCTGCCAGGAGAACGACGTGCCACCGAACGCGTCCTGGGTACCCTGGCCGTTGACCTGGCCGGCCGCCTTGTCGATCGAGAATCGGTACAGCGGCTTCCCATCGAGGGTGACCTGGGTGGAACCGTCCGGGCGCTTGACCGTGCCCAGGGTGCCGGTGACACCCGAACTCGCCGTGGGCGTCTGACCGTCCGGCACCGTGAGCGGCGGCCAGATGCCGGTGCAGTCATTGACGCACTTGATGGTGCCGTTGGCCTCCTGGTCCGGGGTGTAGAGCGCCTTTCCCGAGGAGTCGACGAGAACGGTGCCCATGCCTGAAACTGATTGGGTCGACACAGTCGTGCCTGAGTTGCCCGACCCGCCCTGACTTCCGGCCTGTCCGGAGTTGTCTGAGCCGGATCCGCCGCAGGCCGCGGCGACCACCAGCACTGCCGCGCCGGCCGCCCATCGACCCATTACCACTGGTGACATACGCACCATGTTGCGCCGCCTCCTCACGCGTCTGTTCACCCGGTTGACACGTGATCGGCCGGTTCATCGTTCAGCCTGTATCCAACTCGATACCCCCTCGGCGGGCCCTCCGGCAGGGGCCGTGCGCGCCGGGTGTCCGGCCGGTACACGCACCGTGAGGCGCCCGGTCAGACCGGCTCGCTAACCCTTCACGCCACCGGAGGTCAGGCCGGCCACGATGCGGCGCTGGAACAGCAGCACCAGCGCCACCAGCGGCACCGTCACCACCACGCCGGCCGCCATCTGGGTGCCGAACGGCTGCTGGAACTGCGAGGAGCCGGTGAACTTCGCGATCGCCACCGTCACCGGCTCGGACGCCAGGCTCAGCGACATGCTGCTGGAGATCAGGTACTCGTTCCAGGCCGAGATGAAGACCAGGATCGTGGTGGTGAAGATCCCGGGCGCGGCCAGCGGCATGATGATCCGCCGGAACGCCTGCCCGGGGGTGCAGCCATCCACCTTCGCCGCCTGTTCGAGCTCCCACGGCATCTCGGCGAAGAAGCTGGTCAGGATCCACACGCCCAGCGGCAGGGCGAAGGAGATGTCCGGCACGATCATCGACTGGTACTGGTCGATCCAGTTCAGGTTGGTGAACAGTTGGAACAGCGGGGTCAGCAGCGCCACCCCGGGGAACATCGACGCGGCCAGCACGCCGCCGAGCACCAGGAACTTGCCGCGGAAGTGCAACCGGGCCAGCGCGTAGGCGGCGAAGGTGGCGATGATCATCGCCACCACCGTGGTCACCCCGGCGATCACCAGGCTGTTGCGCAGCGCGTAGGCGAAGTTGTTGCGCGCACCGAAGACCGCCCGGTAGTTCGCCAGGGACAGGTGGGAGGGCAGCAGGTCGTTGTTGAAGATGTCGTCCGGAGCCTTCAGGCTGGTCACGACCATCCAGTAGAACGGGGCCAGACAGTAGACCGCGATCAGCGCGATCGCCCCCCACAGCCCCAGGGTGGACCAACCCAGCCGGCGGCGGTGCCGGCGGCGCACCGCCACCGTCACCGGGACACCCGGCGCGATCGCCGTCATGTCAGCTCACCGCCCGCTGCTGGGTGCGCACCACGTTCGTGCCCAGCACCTTCACGAAGAAGAACGCCACGATGAAGATGTAGAGGAACGTCAGGGTGGACAGTGCCGAGCCGAGGCTGTACTTGGTCTGCTGGATCGACGCCTGCACCACCAGGATCGACAGGCTGGTGGTCCCGTTGGCCCCGTGGGTGAGGATCGCCGGCAGGTCGTAGAGGCGCAGCGCGTCGAGCAGCCGGAACAGCACCGCCACCAGCAGCGCCGGGCGCACCAGCGGCAGGGTGATGGTGACGAACCGTTTCCACGCGCTGGCACCGTCCACCCGGGCCGACTCGTACAGTTCGTCGGGGATGATCTGGAGCCCGGCCAGCAACAGCAGGCCGATGAACGGCGCGGTCTTCCAGGTGTCGGCGACCACGATCGCCCACCTGGCCGGCCACTCGCTGCCGGTCCACAGCACCTTGTGGCTGATCAGGTAGTTGACCACGCCCTCGGGCTGGAGCATCCACCGCCACAGCACCGCGGTCACCGCGGTCGGGATCGCCCACGGCACCAACACGCTGGTGCGCAGCAGAGCCCGACCGCGGAACGCCCGATTCATGATCAGCGCCATCGCCATCCCGATGGCCACCTCAAGGAACAGGGTGACCACCGCGAACAGCGAGGTGAACCGGAACGCCGCCCAGAAGTCCGAGGAGTCCGGGCCGGTCAGCGCCTGGCGGTAGTTGCCGATGCCGATGAACCGGCTGTTCCCGGTGATGGAGTCGCTGAACGTGGACTGCCACAGCGCCCGCACCACCGGGTAGCCGATCACCAGCGCCAATGCGACCACGGTGGGGGCGATCAACCACAGCGCGAGTCGCGAGTCACCCCGGCCGGCCCGCCCGCGCCGCCGTTCACCCCGGGCGGACCGTCCGGCCTGGACCGGTTGGGTCACCGCCGTCATGATTCGCCTGCCACTGTCAACCGTCTCCTCGCGGTCGCCGGATCAGTTGTCCGCCGCCGCCCGCTTGATGTCGGCGGCCATGTCCTTGAGCGCCTGGTCCACGCTCTTCTTACCCTGCAAGGCGGCGTAGGAGTTCTTCTCGATCGCCAGCGTCACCTCGTTGTAGACCGGCGTGACCGGGCGGGTCTTGGCGCTCAGGATGCTCTGCTTGAGGGTGGCCAGGTAGGGCACCTGCTGCTGGAGCTTCGGGTCGTCGTAGAGCGAGGCCACCACCGGCGCGTTGGACAGTTGGGTGAGCAGCTTGCGCTGGATGTTCGCCGACTCCATGAACTTCATCCAGTCGATCGCGCTCTTCGGGTGCTTGGAATAGCTGGACAGGGCCAGGTTGTGCCCGCCGAGCGTGGAGGAGCCGGGGCCGTTCGGGCCGGGCAGCGGGGCGACCGCGAACTTGTTCTGCACCACCGAGTCCTTGCCCTGGGCCTGGGCCAGGTTGTACACGTACGGCCAGTTACGCATGAACAGCAGGTGGCCCTGTTGGAAGGCACGCCGGGCGTCCTCCTCCTGGTAGGTGATGGCCTCGGAGGGGATGTAACCCTGCTTGAAGCCGTTCACCAGAAAGTCCAGGCCCACCTTTGCCTGGGGGCTGTCCACCGTGACCTTCTTGCCGCTGTTCTTCAGGATGCTTCCGCCGGCCGAGTCGATCGCCTCGGAGACGTTGACGGTCAGCCCCTCGTACTGCGCGAACTGGCCGGCATAGCAGCCCATCTTGTGCTGCTTGGCGATCGCGCAGTCGATCTTCAGGGCCGCCCAGGTCCGCGGCGCCCTGGCCACCAGGTCCTTGCGGTAGTAGAGCAGCCCACCATCCGATGTGAACGGCGCCGCGTACAGCTTGCCGTTGTAGGTGGCGGTGGCCACCGTTGCCGGCAGCAGCCCGCTGGTGTCGATGCTGCCGTCCAGCGACTGGATCCAGTGGCGCGCGGCGAACTCGGCCGTCCACACCACGTCGGAGTTCACCACGTCGAAGCGCGAACTCTTGGCCTGGAAGTTCTGCACCATCGCGTTGCGCTGGTCGTCGGCGTTCTCCGACAGCTCGACCAGGGTGACCTTCTCGCTCGGGTGGGCCTTGTTCCACTGGTCCAGCAGGCCCTGTAGCTTGCCGGTGGTGTCCTTGCCGGTGGCAAACGTGATTGGGCCCCGCCCGTTGCCGCTCGTGGAGTTTCCGCCGGGCGTCGAGCCTGAACACCCGCTGGCGGTGACCGCGAGCACGGCGAACGATGCCGCGACGATCAGCCTTGAATTTCGCATAACCTTTCCCCTCAGCGTGCCATCGTTGACCCATTTCGTGGAACTCAAGCAAAGGCCGTCAAACCCGGGACAGTCAAGCACCGAACCGGTCAGACCAGACCGGCAGTCTGCTACCTGACCGTAACCAGGCGGCCTACCGTTTCCGAATCGATACGGGATCGGGGGGTGGTGTACCCGACCGCGGCGCCCGGACCAGCGCGACCAGCGCGACCGTCCCGCAGGCCAGGCCGAGCAGGAGCGCGCCGCCGAGCGCGTCGGCCAGGTAGTGGTTCGAGGTGGCCAGGATGTCGACGGTGGTCAGCGCCGGGTAGGCACAGAACACCGCGCGCACCCAGGCCCGCCGGCAGGCCCGCAGCGCGACCACCGCGCACCAGCCGGCCCAGGCCACGTGCAGGCTGGGCATGGCCGCGTACAGGTTCGCGTGCGGCGCGATCTCGCCCTGGTAGGCCGCTCCGATCAGGTGCGAGGTGGCCACCGTGTCCATCATGCCGGTCACCACGAAGCGCGGCGGGGACACCGGCAGCAGCCAGAAGCACACCAGGCTGGACATGGTGACCACCCCCAGCACCCAGCGCAGTGGGCCGTAGTCGGCCGGGCGGCGCAGGTACAACCAGATCAACAGCCCGATCGGGACGAAGAAGTTCAGGGCGAGGTAGTAGTAGCCGGCCAGCGCGGCCAGCGGGGGCACCGCTTCCAGCGCGTGGTTCAGCCACGGTTCCGGGTCCAGGTGCAGCCACTGCTCGGCATGCCAGATCGCCAGCCCGTTGCGCCGGGCCATGCCCGGATGGTTCGGCGCCACCCCCCGGGTCCACTCGTAGATCTGGTACCCGGCCAGCACGATCAGCACCTCGATCCACCAGTGCCGCCGTAGCCTGGTCAGCCGAGTGGGCCCGACCTGTCTGTTCCGCGCTGCCTGCCGGGCCAGCCGGGTCCGCCGGGTCTGCCGGAGCGCCGGGGTGGGCCGGGCGAGCCTGATCGGCCGGGTGGGCCGGTCCTGACCGGCGCGCTTTCTCCCGGATGTGTCGGCGCGGCGTGATGCCTTGACCTCGCGGCGCGCCTGAGGTTCCTCAGGCAGGGGTCGGACGGTCATCGGATCCGAATTTACCCGCAGTACATGCCGAAGAAACAGCGGTTCATCAGGGCAACCCAGGGTGAAATCCACCATGACAGGCCGCTTCGGGGTGGGGTTTGGTAGGCGGATGGGGTGAGATGGGGCATGGGTAGCTTCGACGAGCTGTGGCGCTCGCAGGCCGGGATCGGAAGGGTGCCGGGCACTGGCGGGTATCGCCGGTTCGCCTGGAGCCCGGCGGACCAGGAGTGCCGGGCGTGGTTCGGCGGGCAGGCCCGTGCCCGCGGGCTGGCCCTGCGGCCGGACCGCAACGGGAACCTGTGGGCGTGGTGGGGTGACCCGGACGGCCCCGACGCGGTCGCCACCGGCAGCCACCTGGACTCGGTGCCCGACGGCGGCGGCTTCGACGGGCCGCTGGGTGTGGTGTCGGCGTTCGCCGCGCTGGACGAACTGCGGTCCCGGGGCGTGGCGCCGCGCCGGCCGGTGGCGGTGGTGTGCTTCTCCGACGAGGAGGGTTCCCGGTTCGGGGTGTCCTGCGTGGGTTCGCGGCTGGCCACCGGGGTGCTGGACCCGGACCGGGCCCGCGCCCTGCGCGACGCCGACGGGGTGAGCCTGGCCGAGGCGATGGCCGGGACCGGCGTCGACCCGGCTGGGCTCGGGCCGGACCGGGACCTGCTGGGCCGGATCGGGTGCTTCGTGGAACTGCACGTCGAGCAGGGCCGCGGCCTGGTCGACCTGGCCGCGCCAGTCGGCCTGGCCGGCCGGATCTGGCCGCACGGCCGCTGGCGGTTCGACTTCGCCGGGCGGGCCGACCACGCCGGCACCACCCGGCTGGCCGACCGCCGCGACGCCATGCTGCCCGCGGCGCGGACCGTGCTGGCCGCCCGGGAACTGGCCACCGAGTTCGGCGCGCACGCCACGGTGGGGCGGCTGTTGGTCGACCCGAACGGGGTGAACGCGGTGCCGTCCCGGGTCCGGGCCTGGCTGGACGCCCGCGCCCCGGACGAGGCGACGGTGCGCCGGCTGGTCGGGGCGCTGGCCGAGAGGGCCGCCCGGGCCGGGGCC
>DASULA010000338.1:0-10373 GCA_036278435.1 Mycobacteriales bacterium | reverse complement strand
CGCGAGGGTGGCGACAACGGCCGCCCCCTGGTGCTGTCGGCCCCCGACGCCCCTGCCGCCAAGGCCCTCCTGTCGATCACCGACCAGTTGGCCACCCGCCGCGCCACCCTGGCCGGCCGCCCCCTCACTCTCACCCCCACCCGCCACTGACGGCGATCCGGCCGAGGGCAGGCCGGCCGAAGCACGAGTGGCACCGACGCATGTCCGCAGCGCCCGACCACGCCGAGGCGCACCGCTTGGTCGACCGGCTCACTACCCACCAGGCCAGGCGGTACGTGCCATGCTGGTCGAACTGGTCACCTGCCCACCGGCCGTCCCGGAGCCGACCGAGTCCACGCTCGCCGACGAACCGGTCCGCACCGTGTCCCTCATCGGCCTCATGCACGCCGAGCCAGACCTCGCCGAACGGTCCGAGGAAATCCTGCGAGCCGAGTTCGGCAAGCATGCCGGATAATCGTCGCCGACACCGGGTCGCTGGTGGCCGCGCTCAACTCCAAGGACCGTCACCATCGGCTGTGCGTCGATCTGCTGAACCGGTATCGAGGTCCCGTCGTGGTACCGGCGCCGATCATCACCGAGGTCGCCTACCTGACCTGCCTTCGATCTGGTCCCAAGGTCGAAGCGTCGTTCCTCGACTCGCTGGCACGCGGAGAGCTGCCGGTCGAGCCGACAACCGCCGCGGACTTTGCCCGAATGGCCGAGCTGGTACGCAGCTACGCCGACTTTCCGCTCGGCACCGCGGATGCCGCTGTCATCGCAACGGCGGAACAGCTCGGCGTGAGGCGGATCGCCACCCTCGACCACAGACACTTTCGCGCCGTCCGTCCAGCACATTGCGCTGCCTTCGAGTTGCTGCCGGAGTGACAATCGTTTGGGCTGGCCTCTGACCCGGACACTCGGGGCGACCCGGGGCCACGAGCAGGCAACCGCCGCCCGCTCCCGTGGCCTGGCCGTGGCGTGACCGTCCGCCCTGGGTGAAAGTCGGGGGTGGTGTGGTGGGGGCTCCGGTAGCGTCGGGTGGCGTGGCTGGGGACGCGGTGGAACGGCTCGGGGGGCGGTTCACCAGGCTGTGGGCGGCCAGCACCACCTCGGCGCTGGGCAGCGGGCTGGCCACCATCGCCGCGCCGCTGTTCGTCGCGTCGCGCACCAACGATCCCCTGGTCGTGTCGGCCGCGTTCGGGGTGGCCTGGCTGCCGTGGCTGCTGTTCGCGCTGCCCGGCGGGGTGCTGGTGGACCGGGTCGACCGGCGCCGGCTGATGATCGGTATCGACGCGGCACGGGTCGCCGCGATGGGCGCGCTTGCCGCCGCGATCCTGACCGGGCACGCCAGCATCGCCCTGCTCTACGCGGTGCTGTTCGTGGTCAGCACCGGCGAGATCGTGTTCCGGTCGGCCAGCCAGGCGATGATCGCCTCGGTGGTGCCGCGGGCTCGGTTGGAACGGGCGAACGGCTGGTTGTTCGGCGGCACCATCCTGATGCAGCAGATGGTCGCCGGGCCGCTCGGCGGGTTCCTGTTCGTGCTGGCGGCGAGCATCCCGTTCCTCGTCAACGCGGGCACCTATGCGGCCAGCGCGGTCCTGATCGGCCTGGTCGCCGGGGTGTACCGGTCGTCACCGCGTGCACCGGCCGGCGCCGACGGCGAGCCGGGCCGGACCCGATCGGTCCGGGCGGAGGTCGTCGAGGGGTTCCGCTGGCTGATGGGCCAGCGGCTGCTGCGGACCATGTCGATCCTGATCGGGCTGCTGAACGTGACGCTGACCGCGGCCACCGCCGTGCTGGTCCTGCTCGCCAGGGAACGGTTGAACCTCGGCTCGGTCGGCTACGGCCTGCTGTTCACCTGCATGGCCGCCGGCGGCATCCTCGGGTCCGTGCTCGGTGACCGGCTCATCGGGTGGGTCACCGCGACCTGGACGATCCGGGTCGGGCTGCTCATCGAGGCCGGGATGCACCTGACCCTGGCCGCGTCACGCAGCGCGTACCTGGTCGGGTTCGTGATGTTCGCCTTCGGGGTGCACGGCACGCTGTGGAGCATCGTGGGCAGCTCGCTGCGCCAGCGACTCACCCCGCCGGAGATGCTCGGCCGGGTCGGCAGCACCAACCTGTTCGTCGCCGCCGGCGGCAACTGCGTGGGCGCGCTGCTCGGCGGCGCGATCGCGGCCACATTCGGGTTGACCGCGCCCTACTGGGTGGGCTTCGTGGTCGCGCTCATCGTGTCCGCGGCCACCTGGCACGTCTTCGACCGCGCTACGGTCGCCCAGGCATACGCCGACCCACCACACCAGCCCGCCACCCTGGCCGCCGACACCTGACCGGACGCATGCGCCGCCAGGCAGGAAGGGCCAGAAGGTCCGCATCCTCGACCTGACACCCTGACATGACGAGCGGTTGCGCACCCACGGCCGGCGGGACGCATCGCCTCGTGGGTCAGCCCCGGTCGACGTCCCCGGCCTTGACCGCGTGGACGAATGCGGTCCAGGCCGGACCGCCGAAGACCAGCACCGGGCCGTGGCCGCGGTCCTTGGTGTCGCGGACACCCACCCGCCCGCCGCCCAGTTCGGCGAACTCCACGCAACCGTTGTCATTGCCGCTGTAGGTGCTCTTACGCCAGCGGGCGCGAGACCAGTCAGGAGGGGTCATCTCGCGCCTCCTCTCCTCGGTCAGCCCAGATTCTCAGCCGCGGACGCGATCATGCTCGCAGACCGGTGAGGATCCAGAGCGGACGCGCGTACGTGGTCAAAGATGAGGTTATACCTCTCGACCTGTCCCTCCTGCTCCACGTATACGCAGCTCATCGGCAGTTCCACGTAGACCACGTCCGGAGCGGCCTTTTCTGGGAACCGGACCACGGTGAACGCGCTACCAATAGCGGCGTGTGCACCGACCTCGAACGGCAGTACCTGCACCGTGATGTTGGGTAGATCGGCCAGGTCAAGTAGCTTGCGAAGCTGCTCACGCATGACCTGTGGACTGCCGACCACCCGCCGAATCACCGCCTCGCTGAGCACCACCCAATAACTCAACGGATGGTCGCCGCGCAGTCGCTCCTGCCTGCGGGCCCGGACCTCCAGCCAGCGCTCCGCGGTCTCCTCGGTGTCAGAGAGCAACGCGGCCCGCCGGATTGTTCGCGCGTAGTGCTCCGTCTGCAACAGGCCAGGTATCAACTCCGAGGAGTACTTGCCGACGGACGCGGCGTCCTGTTCGAGGCCGACGAAGGCGGCAAACGGTTCGGGCAGGGCATCGGTGTAGGAGTGCCACCAGCCGCGCCGCTTGGCCTCCCGGACCAGCGCCAGCACCTCCTCCTGCCGGTCGCCGGCCACGCCGTACAGGTCGAGCAGCAGCCGGGCGTCGCTGACCGCGATGCCCTGTGCGGCCCGCTCGATCCGGTACACCTTGCTGCCCGACCACTCGAACTTGGCGGCCACCTCGTCCACGCCCAGGCCCTTGTCCTCCCGGGCCTTACGCAGCAGTTCCCCCAGCCGTCGGCGCCGCATCGTGGGCACAACGCGAGACGTCATCCTGCCTCCTCCGGTCCGTTGATCGCGGGCAGTCTGTCCAGCCCACGCCCCCGGACACAACCCGCCCGGTGCCGATTCACTCCTTCGTGTCATTGCCTATGGCGATCTGACAATGTCAATCTGTGCTCGCCACCATGTGTTCAGCACACTACATCGCAGAGTGAGAGGGCTATCGGGGTGACCGAGTCACAGAACACCAGGCGCACGACGCATCAGAGGATCGTGCGACGCAACGGCGGGGCAGGGCGTCCGGCCGGGGGCGAGCGGGGGATGCCGCCCGCGCCGCTGACCTCCGACACCTGGCCCGAGGTGATTCGCCACTCCCTGCCGGTCGGCAGCCCGCCACGGAGGCGGCGGTGAGGTCCGCGCCCCGGTTCGGCCGGTTCGACCTCGGACGGTGGCGCGCCGCCCACGGCGCAACCGTGCCATCGCAGTGGCGAACTACGTCCAGCGGGTCAGCCAGACCGCGCAGAACTCCGTGGCGGGAAACGACCCGCGCTGCGACCTGGGCGACCTGGTGGTGATGAGCCGGGGACTGCACGCGGTGCTCGCCCTGCACTCGCCGATCCGGGACCGCGCCGGGCGATCATGGTGCCAGGGATGCTCGACCCGCTGGCACCGCGTCGGCTGGCCGTGCGCGACGCGCAATGCGGTGGTCCGCGAGCTGACTCACCTCGGGGCACTGGAATGAGCGAGCCTCGGCACCCCGCCTACCGCCGGCTGATGACCTCGGCGGGACCGCCGGGGCCACCCGGGTCGCCGGCCGGGCCGCCGGCCGTTCCGGTGGACGGTCGGGTCTGCCACCGCTGCGGCCGCTGGATCGATGCCTGCATGTGCCGGGCCAGCCCGGATGACATGCGCGAGGCGCTGGGCCGGATCGCCGAGTTCCACGCGAACCGGCCCGCCGGGGCCGAGCGGACGCGGGCGCGCCCTCCCGGACGGAGATGGTGCCCATCCGGGAGGGCGCGTCATTCGGCGGTTATTCGCCCGGTGGCGCGGGCAGGGTTGTCGCGTCGAAGGACGGGTGCTGCCCGGCGGTCAGCGCCAGGGCGCCGAAGCTGGAACGGGCTTCGTAGACCCGGACCACGTTGTCGGAGTTGCGGAACACGAACGCCCACCCGGTGCCGTTGGAGTTGGTCAGGTCGAACACCGTCGGGTCGGTCGCCGAGTTGTCACCAAGCTGGCTGGCCTGCGCCCAGTCCCGCCACACCCCCGACCCCTGCACGGTCTCCCCGGTGTTCCAGATCGCCCCGTCGACACCCCGGGCCACCACCTCGGTCTTACCGGTCAACGGATCCAGCAGCGCGGCCGGCGCACCGGCGGCGGTGAACGTGCCCACCGTCTCCCAGACGCCGGGGAACGCGCCCGTGCCGTCCTGCATCTGGGTCACGATCGACCCGTCCGCGGCTCGAGCGAACACCCGCAGGACGCTACCCGGGTAGACCACCACCGACGGCGTACCAGTCAAACCGGCCCCGTTCAGACTGGTGCACCCGGACACCAACCGGTCCGGCGAGTACAGCATCGTCTTGATGTCACCAGTCGTGTCCCGGACGAACACCTGGACGCCGTTCGCGGTGGTCACCGCGACCGGGGCACCAGCCAGGTCACCGATGCCCAGGCTCACCCACGAGGTGTAGCCGCCGTTCGGACCGTTCTGCGGCAGCACCCACAGCTCACCCGCGGCATCGATCGCGAACGCCACGTTGCTGCCGTCGGACTGGCGGGCCAGTACCGGAGGCGAACCCATCGGGTAGGTCGGAGTGGTCCAGGTACCCCAGACCGGCGGTTCCTTGCTGGTCTCGGTGTTGACCCAGTCCGGGCCCTCGATGTTGTGCCCGATCACCTGGAGTTCGCCGTTGGACTGTTCGGCCAGGGCTGGCCGGCCGGTGAACGCATCCAGCCCGGAGATGACCGTCCACTGCACCGACAGGGCATTGTCCGGATCGTCCTGGTGACCGTGCACCAGCCGGCCGATGTTGTCGGTATAGGCGTACTCCACCGTGCCCAGCGCCGCCCCGGGAATCGGACTCGCCTGCAACGCACTCATCGGGGCGAACGGCTCGATCGGCAACCGGGGAGTGACCGGTGTGGCTGGCTCGGCCAGGTTGGACACCTGCGTGGCGGTGCCCGAGGCCGGCTGGCCCGGGACCGCCTCGCCCGAGTGGCCGATGATCGCGTCGGCCCGACCGTCGCCGGTGATGTCGCCCATGGCGACCGACGCGCCGAACGCGTCGTTGGTCTCGTTGCCCGCGCCCACATCGGTCTGGCCGATCCGCCGGCCCAGGTGCATGCTCGCCGTGGAGTCGGCCTGCCGCGGACCGCCGGCGAACAGGTAGGTCGCGCCGGAACCGCTCACGGCGCCCACCGTCTTGCCCGGCGCCCCCACCAGCAGGTCGGCGAACCCGTCGCCGTTCACGTCACCGGCGGCCAGCGCCGCACCGAACTTGTCCGCGGCGGCCGGCGCGTCGCCGGTGTTGGCCTCCTGGAGCCAGAACCCGTGGCCCAGCTTGCTGGCCGCGCCCGGGAAGACCAGCACCGATCCGGACGCCGGGTTGGTGTCCGGTGCCTCACCCGGCACGCCGGCCGCGACGTCGGCGTGCCCGTCCTTGTCGAAGTCGCCTACCGCCAGGGCCGCGCCGAGCCGGTCGCCGGCCTCGTTCGTGCCGCCGTCCCCGGTCTGGCTGTCGCCGAATCCGGCGGCAACGCCGGTGGACGAGCCGGGCATGACGTAGATGGCACCGCTGTTGGCCGGGTCGGTGCCAGGCGCCTCGCCCGGCGCGCCGACCACCAGGTCGCCGTGGCTGTCACCGGTCACGTTCCCGATCGCCACCGCCTCGCCGAACTGGTCGCCGGCCTCGTCGGCGCCTACTCCCGCCTTGGACTGCGACTCGCTCCAGCCCTTCGCCAGGCCGGTGGACACTCCCTTGTAGACGAACACCGTGCCGCTGTGCGCGGTGGCACCGGGCTGGACCTCACCCGGGGTGCCGATGGCCAGGTCGGCGAACCCGTCGCCGTTGACGTCTCCGGCGGCCAGCGAGGTGCCGAACTCGTCCCCGGCCTCGTTGCTGGCTCCGTCCAGGTCCTGGTCGATGAACTTCCCGGTGGTCAGCCCCGCCGCCTTGCCCAGGAACAGCGCGATCGCCCCGGCCTTGGCATGGGTCCCCACGGCCTCACCAGGGTCGCCGACGGCCAGGTCGGCGAAGCCGTCCTTGTCGAAGTCGCCGGCGGCCAGCGCCGCCCCGAACTTGTCCCCGGCCTCGTTGCCGGCACCGATATTGGTCTGAGTGAGCCGTGTGCCCGACGCGGTGTCGATGCCGGCGGCCGTGCCGCGGAGGACGTACACCGCGCCCGAGGCGTTGCTGCCCACCTTGTCGGCCGGCGCGCCGACCGCGACGTCGGCGAACCCGTCGTGGTCGAAGTCCCCGACCGCCACCGCCGCCCCGAACTTCGCCCCGGCCACGTCACTCACGCCGGCCACGCTGCCCGGTGACACCGCATGGTGGGCGTACTGGTCCGATGTCACGCACCCTGCCGCCGCCACCGCCGGCGCCCCCGTGACGACCACCGCTCCGGTGGCCGCCAGGACGGCCAACGCCGTCGCTCCCCCTAACCGGCGCGAAACGGCCGGTCGACACATAATCACTCGTCTTCTCCTGTCACCCGATTTATGGCTTGTCTTTCTCCATCTGCGGATGGCACCGAAAATCCTCCGCTCCGGCGCTCACCACTTTCGGGCACCTGCCCGCCGCATCAGGTCCACACCCTCCGATCCGGCGAGTGTCGGGTGCAGGCGACGCACCCAGCCAACCTGGCCGGACAGCGCCCGGCGCAGCGTGTACAGCGTGTTCACACTGGTCGGAACGTCCTGTCGTGATCCGAGTCCGGCGGCCGGCACGAGCTCCTCCAGATAGGCGACGAGCGTGTGGTGTCCGGCGACCATGTGCACAGCCGTGAAGACTCCGTGGTCGTCCTGGACGTAGCAGACACGGTAAATCAGTGGCGCCGAGCCGTAGGCGACGCACCTGACCCCGGCGACGCGGTTCGGCTCGATACTCCGCGCCCAGCCGAACTCGGCGGCCAGCGGCCCGAAGTGCTGCGCCACCTCGGACTCGAAGGACTTGAGTACACCCGCCCGCTTGCTCATACCCACGCAGCGCGGTTGGTCACGGCCGGACCCGCTGGACACTCCAATGGCCGTCGGCCTCTTCCCAGCCGTATCCCCTGCCCTGCATGTACTTGAGCTCCCTTTGATAGGTGTTTCCGCCGGAGTAGAGCGGCTTGTTCGGGTCGGTGACCAGCCGGACGTCATTGCCGCCCTCAAGCGCCTCGTCGATGAAGCGCTTGTTGCGCTGCCAGGTCCAACCCCCCGTCCCCGCCTTGCCATTGTTCATGGTTCCACGAATGTTCAGGAAGTCAGCGTCGAAGCCGCCGTCCGGGTTGTTGGCCATGTACTGCTCGATATCGGCCTTGCGCCCCAACAGGGTGACAGCCCGGCACGAATCATTGTGAACGAGGAGTGGCGTGTCGCCGGCTTCGGCATAGAAGGTGTGGATGCCGTTGATGGTGAGGTTGTAGACGGTGGTGGTCGTCGTGTAGGCGCGGGTGGCCAGGACGGCGGCGTGACCACCACCCGGGGTATCCAGCCACACCCCGGGGCGCAGGTTGCCGGCGGTGGACCAGTACCCGTTGACGGTCAGGTCCGGGCCGATCGGCTTGCCCTGGCCGTCCACCCGGAACGGGTGGCCCTCGGTGGCGGTGATCGTCTCGGTCCGCTGGGCATGCGTGCCGGAGTCGGCGTAGGCCACCCCGCCACCACCCAGCGCGACACCCACCGCGACGGTCAGCGCGACCAGGCGGCGCACGCCGTGACCGACGATGACGTCGGCGACCGGTTCGGCGGCGGTCTTACCGGTGATCGGGTCGGTGGCGATCACCCGATCGCCGATCCGCACGTCCTGGATCGCCCTGCGGCTGCCGTTGGCCATCAGCACCCCGGTGCCGGAGGTGAAGCTGTTGGTGCAGCTCCCCAGCGCCCGGCGGGCGATGTTGCGGCCCAGGCCGCCGCTGATCCGGCCGCGGACGATGTTGGACGCCTCCTGCCGGCCGGCCGACAGCGCGGCCCGCCCGGCCGACTCGGCCCCGTCGGTGACCAGCGCCCGGGCACCGGCGCCGAGCCCGGCGCCGCCGATCGAGCCCAGGCCGCCGGTGAGGGCGCCGAACGCCCCGCCGACCAGGGCGTCGACGGCCATCTGCTTCCAACTGTGGCCGCCCTCGACCGCGTCGGTCACCAGCGAGCCGACCGCGCCGGCCGCGGCGGCGCAGGCCACCGCGCCCACCCCGGTCCAGCCGATGGCGAGTCCGCAGCCGATGCCGACCACGGCCCCGGCCGCGATGCCGGCGATGGTGGCCGCGTGCGCCTCGACGAAGTTCGCGGTCGCCTGCACGGCCTTGGACACGTTCTGCACGACCGTGCCGGCGGCCTCCACCGCGTCGTGGTAGATGACCTGGACGGCCTTGGTGGCGTCCTTCACCACATTGCGGGTGACCGCGACGACCTGCGCCGGTATCCGGGCCGCCGCCGAGATCACCTTCTTCAGCCCGGTGTACAGCGGCTTGACCGCGGCGGCGATCGCCGGGATCGGGTTGTGCTTGACCGCCCAGGCCACCGCCGCCTTGGCGTGCCTGGTGACCGCCCTGGCGGCCCTGACCGCGGCCTGGCGGGCCGCCGCGGCCCGCTGCTTGGCCCAGTTGTACGCGGCGGCGGCCTTGCTCCTCACCCAGTTGTAGGCGCTGCTGACCGCGTGCGCGACGGCGTGTATCGCCGCCCGGGCCTTGTTGTACACCCACCGGGCCGCCGAGGCGATGGCGTGTACCACGGTGCGGACCGCCGACACCGCGTAGTGCCAGCCGGTGCTGATGATCGTGCTGGCCACGTGCACGGCGGTGTGCACCGCACTGCTCACCGCGTGGGTGACCGCGTGGAACGCGCAACTGAAGCACGGCCAGTTGCCGGTCGGGTCGGTGTTGTCCAGCGGGTCACCGGCGCCGTAGACGAACGGGTTGGCCAGGATCGACGCGCCGGTGGTGTACGTGGCGGTGTCTCGGGAGTCGAACGTTCCGGTGTCCGGGTCGTAGAAGCGGGCGCCCATGTCGACCTGGCCGGTGTCCGGGTCGGTCCAGTCGCCCTGGTATCCGACGTTGCCGGGGATTCCGGTGGTGTCGCTGGTCGCGGTGACCTGCCCGAACGGGTCGTAGGCCGCCGAGTCGGTCAGCGCGTCCAGGGTGGTGTCGGACGGATCGAAGTCACCGACCACGTCGCCGTGCTGGTCGGACAGGGTGAGATCGGCGGTGTCGCCCTGGGCGACCGCGAGCAGTTCGTCGGCCGGACCCCGGGCGTAGGTCGCGGTGCCGTCGGAGACCGGTTCGCTGTCCGTCCCGTCGTAGCTGATCGCCTGGTCATTGCGGGAGGTGGGCCGGTCCAGGCCGTCGTAGCTGTAGCTGGTGCCGCCCTCGTTGACCAGCCGGTCGAACGCGTCGAAGGAGAAGTCGTCGGCCAGCCCGGAACTGGTCTTCGACTCGACCGTGCCGCGGGACGTGTAGGAGTAGGTGGTGTCGCCCTCACTGACCAACCGGTCCTGCTGGTCGAACGTGGCCGTGTCGGCGCCGGCCTGAACGCGGTTGCCCGACGCGTCCCAGGCGTAGTTCGTGGTGGTGGTCCCGTCGCTCCACGTGGTGAGCCGGCCGGCCTGGTCGTAGCCGTAGGTGTTGTCCGCCGCCCCGGCGGTGCCGGTTGTGGTCTTGCCGGTCATCCTGTCGTTCAGGTCGTAGGAGTAGCCGATCGAGGCGACCGTCTGG
>DASULA010000337.1:0-2125 GCA_036278435.1 Mycobacteriales bacterium | reverse complement strand
CCGGGCCGGGGGCGGCGGCCCGGTTGCCGGCCGACAGGCTGAGCCAGCCGTCGACAGGGCAGGTGTTGGTGAAGACCGAGCGCACCGACAGTGCGGCGGTCGCGCCGTCGGTGAGGAACGACCACAGTGACGGGGTGCCCTTCTGGGAGACGTCACTCCAGGTGATCCCGCCGGTGCCGATCAGGATCGCCGGACCGGGAGTCTCTGCCGCAGGGTTGACGGTCCCGCCCGACGCCGTCGTCGGGGTCCCCGATGCGCTGCCCACCGGGTTGGCAGTTGCGGTGGCGGGCAGCAGCACTGCAGACAGGGTCGTGAGCAGGCCGGCGAGCACGAGCAGGGCGCGGCGGGTCACCCGTACAGGCTACGGGTCCGGCTGCACGCAAGAATGGAGGGCGTGACCGCCACGACCCGGGCCTCCGCGCCCTCACGCGCCCGCTGGCCACGGGTGCGTGCTGCCGGGCACCTGGTCGCCCGGGTGGTCGGGGCGTGGTCACCGGCCGCGCGGTGGTCGCTGGCTGGTGCGCTGGTGCTCGCCGCCGCCGCCATCCCGGTGTTGCGCTACCTCGTCTTCTGGCCACTTGACCAGTGGCAGGTCGACGTCGAGGTGTACCGCCAGGCAGGGGTGTCGATCCTGGCGGGCCGCCCCATCTACTCGGCCATGACCGAGGCGCCCCAGCTGCTGCCGTTCACCTACCCGCCGTTCGCGGCGCTGCTCGCGATCCCGTTGGCGTTCATTCCCTTCGGGGCGGTTGGCTGGTTGTGGACGCTCGCCCAGGTCGTCGCCAACGTCGCGATCGTCTGGTATGCCGGGTGGCGCCTGGTCCACCGCACCCGCGCCCTGGCGCCGATCACCTTGGCGTTGCTGACCGCACCGATGCTCTGGCTGCACCCGGTGTCCGACGGCATCCGCTTTGGGCAGGTCAACGCGTTCATGGTGCTGGCATGCCTGATGGACCTGCGGCAGCCGCGCCCGGGCCTGCTCCGGCGGGTGCCGCCGGGGGTGCTGGTCGGGCTGTCGATGTCGATCAAGCTCACCCCAGGCGTCTTCGTCATCCACTACCTGGTCAACCGCCGCTGGCGCGAGGCGGCCACCGCGGTCGGGACCGCCGTCGCGGTCACGCTCGGCGCGTGGGTGCTGCTGCCTGGGGCGTCGTTCGCCTTCTGGGGCGGGGCGCTGCAGGACCCGGCGCGGCTCGGCCCCAACGCCGGCACCTCGAACCAGTCGATCCGCGGCTTCCTGCTGCGGGTCGGCCCACAGGGCGTCCCCGGCACCGTCCTGTGGCTGGCCTGCATCGCGGTCGTCGGCGTCATCGGGTTCCAGCTGGCCCGCCGCGCCTACCGCGCCGGCGACTCGGTCAGCGAGGTCGCCGTCGTCGGGCTCATGGCCGTGCTGCTGTCACCCGTCGCATGGATCCACCACCTGCACTGGATGGTCGTCGTCATCCTCGCCGTGCTCGGCGCCCAGCCGCTACGGGACCGCCGGCGCGTCGTGGCGGCTGCGGCCATCACCGGGTTCTTCCTGTGCCGGCTGCCCTGGTGGGGCATCTCCTGGCTCAACCACCCCGAGTGGCCGCGCTGGATCGGCCGAGTGCTCCAGAACGCCGACACCTTCGGCTGTCTCGGCGCCCTCGCCCTGATGTGGTGGGCGTTGCACCTGCGCGAACCGGACGCGACCGCCGGTGAGGACGGCGAGGAGCCGGTCACGCGGCACACGGACACGGCCGCCCACCGCGGCTGAGGACCGGTCGCTGGCACGACGACAGCCGCGTGCCAGCGCGTGCCAGCCTCGTGTGCGCGGCCTGCCAGCGGGCTCCTCGACTGTGGTCACACCACAGACACGAGGAGTCCAGATGACGAGCGTGATCGAGGCCGAGGGCCTCACCAAGCGGTTCGGTGACACCCAGGCACTGGCCGGCGTCGACCTGACGGCCGAGCAGGGCGCCGTCCTGGGGGTGCTCGGCCCCAACGGCGCCGGCAAGACGACTGCCGTGCGCATTTTGTCCACCCTGCTGCGACCTGACAGCGGCACCGCACGGATCGGTGGGTTCGACGTCCTCACGCAGGCGCACCGGGTGCGTCAGACGATCGGGCTGACCGGGCAGTACGCCTCGGTCGACCAGGACCT
>DASULA010000336.1:0-2037 GCA_036278435.1 Mycobacteriales bacterium | reverse complement strand
GAGGGTGGTTTCGGGGTCGTGGTACTGGCCGGGGAAGCGTAGCGGGCAGTCGGCGGCGGTTGGGGCACCGCCGCGCGGGGCGCCCCACAGGGTGGTGCGGGACTGCCACGCCAGGGCACCGGCCGGGTCGACCAGTTCGGTGGGGGTGCCGACCAGGTCGGTGACGATGGCGTAGAACCGCTGGTCGATCACGTCCTGCGGGGCGTCGCGCAGCGGCACGCGGTCGGTCTGCGCGACCGGGCGGAAGCTGCCCGGCTCCCAGTCCCACACCGTGGTTCCGGTCGGGCCGCCGGCCCCGGTGTGGGTCTGCTCGGCGAGTACCACGCCGTCCCAGCAGAAGTCGACCCGCTCGACCACGCCCCCGTCGGCGCCGAGCCGCTGCTTGGCGATCCGCCGGCCCAGCGGGTCGTAGGTGTACCGCCACCGGGTGCCGTCCGGGGTGGTCACGCCGGTCATCCGGTCGGTGGCGTCCCAGGTGTACTGCCAGGCGCGGGGCTGGCCGGACAGGGTGCGGTGCGCCCGCCGGGTCATCCGACCCTGGGCGTCGTGCTCGTAGTGCACCGCGCCGGCCCGGCGGATCAGGGTGCCGGTGAACTGCCGCTCCCCCACCGTGTCGGCCTCGGGCGATCCGTCCGGTTCGGCCGGCCACGCGGCCTGGGTGAGGTTGCCGGCCGGGTCGTAGGCGTACCGCTCGGTCCAGCCAGCGCCGTGCACGGCGGTGACCCGGCCGGCCGGGTCCAGGTCGAACCGGCGGGAGCCGGCCAGGTGGTCCTCGATGCCGGTCAGGTAGCCGTCCGGACGGTAGGTGTAGGCGCGGCGCTGCACCAGCCGAGACCGCCCGGCAGCCGGCGAGGCGGCGGTCGGTTGGCCGGCCCGATCCAGCCCGCCCGCGGTGAGGGTCTGGGAGCGGAGCTGGTGGGTGGCGTCCCAGGTCTGGGCGAGCAGCACCTCGGCGCCGATCCGGCGGGCCACCTCCCGACCGGCCAGGTCGTGGCCGAACCGCACGGTCTGCCCGGCCGTGCTCAGCGCGACCGGCTGGTCGTTGGCGTCATACTCCCAGGCGCTGTCCGCCCCGGACGGGGTGCGCCGGTGCACCCGCCGGCCCAGCGCGTCGTACCGGGACGTGACGGTCCGCCCGTTGCACGTCTCGGCGACCACCCGGCCCAGCGCGTCCCGTTGCAGGGTCAGCTCGGCGTCGGGGTTGGCCGCCCGGACCAGCCGCCCGGCCGGGTCGTAGCCGAACGTGGTGACCACCTCGCCGGCCCGCTGCTCGACCACGTTGCCCAGCGCGTCCCGGGTGAACCGCACCACCTCGCCGGCGCCGTTGACCCGTTCGGTGAGTTGACCGGCCGGGTCGTGGGCGTAGCGCAGCACCCGGCCGTTGAAGTCGGTCTCGGTGACCAGGTTTCCGGCCGGGTCGTAGTCGTACCGCCACACCAGCCCCTGCGGGTTGGTCACCGTGGCCAGCCGCAGTTCGGTGTCGTAGCCGAACTCCAGGCGGGCCCCGTCCGGTCCGGTGCGGGCGGACGGCAGATCGAAGTGGGTCACCTCCACCCGGGTCACCTGCCCTGCGGCGTCCACCTGCTCGACCAGGTTGCCCTCGCCGTCGTAGGCCCACCGCTCGGTCGCCCCGTCCGGGGACCGCCGCCAGGCCAGCTTCCCCTCCACGGTCCAGCCGAGTTCGATGGTGTTGCCCAGCGGGTCGGTCACCGCGACCACCCGGCCGAAGGCGTCCCGGGTCAGTCGGGTGGTCCCGCCCAGCGGGTCGGTCACCGCCACCGGCAGCCCGGCGGCGTCGTTGTCGATCCGTCGCACCCCGCCCAGCGCGTCGGTCACCGACACCACGGCGCCGTGCTCGTCATAGCCGTAGCGGGTGACGACCCCGGTCGGGTCGGTCACCGCGACCGGGTTGCCGGCCGCGTCGTACTCGGTCAGCCAGGTCGCCCCGTCCGGTTCGGTCACAGCCACCGGCAGTCCCGGGCGGCCGTACTCGGCCCGCACCCGCGAGCCGTCCGGCCGGGTCAGCGACACCAGGTC
>DASULA010000335.1:0-4472 GCA_036278435.1 Mycobacteriales bacterium | reverse complement strand
GACCGGGCAGGCCGCGCCGCCGGTGAGCAGGCCGGCGAGTTCGGCGGCCATGCCCGACAGCCGCGCCTCCCGCACGGCCAGCCACTGCTCGCGCCGGTCCTGGGCCTGCCCGACCGCGGTGCGCAGGGCGTCCTCGGCGGTGCCCAGTGCCACGGTCAGCGAGTCCCGTTCGGCCACCGCCCGGCACAGTTCGTCGGCGGCGGCCAACGCGTCGGTGGCCGCGGACACGCCGGCGGCCCTGGTGCGGGCGGCCAGCAGTTCGGCGGCCAGCAGTCGTTCGGCGGCCGGGAACCCGGCGAGTTCGGCTACGGTGCCGGCCTCCTCGGCGCGCAGTTTGCCGATCTCGGTGTCGAGCTGGTCGGTCCGGGTGGCCAGGTCGGCCAGCCGGTCAGCGTCGCCGCGCAGCGCGTCCAGCCGGCCCGCCTCGTCCCGGCGGGCGCGCTCGGCCCGTGTCAGCGCGCCGGTGTCCAGATCGGACGGTGTCGTGTCGGCGGGCACCAGGCCGGCACGCGCCGCCGCGGCCAGCGCCAGCCCGAGGGCGCTGCCGGCCCTGGCGTGGGCGCCGGTGTGCCGCCTGACCGCGCCGAGCAGCGGGACGACCCGGGCCGCCCGGCGGGCCGCGTCCAGCTCGGTTGTCCGGGCGGTGTGCCCGGCGGCGGCCTGGTCGAGGTCGGCGGCGCGGCGCTGGTAGTCGGCGTGCCGTCGCTGCCGTTCGGCCAGCCGCCGGGCCCGGTCCACCGCGTCCTGCCTTTCGGCCAGCCAGGCAGCCGTCCGCGTCACCGCCGCAGCGGCCTGGGTGCGGCCGGCGGTGGCCCGGTCGTGCAGCTCGGCCGCCCAGGTGGACCACCGGTCCGGGTCGGTCCCGCCGTCGCCGGATCCGTCCGTCCCGTCCGGACCTTCCGACGCGGCGACCCCGGCCACCCCGGCCACCTCGGCGATCCGGCCGGCGACCGCGATCACGGCCTGGTGCGCCTGGTCACGGTGCCGGCCCAGTTCGGTCCGGTGCCCGGCCAGCCAGGACTCCGCGCTGGTGTAGACACCGGCCTCGAAAAGGCGTTCCAGCACCTCCTGGCGCTCGTCCGAACCGGCCTGAAGGAACCGGGCGAACGCGTTCTGCGGCAGCAGCGCGACCTGGCAGAACTGTTCGCGGGACATGCCCAGCAGCCCGGTGATCAGGTGACCGGCCTCGTCCATGCGGGTCGCCAGTGTCGTGAGGTCACCGCCCGGTGTGTGCTCCTGGAGCAGCACCGAGGCGTTCTGCGTCACCGTGCCCTCACCGCGCAGCTTGGGCCGGTTCCACTCGGGCTTCCGGGTGATCCGCAACCGGCGGCCCCGGATGGTCACCTCCAGGGTGATCCGCGGCTCGACGCCGGCCGGCGCGTGGTCGCTGCGCAGGCCGCGACGGCCGCGGTCGCCGGCCACGTCTCCGTACAGCCCGAACGTCACCGCGTCCAGCAGGGTGCTCTTGCCCGCCCCGGTGGCGCCCACGATCAGAAACAGGCCGGACTCGGCCAGCGCGTCGAAGTCGACCCGATGGGCGTCCCGGAAGGAGCCGAACGCGGTCAGCTCCAGGCTGTGCAGCCGCATCAGACCGCCGCCCCGTCCCGCTGGGCGTATTCCGCACGTCCCGCGTGTCCCGCCTGTTCGATGGCCGCCCGCAACAGGGCCGCCTCCTCGGCGTCGGCCGGCTCGCCGCGCACCTCGGCGACGAAGTCCAGCGCGATTTGGGTGGCGTCGCGGTGCCGGGTCCTGGCCGCCCAGCTCCGGGTGTCCTGCGGCCGCCCGCCGTCCGGTTCGAATCCCAGCGCCAGGGTGTGCGGGAACCGGGTGCGCAGCCGGTCCATGGCCTCGCGCGGTCGGGCCGGGTCGGTCAGCGTGACCTGTAACCAGCAGGCGGCGTGGGCGTCCCACTCCGGCGCGGTGAGCAGGTCGTCGATCCGGCCGCGGATCCGGGCCACCCGGCGCGGCACCGGCGCCGGCACGAACTCCACCGAGTCCACTCCAGATGGTCCCAGGTCGACCAGCCAGCACCCTTTCCGGTGATGTTCCTCGGAGAAGCTGTAGGCCAGCGGGGAACCGGAGTAACGGATTGTCCAGCCCAGTTCCCGCCGACCGTGCAGGTGACCCAGCGCCACGTAGTCCACGCCGTGGTAGGTCCCGGCCGGGACGTGCGCCGCGCCACCCACGCTGATGTCGCGCTCACTGTCGCTGGACTCGTCGCCGGCCGGGGAGTCCCCGCCGGTCACGAAGGCGTGCGAGAGCACCACCGACCGGGTCCCGGCCGGCCAACGAGTCAGGTCGGCGCGGATGCGGTCCATGGCCGCGCCCAGCGCCGCCCGGTGTCCGCGTTCGGGCAGGGCCCACGGGCCGCGCACCACGTCGGGCTCCAGGTAGGGGATGCCGTACACGGCCACCGGGCCGTGCCGGTCGGCCAGCGGCACCGGTTCGCCCACCCGGTCGGCGTCGGTGCGCAGGTACACCCCGGCGGTCTCGAACAGGGCCGAGCCGAACCCGAGCCGCCGGGCCGAGTCGTGGTTGCCGCTGATGACCACTGCGGCGGCACCGGCGTCGCGGATCCGGCGCAGCGACTCGTCGCACAGGGCCACCGCGTCCACCGGCGGCAGGGCCCGGTCGTACACGTCCCCGCAGATCACCACCACGTTGACCCGCTCGGCGCGGACCGTGGCGACGAGGTGGTCGACGAACGCCGCCTGCGCGCCGAGCAGGTTTTCCCGGTGGAACGACCGTCCCAGGTGCCAGTCCGAGGTGTGGAGGATACGCACGGTGCCCGACCGTAGCCCCCACACCCGACACGCCCGAACCGGCGCGCCGGCGGCTCAGCCAGTGTGGCGGAGCCGGTGGCGGTGGAGGCACTCGCGGATGGTGAACCGGCGGGGTTCGGTGTCGAGGTAGACCCCGGCGTGATCCGGGCACAGCCAGTACCCGTCGACCCGTTGGACCCAGCCGGCGGCCAGGGCCAACTCCGCGGCGGCGGCCAGCAGTTGCGCGGTGTCGGTGGTCGTCGGCAGACCGAGTGCGGCCGGGTCGTGGGCCTTGCGCAACGCCGGCAGTCCGGCCAGGACCTCGGCGGCCTGGCTGCCGGCCGCGGCCCAGTAGCAGCCGTTGTCGGCGTGGCAGGTGACCTGCGGGATCGTCACCGGACGTTCGGGTCGGGGGTTCACCGGCCTACACTTCGTAGTACAGCGGCCGGGCCAGCGGGCCGAAGTCGAACGGCATGGCGATACCCAGCACGTCGTGTTCGGCCCTGACGATCGGGCAGTACCGCGCCGGGCTGCCACACGAGCACATCGGGATGAACCTGTCGGCCAGCACCCGGTGCAGCCCCAGCACCGTCTCGGTGAACGCCTGGAAGCGGTCCGGTGCTGGCCCGGTGGTGGCCGACGGCGCCGTGCCGGTGCGGACCGGAAGTCCCCGTGACGTGAGCGGCCAGTCGTCCTGGATGCTGATCGGGGGCATTCCGGCCAGTTCAGACGATCCGGCGGACCCGCCGGTGCGGTGGTGGTGTGACATTTGCGTTTTCCCTCCTGCCGACGCCCACCAAGTCAAGCGGTCCGCGTGGGAACGGTCAGCAGCGCCCGGTGCGGATAATTGGTCGGCCGGTGACGGCTGTCGATCCGTGCCCGTGGGAAATCGTGATGCCGTGTCCGGCAAAATTGGGGCGAGCGCCCCAATAATCGGGGAATTCTGATCTTGCGCGGACCGGTGAGAATGGTTCAGGCTCGGCCCGTATCGCAGAACCGGGCCGGTGCGGGGACGGCGGCCGGGAACACCGGAAGGACATTCGCGACGTGCCAAATATCAAGTACCCGGAGGGCCGCCCGGCCCGGGAACATCTGCGGGACGCGCTGCGGCGGCGTGGCCGCGACGGCGTGGACGACTTCGCCGAGGGCATTCGCGGTCGGTGGGGCTACGGGCATCTGCGCTCCTACCGGCTGGCGTTGGAACTGAGCCTGGAGCAGGTCTGCGAGAAGATCAACGCGTTGCAGGAGACCTATGCCGGGGATCCCGGCCATATGGATCATTCCACGCTGTCGAAGCTGGAGCGCTGGCCGGTCTCCGATCGCCGTCCCACCGTAAGTCAGCTCGTCGCGCTGGCCCGGGTGTTCGACACCGCGCCCTCCCGGCTGGTCGCGCCCTCGGACTGGGACGCCGTCCCGGCGATCGACCGGGCCGCGCTGGGCGCGTTCGACGAGGTCCGCGGAGCTACCGCACCGGCCGGCACCGTGGGCATGATGGGGGCAACCCGGCCACAAGCTGGCGACCCACCGCGAACTCCACCCAACTGGTGGGTGTCGCCGGACACGTTCAGGTCGGGCAACCCGATCGAGAGGGCCGTAACGATGGCGAACGACGAATCCACCCGCTACGCCGACCACGGCGGCAACATCGGCCCGGCCGCCCTGGAGCAGTTGCGGGACAACCTCGCCCAGGTGTCCCGGCGATTCGCCGGC
>DASULA010000334.1:0-3958 GCA_036278435.1 Mycobacteriales bacterium | reverse complement strand
ACCGTGAGGAGTGGGCCCGGGTGGTCGCCTCCCTCACCAAGCGCTTCGGTGACCTCGACATCGCCGAGGAGGCGGCTGCCGAGGCGTTCGCGACCGCGGTCGAGCGGTGGCCGGCCGACGGCGTGCCGCCCAACCCCGGCGGCTGGCTGACCACCACCGCCAACCGCAAGGCCATCGACCGGATCCGGCGGGAGAGCAAGCGTGACGACAAGCAGAAGGAGGCTCGCAGGGTGTACGCCGATGAACCGCCCGAGCCTGTCGGCGCCATCCACGACGAACGGCTCCGGCTGATCTTCACGTGCGCTCACCCGGCGCTCGCGATGGAAACCCGCGTGGCGCTGACACTGCGCATGGTCGGTGGCCTGACGGTGCCCGAGATCGCCCGTGCCTTTTTGGTGCCCGAGAGCACCATGGGCCAGCGGATCACCCGCGCGAAGGCCAAGATCAAGGCGGCTCGCATCCCTTATCGGGTGCCGTCCGCCGACGATCTCCCGGCCCGCGTCTCCGGCGTTCTGGCCGTCCTGTTCCTCATCTTCAACGAGGGCTACCTGGCGACCGGCCCGGACACCGATCCGGTACGTGGCGACCTGACCGCCGAGGCGATCCGGCTCACCCGCCTGATCCGTGCCCTCATGCCGGCCGACGGTGAGGTGGCCGGGTTGCTGGCCCTGATGCTCCTCACCGAGGCCCGCCGCACCACCCGGGTCTCGGCGACCGGCGAACTGGTCACCCTCGACCAGCAGGACCGTGCGGCCTGGGACGCCGCGCTGGTCGCCGAGGGTCATCGGCTGGTGCGCGAGCGCCTTGCCGCTGCCGCCGCCGGGGTGGCTCCGGGTCGCTACCAGATCCTCGCGGCGATCAACGCCGTGCACACCTCCGCCCGCGACGTGGCCGACACCGACTGGTCGCAGGTCGTCGCCCTCTACGACCAACTCGTCCGCCTCGACCCCTCGCCGATCATCGCCCTCAACCGGGCCATCGCCCTCGCCGAACTCGACGGCCCGGAAGTGGCGCTGGCGGCCGTCGACCGTCTTGAGGACACGTTGGCCGGCTATCACGCCTACCACGCCACCCGCGCCGACCTGCTGCGCCGACTGGGCCGCAGCCAGCAGTCCCGCGCGGCGTACGACAAGGCCATCGAGCTGGCCGGCAACACCGCCGAGACCGCCTACCTGACACACCGCCGCGACCAGCTCGGGTAATGAGCCTTTTCTCGGTGTTCACGCTCCTTTCACTGCGGACAGAAGGCGCCGAGTGCCGCGATGGCTCTCGCGGTAGAGCGCAACGGTTCACCACGGCCTGGTCTCGGTGTCACGTCCATGACGGTGTCCCTGTGAGCGGTCCCACCCCCGCCCGTAAATCGTACTGGTGTTGGTGGGTGTCGGGGATATCGTGCTGGCGGCGATAACCGCCATACGGAAACCTGGGAGGAATGGTGTTGACAGAATGCTGGTAACAGGTTCCCGATTAGGTAAACGCCGTGTGCGGAGCTGGCCGCTGCTGCCTCTCCTGGCCGTGGGGCTCGCGGGTGGGCTGATCGCGCCGCCGGTCGCCTCGGCCGGCGGATCCCCGATCGTCCACCGCGCCGACAGTGTGGCGGCCGGCGCGACCCCGGCCGCCACCCCCGGACGCTTCGTGGCGTTGGCGCCGGCGTCGCTGGGTTCGGTGTCGTTGCCGGCGAACGGCTCGTCGTCGGTCCAGGTGACCGGTGTCGGCGGGGTACCCGCGTCGGGGGTGACGGCGGTCGCGGTCTCCGTGGTGGTCGACCTGGTCCAGCACACCACCTCGGTGCGGGTGTCTCCGGAGGGGGCTCCCACCGCGGACCTGGATCTTTCGGTGTGGGTGGCCGCCGGCCAGGCTCGGGTGAACACCGAGGTGGTCCCGTTGTCGGCGGCGGGCAAGGTCGTCATCACCTCCTCGGGCGGTCCGGCCCGGGTGACCCTGCGGTTGCGGGGGTACTTCACCTCGGCGCCGGGTTCTGGTTCGCGGTTCGCACCGCTGCCGCCGGCGTCGCTGGGTTCGGTGTCGTTGCCGGCGAACGGCTCGTCGTCGGTCCAGGTCGCCGGTGTCGGCGGGGTACCCGCGTCGGGGGTGACGGCGGTCGCCGTCTCCGTGGTGGTGGACCTGGTCCAGCACACCACCTCGGTGCGGGTGTCGCCCGACGGCGCCCCGGCCGTGGACGGGGACCTTTCGGTGTGGACGGCCGCCGGCCAGGCCCGGGTGAACACCGAGGTGGTGCCGCTGTCGGCGGCGGGCCGGGTGCGGATCTCCGCACAGGGCGGCCCGGCCCGGGTGACCCTGCGGTTGCGGGGGTACTTCGCCTCGACGGCGGGTTCGGAGTTCGTGCCGTTGGCGCAGGCGTCGCTGGGTTCGGTGTCGTTGCCGACGAACGGCTCGTCGTCGGTCCAGGTCGCCGGTGCCGACGGGATGCCCGTCTCGGGTGTGGCCGCCGTGGCGGTGTCGGTCGTGGTGGACGCTGTCCAGGCGACCACTGGCGTGGCGCTGTTCCCCGCCGGGGCTTCCGACGGTGACCTGTCGGCCTGGGCGACCGTCCATGACGCGGCGGTGACCACCGAGGTGATACCACTGTCCGCGACCGGGAAACTGGGCATCGCGGTGACCGGCGCCGCGCGCGTGACCCTCCGGTTACGCGGGTACTTCCGTTCGCCGCCGGCACCCCTGCCGGTGGACCAGTTCGCACCCGTCGTGGCGATGCAGGCGTCGCCGGTGCCGGGCGCGCTGGTGGGCACCCTGGAGTACGCCTACACCGACAACATCGGTCGCCTGGTGTATGGCCACCAGACCGATCCGGGGAACTTCGGGTCCACCCAGTTCACCGTGATCTCCGGGCTGGAGGCGTTCACTGGCCCGCCGGCGCTGGCCGA
Organism: Mycobacteriales bacterium; assembly: GCA_036278435.1. GTDB lineage: Bacteria > Actinomycetota > Actinomycetes > Mycobacteriales > DASULA01 > DASULA01. The sequence goes on along the minus strand of DASULA010000334.1, from coordinate 1,073 downwards.
GCAGGCCGACGGTCGCCTCCAGGTCGTCGGACACAACATCAGCCAGGACGTGTGGGTGGACACCCAGGCGACCAAGGAGCCGCCCGCCTGGGGTGCCTGGGCCGACGTGGGCGGTCCGATGACCTCGCCCGCCACGGTCGCCCGGCAGGCCGACGGGACCCTGGTCATCTTCGCCCTCGACGGCACCGGAGCACTGTGGGCGCTCCCGCAGAAGGGCGTCAACGGCCCGTATCCGACCTGGACGAACCTCGGTAGCACCGTTCTGGCCGGGACACCGGTCACGGCGGTGACGAGCACGGGTATCCAGATCTTCGCCCGGGACACCGGCGGCGCCATGTGGACGGCCACCTACTCCGGCGGCGCGCTGTCCGGATGGACCGGCCTCGGCGGATCCGGGCTCACCGGGTCACCGTCGGTGGTGGTCTTGCCCTGATCGAAACTGCGCGTGTTCGCCCGGGCCGCGGACGGATCCGTGGTGACCCAGGCGCAGGATGCCTCCAGGGCGTTCCCCGGCGTCTGGGACACGGTGGGCACGTTCACCGCGGCGGGGTCACCCTCGGCGTTGCTCGACCCGACCACCGGCGTCATCGAGGTCGTGGCCCGCGGCACCGACGGGGCGATCCACAGCACCGGTGAGACGGTGCAGGGCTCGGGCACCTGGCGCGACTGGACCACCGCGACCCAGGTCGGGGACATCGCGGCGACCGACCCGACCACGTTCGCCTTCACCACCGGCAGCGCCACCACCTGGGCGTTCGTGTTCCGCCGCTCGGACAACACCGTCCGGGTGTACACGGAGAACGACCTCGGCGCCGCGTTCGCCGGCCTCGCCCGCCCGTCCGGACCGGCGTTCAGCGCACGGACCATGCCCACACCGCCGAACCGGTAGGCCGCCGGACCGAGCGGACCAACCTCACGGGGCCGCTGACCGGGGCTGGATCCTCGGTCAGCGGCCCCGTTCACCGCCGGGGCGGCAGGACGCGGACGCGGGCCGGACAGACCGCGACCATCCCGCCCCGGGGAGCGCGGGCCCGCCAGGGAACACGGCGAGGTTGTCATCACGGCACGAGCAG
>DASULA010000333.1:0-9431 GCA_036278435.1 Mycobacteriales bacterium | reverse complement strand
GACGTACTACACGGTGATGGCCAAGACCGACCCGCAGGCCGGCGCCCGCGGGGTGTCGGCGTTCGTGGTGCACAAGGACGATCCGGGTTTCTCGGTCGGCACCGCCGAGCGCAAGCTGGGCATCAAGGGCTCGCCGACCTGTGAGATCCACTTCGACAACTGCGCCATCCCGGCGGACCGGATCATCGGCGAGCCGGGGACGGGGCTGAAGACGGCCCTGCGCACGCTGGACCACACCCGGCTCACCATCGGCGCGCAGGCGGTGGGCATCGCCCAGGGCGCCATCGACGCCAGCCTGGCCTACGTGACCGAGCGTCGACAGTTCGGCAGCCGGATCGCCGACTTCCAGGGTGTGCAGTTCATGCTGGCCGACATGGCGATGAAGACCGAGGCGGCCCGGCACCTGGTCTACGTGGGGGCGGCCAGGTCCGAGCGCGGCGGGCCCGACCTGACCTTCGTCTCGGCCGCGGCCAAGTGCCTGGCCAGCGACACCGCCATGCAGGTCACCACCGACGCGGTGCAACTGTTCGGCGGGTACGGGTACACCAAGGACTTCCCGGTCGAACGCATGATGCGCGACGCCAAGATCACCCAGATCTACGAGGGCACCAACCAGATCCAGCGTATGGTCATGGCCCGCCAACTCCTGAAGAACCACCGTCGGTAGCCGACCCGTCGGGTACGCCGGCCGGCGGGGGTGCGGTGTCGTCGGGAGTGGTGACCTCGCGGCAGCCACCCCAGACATCGGTCACCCGCCCGTCGGTGTCCAACCGCACCTCGACCGAGCAGCGCACCGTGCGCACCGCGCCTTCCGGTCGGCTAAGTCGGTGCTCGACGGTGCGGCAGCCGCCGCCGCGCAGCGCGGCGAACAGGTTCCGTCGCACCCTGGCCCGGTCCGCCGGGTGCACCCGGGCCAGGTAGCCGCGGACCGAAGGCGGCCGGTCACCGGCTCCCAGCAGCCGGTACATCCCGGCCGACCAGTGCGGCGCGGTCGAGCCGGGCCGCCAGTGCCAGCTCCCCGCCCCGGTCAGCCGTTCGGTGGCGTCCAACATCCGCCGGTCGCGATCCTCCCGGCCGGCCCGCTCCCGCTCCTCGGTCACGTCGCTGAAACAGGCCACCACCCCACGCAGCGCGTCACCGCTGGGGTCGAACACCGGCGTGGTGGTCACCGCGAGCCAGCGCAGCGCCCCGTCCGGGCGGTGCACCCCCAGCACGGTGCGCCCGCCGGGCTTGTCCGCCGGCCGGCCCGACTCGGCCGGGTTCGCGTCCATCCGCAGTGGGGAACCGTTCTCGCAGATCGCCCCCCACGGCATGCCCAGGGCGTCTGAGGCGAGCAACCGTTCCCGGGGCACCCCGAGGATGCGTTCGGCCGCGCCGTTGACCAGTTGGACTCGCCGGGCCGGGTCGAGAGCCAGCACGCCCTGGTCGAGGCTGGCCAGCACGGCCGCGTGCTGGAGCTGACTGTCCACCAGTGCCTGTTCGCTGCTGCGGCGCTCGTCGCGGACACCGACGTAGTCCAGCCGGGCGCCGGCCACCCGGCCCAGCCTGGCCACCAGCTCCACATCGGTCCGGTCGAACGCGGCCGGCTCCGGTGAGCACACCCACAGCACACCGATTCGGCGCCGACCCTGGTGCAACGGTGTGGTGATCACCGACCGGACGCCCAGTGAGGCCACGATGTCGCGTGCCACCCGGGGGTCGGACTGGGCGTCCTCGGCGTAGAGGGTCTGCCCGGTGGAGACGGCCAGCCCGCCGAACGAGCGGGACACCGGCTGGCTGCCCGACAGCCGCCCGCGCAGGTCGCCGGCGGTGGCCGAGTAGAACAGCTCACCCTCCTGGAGCAGGGCCACCGCGCTGCCGGTGCCGCCGACCATCTCCCGTACCCGGTCGACGCAGATCTCCATCAACAGCGACGCCTGGCCCGGCGCGCAGGCCACTTCCTCCAGTGCGCGCAACGCCACCGCCGCACGGCGTGCCGGCCACGTGGCGGCGTCCGTTCGGCCCGGTCGCAGAGTGGATTCGGCGGATTCGGCGGATTCGGCCAGGGCCGGATCCGGATCGGCGGTGGCGCGTTCGCGGTTGAACTCGTGCATCGCGCCATTGTCGCCGCAGCCGAACCGTCATCACTGCCAAATCAGACACGACGTGGGAATTCTCGATACATCACCCGATCCCGGCTCGGGTCAGATCAACCCCAGATCCGGATGCGACCCGGCTTCCGGCCGGACCCCCTCAGCGGTCCTGCCGGTGTCGGGCCGGGCCGGTCCGGTCGCGGGGTTGGTCGACGGTTCCGTCCCGGGGCTGGTCGGCGGCGTCCGGGTCGGGCAGCCGGCCGGCCATCCGCCGGACCACCCCCTCCCAGCCCGGCCGGAGCCGGAGTTCGGCCAGCGCGCGCCGGGCGGCCTCCCGGTCACCGTGCCGAGCCGCGTCCAGCGCCGTGTACAACTCCGGCACCCCGCCGGCCGCCCGTTTCCTGAGCGTCTCCAGATCGCCGCTCTCGTACGCCCGTTGGAGTTGGACCAACCGGTCCAACTCGCCGACCGGGTCGGCCGCGTCGTCCACCCGCAGGTCCACCGTCACCTCGTCCCACGGGGTCTCGGTGCGCCGGCCGGACACCACCAGGATGGCCGCGGACTGCCGGCCGCGGATGTCGCCGCCGGCCTCCTCGGCGGCCCGCAGGGCGGCCAGCAGCCGCTCGGCCAGCCGGCCCTCGGCCACCTGGAACGCCTCGGCCATCGAGGGCACCACCGACCGGGACCGCAGCGTGTTGCCCTGCGCGCTGTAGCCGGCGCCGGTGACGTGACCGCAGGCCGACAGGCACCCGCGCCCGGTCCAGGCCGCCACCCGCCCGGCCGCGTCCACGATCGCCACCTGCCGGTTGTGCCGATCGGGGTCGGCCGCGGTGAGCTGTCCGAGCACTTCCTCGGGCGCCGGCGTGGGCGCCTCGCCGGAGGCGGAGTCACCCACCCGGCCGGACCCGGGGCTGGACGAACGGCCGGGGGCGAGCAGCGCCAGCCCGCGGGCCCCGTAGGCCCGGCTGGTGTGCGCCTGGGTCACCACCGCGCCGACCCCGGCCAACGCCCACGGCGCGGCCCGCCCCACCGCCAGTGCCGAGGTGGCCACCGCCACCCCCAGCGCCCCGGTGGACGGGTCCCGGGCCACGATCGAGAACGTCAACCCTCAGACCCCCGTGGGTAGCCGCATCCCGGTCGGTGCCGCCAGGACGGTCAGCGCCGGCCCGGTGGCCGCCCGCACGTCGTCCAGGCTCACCCCTGGGGCCAGTTCACGCGGCACCAGACCCTGGTCGGTGACGTCGATGACCGCCAGGTCGGTGATGATGCGGTCCACGCAGCCCCGTCCGGTCAGCGGCAGCGAGCACTCCTCGACGATCTTGGCCGAGCCGTCCCGGGCCACGTGCTCCATCAGGACGATGACCCGCTTCGCACCGTGCACCAGATCCATCGCTCCCCCCATCCCCTTGACCATCTTGCCGGGGATGAGCCAGTTCGCCAGGTCACCGCGTGCCGAGACCTGCATGCCGCCGAGGATGGCCGCGTCGATGTGCCCGCCCCGGATCATGCCGAACGACAGGGAGGAGTCGAAGAACACCGCGCCGGGCAGCAGGGTGACCGTCTCCTTGCCGGCGTTGATCAGGTCCGGGTCCTCCTCGCCGGAGTACGGGTACGGGCCCACGCCGAGGATGCCGTTCTCGCTCTGCAACACCACCGTCACACCGGCGGGCAGGTAGTTGGGTACCAGCGTGGGCAGGCCGATGCCCAGGTTGACGTACTGCCCGTCGCCCAGTTCACCGGCGGCCCGGGCGGCCATCTGCTGGCGGGTCAGCGCCATGGCTCACTCACCTTCCCGCGGGCGCGTGGTGCGCCGCTCGATCCGCTTGCCCTCGGTGCCGACCGGGCCGACCACCCGCTGCACGAAGATGCCCGGAAGGTGGATGTTCTCCGGCACCAGCTCGCCGGGTTCGACCAGTTCCTCCACCTCGGCGACGGTGATCCGGCCGGCCATCGCGCACAGCGGGTTGAAGTTGCGGGTGGACTCGTGGAACACCAGATTGCCGTGGCGGTCGCCGACGCTGGCCCGGATCAGCGCGAAGTCGGTGACAATCGACTCCTCCAACACGTACCGGTCGCCGCCGAACTCGCGCACCTCCTTGGCCGGGGAGGGGACCGCCACCGATCCGTCCGGGTTGTATCGCCAGGGCAGCCCGCCCTCGGACACCAGTGTGCCGACCCCGGCCAGGGTGTAGAAGGCCGGGATACCGCAGCCGCCGGCCCGCAGCCGTTCGGCCAGCGTGCCCTGCGGGCACAGCTCGACCTCCAGCTCGCCGGCCAGGAACTGCCGCTCGAACTCCTTGTTCTCCCCGACGTAGGAACTGGTCATCCGGGAGATTCGCCGGTCCTTCAGCAGCACACCCAGGCCCCACCCGTCCACACCGCAGTTGTTCGACGCGACCCGCAGGTCGTCCATCCCGGTGTCGTGCAGGGCCTGGATGAGCACGTGCGGGATCCCGCACAGCCCGAATCCGCCGACCGCCAGCGTCGCCCCGGAGGGAATGTCCGCGACCGCCTCGGCGGCGCTGGGAACAACCTTGTCCATCGCGCCTCCCTTTCGCCGGCCCGTCGCCGGATGTGTCCGGGTCGTTTCGGGTCGTTTCAGGTCGTGTCCGGGTCGGAGGCGGCGGCGTCCCACCGGAGTGGTCCTCACCGGGCCGCCCCGACGGGTTCGCCACACCACCGACGAGACGACTCTATCGAGACAGTGTGCGCAGTTCGGGCAGCGTGGTCCCGATCGTTGCGGTTACCCGTTCGGCCGCCGCCCGCCGGGCCAGCGCGCCGGGGTCGGCCGGCCGGGTGCACTGCACCAGGCTGGCGCCGGCCGACAGCGGCGCCAGCCAGCCGTCCAGCCAGTCGGCCGGCCCGGTCCAGTCCAGCGTGCTCAGTACCCGGTCGCCGGTCCGCAGCCCGAACTCGCCGGCCCGTTCGGCGGCGCGGGCCACCACCGCGGCGGTGGAGCGGACCGTGCCGCCGCAGTCCAGCGCCGGCGTGTCCCCACCTACCGGGGTGAACGGAGCGAACCGGTCGCCGTGCCCGCGGACGTCCACCGCGTAGTCGATTACGCCCGGCGGCACCGTGGCCAGGCCGCGGCCGAGCGGCGCCAGGGACAGCGCCACCACCTCGCCGCCGGCCAGGCCGATCCGGTCGGCGTCGCAGAACGTGGCCGCGGCCCCGGCCGGGTCGTCGCAGGCCACCCCGCCGACCGCCCACACCGCCAGCAGCACGGCCGCGGTCTGCCAGTGGGCGGGCAGTAGGACCGCCATCCGGTCACCGGGTCGCACCCCGAGATCGTCCCGGGCCAGGTTGGCGGTCTTGGCCACCCAGTTGTCCAGCGTGGTGGCCGACAGTTCGGTCCGCTCGCCGGTCGCGTCGTCGTAGTAGGTCAACAGCGGTCGGGCCGGATCGCGGTCCAGGGCGGCGCGCAGCAGCGTGTCGGTGACCGACATCCCTCTCACGGAGCACCGCCACGGGCGTGGGGAAATCGCGGACCGTTCTACGAAGCCCACACCCTACGCCGACCGAACCCGTTCGGCCCGCTCGGGTGATCACGCTCAGTTGATGCAGCCGGTGTCCGCGGCGGTACGGTCCGGCGTACTGCTGGCCCGCGGCGCCGGATCGGACCCGCCCGACCCGGCCGAGCCGCCCGAGCCGTCCGAACTACCCGAACCGGCTGAACCGCCGGTCGAGCCGGTATGTAGGCCGCCGAAGTCCGAGCCGAGCACGAGCTGCACGGTATCGCCGAGCGAGTCGTCCCGCTCAAGGGCGGCCCCGGGCACCGCGGCGGCCAGAGTCTGTGCCGCGGCCTGCTGGTCGGCCGAGTAGCGGATCGTGGTCGACTGCTGCCGGCTGGACGCGTTGCCGAAGCCGCTCACCGCGAACCCGGCGGAATCCAGCCCGTCCGCGGTCCGGCGGGCCAGTCTGCTCTGCCCGGCGCCGTTGAGTACCCGCACGTGCACCTGCCCGGGCGGCACCGCCCGCTGGGACTGGGCCCGGTTGCTCTGGTCGTCACTGAGGTTGGCGAAGAACGGTCCCATCGCCGTGGTGTCGGGCAGCACCACGCTCTGGCCGTCCACGTCGGCCGGACCCTTGTTGGGCGCGGTGAGGAAGGCCACGTTGCCGGCGGCCAGCTCACGCATCTGTTGGGCCAGCCGCAACGGGTCGAAACCCGGGTCGGCGTGCAACGAGGCGGTGATCGCGTCCAGCACCTTGTTGAGCTTGACCGGATTGAGCAACACCCCGGCGCTGGTCATCTTGCGGACCACCGCCCCGAGGAAGTACTGCTGGCGGTGGATCCGGTCCAGGTCGCCGTTGGGCAGGCCGTGCCGTTGCCGGACGAAGGCCAGCGCCTGGGTGCCCTTGATGATCTGCGGGCCGGCCGGCAGGTCGATGCCGGAGAAGTGATCCTTCGCCGGCTTGCACAGGTTGACCTCGACCCCGCCGATGGCCTCGGTGATGTCGTAGAAGCCGAGCAGGTCCACTTCCACGTAGTGGTCGATGCGCAGGCCGGTCAGGTTGCTGAGCGTCTGGATGAGCAGCCGCGCGCCAGCCGCCCGAGCCTGCTTGCTCGTCCCACCCCGGCTCCCGTTCGGGTAGGCCGCGTTCAGCTTGTGCGGACCGATCCCGGGTATGTCCACCCACAGGTCACGCGGGAAGGACACCACGGTGGCCTTCCGGCCGTCGGCCGGAATGTGCACCAGGATCATCGTGTCGGTGTTCGAGCTGCCCCCGTCGCGTTCGGTCCCCAGCCGGGACAGTTGCGCGTTGGTGGCCGAGTCACGGCTGTCGTTGCCGACCAGCAGGATGTTCATGTCCTCACCGTCGACGTCCACGGTCGCGTGGTTGCCCTGGGCGGGGATCGCGTCGATGCGGTCGATCTGGGCGTTGTACTTGTGGTACCCGGCCCACAGCAGGCCGCTGGCCACCAGCACCACCGCGGACAGCACGGTGGCGAGCAGCTTCAGCACGACACCGATCCGACGGCGCCGGCCCGGCCCGGGCGGTCCGCCCCGCCCACCGCGGGACGGCGGACCGGGCGGCGGGCGGTCGGCGCGAGCCCGCCGGCGCGGATCCAGCTCCGGCGGCAGGCGCCCGCGCTGGTCGTACCGGCCCCGCGGGTCCCGCGACCCCGATTCACTCATGCCCGTCCTCGCTTCGCTCCGGGCGGGCATGAGGCACATCGGCACTGTGTTGCCTGATTCGCTCGCCGAGGCTCGCTCATGCCCGTCCTCGCTTCGCTCCGGGCGGGCATGAGGTACCCCGCGCACCGTGCCGCTGGCTGTCGTTCACCCGTGGCTGTCCCCTCCGCATGGCCGGGTGCGGACCTGCGTCCCCGCCAGATCCCATCAGCGAGGACGCTCAGGTCGAACGATCGGTTTCGGTCGTTACGAACCGTGTTCGGCCATACGTCCCAGCGTAGCCGCGGGATACGCTTCCGGCCCGTTCAGCGCTCCACGCGCAAGTGTCCCCCGCGACCGGCGTCCGGCCCCGGCGCCACTCCCGCCGCGCCGGGTCGCCGGTCGGGCGCATGGCCGGCGCACGGGCGGTCCGTGACAGACTGTCCCCGCTCTGGCCTGTTCCCCTCTGCCCACGGACCTCACAGGAAGGGCTCACGAGTCCATGCGTGTCCTCGTCACGGGCGGTGCCGGCTTCATCGGCTCGCACTACGTCCGCACCCTGCTGTCCGGCGGATACCCGGGCTACTCCGACGCTGAGGTGACCGTCCTGGACAAGCTCACCTACGCCGGGAACCTGGCGAACCTGCGGGCGGTCGCCGACCACCCGCGGTACCGGTTCGTCCCAGGCGACATCTGCGACCCCGAGACGGTTGACCGAGTCGTGTCCGGGCATGACGCCATCGTCAACTTCGCCGCCGAGACGCACGTGGACCGGTCCATCACCGGTGCGTCGGAGTTCGTGCTGACCAACGTGCTGGGCGCGCAGACCATCTTCGGCGCCGCGTTGCGGCACGGGGTGTCCAGGGTGGTGCACGTGTCCACCGACGAGGTGTACGGCACGATCCCGCAGGGCTCGTGGGCCGAGGACCACCTGCTCGAACCGAACTCGCCGTACTCGGCGGCCAAGGCCGGGGCCGACCTGCTCGCTCGCGCCTACGCCCGCACCTACGGACTGCCGGTGAGCGTCACCCGCTGCTCGAACAACTACGGGCCGTACCAGTTCCCGGAGAAGGTCATCCCGCTGTTCGTCACCAACCTGATCGACGGGCGACCGGTGCCGCTCTACGGCGACGGCATGAACGTCCGGGACTGGCTGCACGTGGACGACCACTGCCGGGGCATCCAACTCGTGCTGGAACGCGGCGAGCCGGGGGAGTACTACAACATCGGCGGCGGCCGGGAACTGACCAACAAGGAGCTCACCGGGCTGCTGCTGGAGGCCTGTGACCGCGACTGGGACATGGTCACCTACGTGGAGGATCGCAAGGGGCACGACCGGCGGTACTCCGTCGACCACGGAAAGCTCGCCACGCTCGGCTACGCGCCGCGCACCGAGTTCACCGACGGACTCGCCGACACGGTGCGCTGGTACCGGGACAACCGGGACTGGTGGGAGCCGCTGCGGTCGTCCGCCGCGCCGGCCCGGTGACCGGCGCCGAACCGCCTGGGCCGGCTCGGGTGCCAGGTGGCGTGCGGCACTGGTTGGTGACCGGGGCGCGCGGGCAGTTGGGCAGTGACGTGCTGCGGGTGCTGGCCGGGTGTGCCGGCGCCGGCCGGGTTACCGGGCTCGGCCGGGCCGAACTGGACCTGACCGACCCGGCCGCGGTGGACACCGCCCTGGCCGAACTGCGGCCCGACGTGGTGATCAACGCGGCGGCCTACACAGCGGTGGACGCGGCCGAGGCCGACGAACCGGCCGCGCTGGCCGGCAACGCCACCGGCCCGGCCAACCTCGCCCGCGCCTGCGCCACGCACCGGGTACCACTGGTGCACGTGTCCACCGACTACGTGTTCGACGGGCAGGCCACCGAGCCCTACCCGACCGACGCCCCGACCGAACCGACCTCGGCCTACGGCCGTACCAAACTGGCCGGCGAACAGGCGGTGCGCCAGTTGTGCCCCCGCTCCCACGTCGTGCGCACCGCCTGGGTCTACGGGCAGACCGGCGGGAACTTCGTGAAGACCATGGCCCGGTTGGAGTCCGAACGCGACTCGCTGGACGTGGTGGACGACCAGCGGGGATCGCCGACCTGGTCGCGGGACCTGGCCGCCGGGCTGGTCGCGCTGGCCGGTTCGGGCGCCCCGCCCGGGGTCTACCACTGCACGAACGGCGGCGACACCACCTGGTACGGGCTGGCCAGGGCGGTGTTCGAGGAACTGGGTGCCGACCCGTCCCGGGTCCGCC
>DASULA010000332.1:0-9509 GCA_036278435.1 Mycobacteriales bacterium | reverse complement strand
AGAACCCGCAGTGCACGCAGTCGGAGATGACCTCGCCGGACGGCGGGTGGTGCGGGTCGAACCCGCCGGCGTGGTCACCGGTGGCCCGCTCGGCGGTGTCGGACATGCTGCCTCCTGCTCGGTACCGGGTTCGGTGCGGGGATCGGGGTGGACCGGGTTCAGAACCACGGGGCGAACCGGCCGGGTGCGAATCGCCGGTCCGGATCGAACCGCGCCTTGAGCGCCCGCAGCACGCCCACCGACGGCGCCGGCGGACCCCACGCGGGAACCAGGTCATCCACTCCGTCCCGGCGGCGGCGCAGGGTGACCGTGCCGCCCAGGTCGCGCACGGCCGCCCGCCAGTCCCGCAGGCAGGCGGCGTGCCCGGCCGCGTCGCCGCCGCGCAGCCGCGCGGTGTGCACGCCGGCGGCCACGCTGCTGGTCAGCTCCGCGGTCACGCCGGCCGGCCCGGCGGCCCGGCGCAGCGCCTCGACCACGTCGGGCAGCCGGTCCGGCCGGGTGCCGGCCCTGATCACGGTGTCGGTGTCCTGCCCGTACGCCGCGGCGGCCAGCCCGTCCCAGGCGTCCTGCTCGGCGGTGTCCACCAACGGCTCGGCGCCGGCCAGCCGATCCAGCCCGCGGGCGTCCCGCTGCCGGGCGGCCACCCCGTCGGCGGTGCCCTCGAACCGGACCAGCAGCCGGGTGCCGTCCCACTCGACGGCCACCGCCTCCAGCGGGGAGGCGCGCACCGCCTGGGTGGCCGCCAGCGCGGCGGTCGGGTCGGCCGGCACGGCCAGCGTGACACTGGCCGGCGGGCGCGGGTGCACCCGCAGCACCAGTTCGGCGATCAGTCCGAACGCGCCGAGTGACCCGGCGAACAGCTTGCCCAGGTCGTAGCCGGCCACGTTTTTGATCACGTGCCCGCCGGCGCGGGCCACCGTGCCGTCGGCCAGCACCACGGTGGCCCCGATGACCAGGTCCCGCAGCGCCCCGTGGGCCAGCCGGCGAGGGCCGGCGTCCCCGCCGGCCAGCAGTCCGCCGAGGGTGGGCCCGGCCAGCGCGGTGGGCGGGTCCAGGGCCAGCCACTGCCCGGCCGGGGCCAGCGCCTGTTGCAGGTCGGCCAGCCGCATCCCGGCCTGCACGGCCACGGTCATGTCGGCCGGGTTGTGGGTGATCAGCCGGTTCATCGCGGTGGTGTCGATGACCAGGTCGGGGTCACGTACCGGCCCGCCCCAGTCCAGGCCGGTCCGCCCGCCGCTGACCAGCACGGTGCCGGTGGACTCCCGCACGGCCTGGTGCGCCTCGGCCAGGCTGGCTGGGCACGCCACCGCGCGGGCCGCGGGTTCGGGTGTGCCAGCCGACCGGTCACGGGTCGATGCGGCCAGCGCGTCGTCTCCCATCGTCGCCTCACATCCGCTCGATCACGCCGGCCTGTTCCAGCGGGTGCGGCCGGTACGGCCCGGGCCGCTCCCCGCACAGCCGGGGGGTGGGCAACACCTTGCCCGGGTTGCACAGCCCGTCCGGGTCGAACGCGTCGCGCACCCGGCCCATCACGGCAAGGTCGTCCTGGCCGAACATACGCGGCATCGAGCACGCCTTGTCCGTGCCGATGCCGTGCTCGCCGGACAGTGAACCGCCCAGTTCCACGCACAGTTCGGCGATGTCGTGGGACAGCCGCTCGGCCCGCTCGGCCTGACCGGCGGCCTGGTCGTAGAGCACCAGCGGGTGCAGGTTGCCGTCTCCGGCGTGGAACACGTTGGCCACCCGCAGACCGGCCTCCTCCGACATGGCCGAGATCCGGCCCAGCGCCTCGGCCAGCCGGGTGCGGGGCACCACCCCGTCCTGGACGAAGTAGTCCGGGCTGATCCGGCCGACCGCGGCGAACGCGGCCTTGCGGCCCTGCCAGATCGCCGCCCGCTCGGCCTCCGACGCCGCGATCCGGATCTTGGTGGTGCCGCGCCGGTGGCAGATCTCGGACAACTGCTCGAACAGCCCGTCGCAGTCGACCTGCGGCCCGTCCAGTTCCACCACCAGGGCGGCGGCGGTGTCCAGGGTGTAGCCGGCGTGGGTGGCCGCCTCGCAGGCTTCGATGGCCAGGTGGTCGAGCATCTCGATGGCCGCGGGCACCATGCCGGCGGCGATCACGTCGCTGACCGCGTCACCGGCCTGTGCCACCGACGGGAAGTCGGCGACCAGGGTGCGCACCGACTCGGGTTTGCGCAGCAGCCGGACGGTGATCTCGGTGGCGATACCCACGGTGCCCTCGGTGCCGATGAACAGCCCGCGCAGGTCCGGCCCCTCCCCCTCGGCCGAGTCCCCGCCCAGGGTGACCACCGAACCGTCGGCCAGCACCACCTGAAGCGCGAGCACGTGGTGCACGGTGAAGCCGTACTTCAGGCAGTGCGCTCCACCGGAGTTCTCCGCCACGTTGCCGCCGATGGTGCACACGATCTGGCTGGACGGGTCCGGTGCGTAGTACAGCCCGTGGCCGGCCACCGCGCGGGAGATGCCGGCGTTGGTCACCCCCGGCTGCACCACCATCCGCTGGTTGGCCACGTCGATCCGCAGGATCGCGCGCATCCGGGCCAGCGAGATGACGATGCCCTCGGCCACCGGCAGCGCCCCGCCGGACAGCCCGGTTCCGGCGCCGCGGGCCACGAACGGGATCCGCTCCCGGGCGCACAGCCGCACCGCGGCGGCGACCTGTTCGGTGGACTCGGGCAGCACCACCAGGGCCGGCACCACCCGGTAGCCGGTCAGCCCGTCGCACTCGTAGGTGCGCAGTTGGGCCGGGTCGCTGATCACCGCGGACCGGCCGAGCGTAGATTCGAACTCCCGGCGCAGGACGGGACCGATCACGGGCACCTCCCGGAGGGTCAGCTGGGGCCTCCCCCAGTGTCCCGCCGATCTGGGCACCGCGGGCCGGATCCCCCGACACATGCCCAACGCCACGATCTCCGACCCGCGGCACCGTCCACCGCCGACGCGGGCCAGCGGCACGGGATCCTACGGTCGACCAAGATCGGCGAGGCGTCCGGTCAGGAACTCCCGCTCGGCGCGGTTCCTGGTCAACCCCAGTGCCTGCCGGTAGGCGGCCGACGCCTCGGCGGTGCGGCCGAGCCGCCGCAGCAGGTCCGCCTTGACCGCGGGCAGGTACTGGTATCCCGAGAGCCGGCCGTCGGCTTCCACTTCCTCGACCTCAGCCAATGCCCGCGCGGGCCCACCGACCTGGGCCACCGCCACCGCGCGGTTGAGCGCCACCACCGGTGATGGCCACACCGACAGCAACTCGTCGTAGAGGGTCAGGATCTGCGGCCAGTCCGTCTGGTCGTAGGCCGGTGCCTCGGCGTGCAGCGAGGCGATCGCCGCCTGCAACGCGTAGCGGCCAGGGCGCCGGTCTCGCAGGGCGTTCACGATCAGGCCGTGCGCCTCGGTGATCGCCGCGGTGTCCCACCGCGACCGGTCCTGCTCGGCCAGCCGCAACAGCCGGCCGTCCGGGTCGACCCGGGTGGCCCGCCGGGCGTCGGTGACCAGCAAAAGGGCGAGCAGCCCCCACACCTCCCGCTCGTCGGGGATCAGGTCGGCCAGCACCCGGGCCAGGTGCAGGGCTTGGTCCATCAGGTCGGTGCGCAGTACGGACGGGCCCGACGGTGCGGCGTGCCCGGTGGTGAACAGTAGGTGGATCACACCGAGCACCGCGTCGAGTCGATCCGGCAGTTCGGTCACGCCCGGCATCCGGAAGGGAATCCGGGCGGCCGATATCTTCTTCTTCGCCCGGGTCATCCGGGCGGCCATCGTCGGCTCGGACACCAGGAACGCGCGGGCGATGTCGGCGGTCGACACCCCGCACACCAGCCTGAGCGTGAGAGCCGTTTGGGCCTCGCGGGCCAACGCGGGATGGCAGCACAAGAAGATCAGTCGCAGCCGCTCGTCTGGTACCCCGTTGCCCGGCTCGCGCGCAGCCGGTTCGACCGGCTCATCCATGTCAGTGCCGTCCTCGACCATCCGTTCGGGCTCCACCAGCAACGGCAACTTCGAGCGGAACGCACGCTGGCGCCGCACCGCGTCCACCGCTCGCCGCCTGGCCGTGGTCGTCAGCCAGGCCGCCGGGTTGCGCGGGATCCCGTCACGAGCCCAGGTGGCCAGCGCCGCGGCGTACGCCTCCTGTACGCACTCCTCGGCCAGGTCCAGGTCCCGTGCGGCGCGCACCGTCGCGGCGACCACCAGGGCCCATCCGCGACGATGCGCGTCCACCACCGCCGCTTCGACGTCTGACTGGTGCGTCATCCCTCGACGGGCGGCGCCCCGACGAAGCCGCTGTCAACCGGCCGCACCTCCACGCCGCCGCCCTGCCAGGTGGCCGGGTTGCGTCGGGCGATCTCCAGGGCGGCGTCCAGGTCGGGCGCCTCGATCACGTAGAAGCCGGCGACGACTTCCTTGGCCTCGACAAACGGACCGTCGGTGATCGTGTCACCGCGGATCGAGGTCGCCGTGGTGCTGGGTTGCAGTGCGAACGCCGTCAGCATGCGGCCGCCGAACTTCTCCACGTCCTCGCCGTGCCGTTGGTGCGCCTCTCGCTCCCGCGGGGTCAGGTCCGCGGCGTCGGCGGGGGCCTTGGCGAACAACAGGATCGCGTACTGGGCCATGGGGTTCTCCATTCGGGTGGCGGGTGTCGCCCTACACCCCTACGTCGGACGGCCGGCACGGATTCGACAGCATCGGTCCAGGTTAGCCAGGAGGTTTTCCACCGCGACCCGGTGTCCGCACCCGGCGGATCGCCGGCACGGTCGGCAATCCGGTCGACACGCACCGTGGCTTGCCTATCCTGGGCTCGGTATGCCCACTCAGCCCCCACCACCGCCGCTCGCCGGCCTGAGAGCCCGGCTGCCCGAGATGACGCTGCGCGACCAGCACCGGCTGCGCCGCCGCATCGACGGGGCCGGCCGGATCGCCGACCCACAGGCACTGGCCGCGGCGGCCGAGAAGATCGGCGCCGAGGTGGACGCGGCCTGCCTGCGGTTGGACCGGCGCCGGCAGGGCGTCCCACCGGTCAGTTACCCGGGTGACCTGCCGATCAGCCAGCGCCGGGACGAGATCGCCGCGGCCGTGCGGGACCACCAGGTGGTGATCGTGGCCGGCGAGACCGGCTCGGGCAAGACCACCCAGTTGCCGAAGATCTGCCTGGAACTCGGGCGCGGGCCGCGGGGCATGATCGGCCACACCCAGCCGCGTCGGCTGGCCGCGCGCACCGTGGCCGAGCGGATCGCCGAGGAGCTGGGGACCCCGCTGGGTGGCGCGGTCGGCTACCAGGTGCGGTTCACCGACCGGGTGGGCGAGGACACCCTGGTCAAGCTGATGACCGACGGGATCCTGCTGGCCGAGATCGGCCGGGACCGGTCGCTGCGCCGGTACGACACGCTGATCATCGACGAGGCGCACGAGCGCAGCCTGAACGTCGACTTCATCCTGGGTTACCTCGGCCAACTGCTGCCTCGCCGGCCGGACCTGAAGGTGATCATCACCTCGGCGACCATCGACCCGCAGCGGTTCTCCCGACACTTCGGTGGCGCCCCGGTGATCGAGGTGTCCGGCCGGAGCTACCCGGTCGAGGTGCGGTACCGGCCGATCGCCGCCGAGGACGCCGACACCGGCGACGGCCATGACGGCCATGACAGCCGGGACGTCCGTGACCAGCCCGAGGCGATCTGCGACGCCGTGGACGAGTTGTCCGCCGAGGGGCCGGGCGACATCCTGGTCTTCTGTAGTGGCGAGCGGGAGATCCGCGACACCGCGGACGCACTGGGCCGCAACGCCCGCGGCAACATCGAGATCCTGCCGCTCTACGCCCGGCTGTCGGTGGCCGAGCAGCACCGGGTGTTCGCACCGCACACCGGGCGCCGGGTGGTGCTGGCCACCAACGTGGCCGAGACCTCGCTGACCGTGCCCGGCATCAGGTACGTGGTCGACCCGGGTACCGCGCGGATCTCCCGCTACAGCCACCGCACCAAGGTGCAGCGGCTGCCGATCGAACCGGTGTCGCAGGCGTCGGCCAACCAGCGCGCGGGGCGCTGCGGGCGCACCTCCGAGGGCATCTGCATCCGGCTCTACACCGAGCAGGACTTCGCCGCCCGCCCGGAGTTCACCGACCCGGAGATCCTGCGTACCAACCTGGCCTCGGTCATCCTGCAGATGGCCGCGCTGGGCCTGGGCGACGTCGCGGAGTTCCCGTTCGTCGACCCGCCGGACCGGCGCAGCATCGCCGACGGGGTGGCCCTGCTGGTCGAGCTGGGCGCCCTGGAGGCGTCCGGGTCCGGCGCCGCGCCGACGCTGACTCCGCTGGGCCGCAAGCTGGCCCAGTTCCCGGTGGACCCCCGGCTGGCCCGGATGCTGCTGGAGGCCGACCGGAACGGGTGCGTGCGCGAGGTCGCCGTGATCGTGGCGGCACTGTCCATCCAGGACCCACGGGAACGCCCGGTCGACCACCGGCCGGCCGCCGACGAGCGGCACGGCCGGTTCGCCGATCCGCAGTCGGACTTCCTGACCTTCCTCAACCTGTGGAACTACCTGCGGGAGCAGCAGAAGCAGCTCTCCTCCAACCAGTTCCGTCGGCTCTGCCGGGCTGACTTCCTGAACTACCTGCGGGTGCGGGAGTGGCAGGACATCCACAGCCAGCTCCGGCAGGTCGCGGCGAGCCTGGGTATCTCGATGAACAGCCAGCCGGCCGCGCCGCAGCGGGTGCACACCTCGCTGCTGGCCGGCCTGCTCTCCCACATCGGGGTGCGTGACGTGGACAAGCCGGCCCGGTCCGGACCATCCGGCCGGGCGTCGCAGGAGTACCTGGGCGCGCGCAGCGCCCGGTTCGCGGTGTTTCCCGGGTCGGCGCTGTTCGCCCGGCCGCCCCGATGGGTGATGGCGGCCGAACTGGTGGAAACCTCCCGGCTGTGGGCCCGGGTGGTGGCCCGGATCGAACCGGAATGGGTGGAACCGCTGGCCGCCCATCTGGTCCGGCGCCAGTACAGCGAGCCGCACTGGGACGCCGAGGCCGGCGCGGTGATGGCCTTGGAACGGGTGACCCTCTACGGGGTGCCGATCGTGGTGTCCCGGCCGGTGAACTACGCCCGGGTGGACCCGGCGCTGTGCCGGGAGCTGTTCATCCGGCACGCCCTGGTGGAGGGCGACTGGCGGACCCACCACCGGTTCTACCAGCGCAACCGCGAGCTGCTCGACGAGGTGGCCGGGTTGGAGGACCGGATCCGCCGGCGCGACATCGTCGTCGACGCCGACGAGCTGTTCGCGTTCTACGACAAGCGGGTGGGCGCCGGGGTGGTCTCGGCCCGGCACTTCGACTCCTGGTGGAAGAAGACCCGCCGCACCAGCCCGAACCTGCTCGACTTCGACCGGGACATGCTGGTCACCGATCGGGTCGGCACGGTCAGCCAGGCCGACTACCCGGACACCTGGGCGGCCGACGGGGTGCGGCTGCGGCTGTCCTACCGGTTCGAGCCGGGCACGGCCGGCGACGGGGTGACCGTGGACGTCCCGCTGCCGGTGCTCAACCGGGTGTCCGGCAGCGGGTTCGACTGGCAGGTACCGGGCCTGCGCGAGGAACTGGTCACCGCCCTGATCAGGTCGCTGCGCAAGCCGCTGCGCCGGGCCTTCGTGCCGGCGCCGGACCACGCGCGGGCGGCACTGGCCCGGCTGACCCCCGGCACCGAGCCGCTGACCGACGCCCTGGGCCGGGAACTGCACCGGCTCACCGGGGTGGCCGTGCCGGCCGGGGCGTGGCGGCCCGACCAGGTGCCCGACCACCTGCGGATGACCTTCCGGGTGACCGACGAGGCCGGCCGGACGCTGGCCGAGGGCAAGGACCTGGCCGCGCTCGCGCAGCGGCTGCGCCCGACGGTTCAGCGGACCATCTCGGCCACCCCCGCCGCGGCCGAGCTGGAGCGGCACGGTCTGCGCACCTGGACCCTCGGCGACCTGCCGCGGGTGGTCGAGCAGCGGCAGGACGGCCACCTGCTGCGCGGCTACCCGGCCCTGGTCGACGAGGGGGATGCCGCCGGGGTGCGGGTGTTCGGCAACCAGGCCGAGGCGGGCGAGTCGATGGGTCGGGGCACCCGGCGGCTGCTGCTGTGCAACGTGGCCTCCCCGGTCCGATACGTGGCCGGCCGGCTGTCGAACCGGGCGAAGCTGACCCTGACCGCCAACCCGCACGGGAGCCTGGCCGCGCTGCTGGACGACTGCGTGGCCTGTGCGACCGACGCGCTGGTCGCCGGCGCCGGCGGCCCGGCCTGGGACCCCGCCGGGTTCGACCGGCTGCTCGACGCCGTGCGAGCCGGGTTGAATGCCGCCACGCTGGAGGTGGTCAGCACGGTCGAGCGGGTGCTGGTCGAGTACCGCGAGGTCATCGAACGGCTGGACGGCCTGGCCGGCCGACCCACCGCCGGTGCGCTGATCGGGCCGTCGCTGGCCGATGTGCGGGGCCAACTGGCCGGGCTGGTGCGCCCAGGCTTCGTGGCCGCCACCGGCTGGCCGAGGGTGACCGACCTGCCGCGCTACCTGCGGGCCGCCGCGCGCCGGCTGGACAAACTGCCCGAGGACCCGTTCCGGGACCAGGACCGGACCGCCAGCATCGAGCGGGTGGCCGAGCGCTACCAGCAGGCGCGGGACCGGCTGCGGCCCGGACAGCCGGTGCCCGACGGGCTGCGTGAGGTCCGGTGGATGATCGAGGAACTGCGGGTCAGCTACTTCGCCCAGGCCCTGGGCACGGCCTACCCGATCTCCGAGAAACGCATCCTGCGCACCCTGACCTGACCCTCACGTCGGCTGGTCCGCCGCGCGGCCGATGGCCTGGCGGAGCATCCGGTCGTCGGGCACCCCGGCGAGCCCGGCCGGGGTGGGGTAGAGCCGGCAGGCCAGCACCGGCCGGACGCCGGGTTCGGCGAACGGGTCAACCCCGTCCAGCAGGATCGTGGGGGACCCGCCGAATGCCTTTCCCTCGGCCTCCCCGGCGGTCTCGACCACCCTGATGTGTACTGGTGTGTCCGGCAGGCGCAGGTTGACCAGTGCCCGCCTGATCGCCGCGGCGGCGGGCTCCTCGTTCGGGCAGCCGGGCACTACCAGGAGTTCGATTCGCACCGGACCATCATCCCGCTGACCGATTCACCGGAAGCCGCCCGACGCGGTGAATAGGCTGCTGATGTGGATGGGACACTCCCGGTACGTCCGGAGTTCGTGGTCCGGGGCGCGCACGTGCTCACCTGCGACCCTGTGCTCGGGGACCTGCCCGACGGCGACGTGCACGTGCGAGACGGCGAGATCGTCGCGGTGGGCCACCGGCTGCCAGACGGGCCGGAGTCGCTGGACGGGCACGGGATGATCGTCCTGCCGGGGCTGGTGGACACCCACTGGCACATGTGGAACACGCTGTACCGGTCGATGGCCGGGTCCACGCCCGACCACGGGTACTTCGCGGTGAACCTGCGGCACGGCCCGGCGTTCCGGCCGGTGGACACCTACCGAGGGGTGCG
>DASULA010000331.1:0-3536 GCA_036278435.1 Mycobacteriales bacterium | reverse complement strand
CCCGGTCCGGTGCTTCGGTACTCATGTGGCCTGCCTTTCCCAGTGTGGATCTTCGGTCCGATCTCCGGGCGGGTGTGGGCGGGTCGGCCGCCCGGACGGCTACCCGACGACGGTCCGCCCACCGTCGACCGCGATCACCACCCCGGTGACGTAGGCACCGGCCCGGCCGGCCAGGTACAGCGCCACGCCCGCCATGTCCTCAGGCCGGCCGATCCGCCGCAACGGCGTGCCGGCGGCGATCGCGTCGCCGTACTGGCGCAGCGTGTGAGCCATCATCTTGGTCTCGAACGGGCCGGGCGCCACCGCGTTCACGGTGATCCCGCGCGGACCCAACTCGCCGGCCAGCACCCGGGTGAGGTGGTGCAGCGCGGCCTTGCTGGCCGAGTAGGAGTAGGTGGGCAACGTCGGCACCCGCAGCCCGTCGATCGACCCCACGTTGATCACCCGGGCCGGGTCGTCGAGGGTGGCCGCCGCCTCCAGCTTGGGCAACAGCGCCCGGGTGAGGAAGAACGGGGCCTTGACGTTGAGGTCGAGCACCTTGTCCCAGGCCGAGGCGGGGAACTCCGCCAGCGGCGCACCCCACGTCGCCCCGGCGTTGTTGACCAGAATGTGCAGCCGTTCCTCGCGCTGGCCGATCAGCCCGGCCAGCCGCAGGCACTCCTCCTCGGTGGACAGGTCGGCCGGCACGGCCACGCACTCGCCGACGGCGGACAGTTCCTCGGCCACCTGCTGGCACGCCTCGGCCTTGCGGGAACTGACATACACCCTGGCCCCGGACTCGACGTAGGCGCGGGCCATCATCAGGCCGATGCCCCGGCTACCGCCGGTGACCAGCGCGGTCTTGCCGCGCACCGAGAACAGGTCGTCCATGTCGTCTCCGTGTCATCAGCGCCGTGGTCGGCGTCGTGGTCGGGGAGCCCCCGTGGTCGGGGTATCACCCGCCGGCGGGCGAGCGGTCAGCCCGCCGGCGGGGAGCCGTCAACGCAACGGGTCCGGCCATGCGGTCTGCTCGCGCAGAGCCGGCTTGAGCACCTTCCCACCGGCGTTGCGGGGCAGTGGTGCGTCGCGCACCGCGAGGTACTGAGGGACCTTGAAGTCGGCCAGTCGGTCCCGGACGAAACCCAGCGCCTCGCCGGCGTCGAACGGCCGGCCGGGGGTAGGTACCACCACCGCGCCGACCTTCTCCCCCATCATCGGGTCCGGTACGCCGAGCACGGCAACCTCGAACACCCCCGGCGCGGCGGCCAGCGCGTTCTCCACCTCCACGCAGTACACGTTCTCCCCACCCCGATTGATCATGTCCTTGGCCCGGTCCACGATGTAGGTGAAGCCCTGGTCGTCCACCCGGGCCAGGTCTCCGGTGTGCAGCCAGCCGTCGACGAAGGTCTCGGCGGTGGCCTCGGGCTTGTGCCAGTAACCGGGCACCACGTTGCTGCCCCGCACCAGCAGCTCACCCACGCCGCTGTCCGGGTCGGCGGCCGGGTGCGGGTGCACCGCCAGGTCCACCGTGGGTGCGGCGAACCCCACCGAGTCGGCGTGGCTGCCGGCGTACTCGTGCGGCAGGAAAGTGGAGATCGACGCGGTCTCGGTGAGCCCGAACCCGTTGCCGACCCGGGCGTTGGGGAATCCCTCGACGATCCGCTGCACCAGCGACGGGGCGATGGGCGCGCCGCCGTAGGTCGCCCAGCCCACCCCGGTCAGGTCGAACTCGGCCAGGTTCGGCTGGTTCAGCGCGTGCCAGAAGATCGCCGGCACACTGGTGACCACCCGGATCCGCTCGTCGGAGATCGCCCGCAGGAACCGCTGCACGTCGAAGCTGGGCATGATCACGGTGGTGCCGCCGGCCAGCAGCGTGGGCAGCAGTTGGCTGTTGCACCCGGTGACGTGGAACAGCGGCACCGACACCAGGTTGCGCAGGCTCGGGTCGGTGGGGATGTCGCCGACCCGCAGCGCGTTCTCGGCGTTGGCGCAGAAGTTCTCCTGGGTGGTCATCGCGCCCTTGGGAAACCCGGTGGTCCCCGAGGTGTAGAAGATCGCCGCCAAGTCCGCCAAGTCCGCCCGGTCCGGCTCGGTGACCACCGCCGGCGGGCCGTCTGGCAGCGGGCCGTCCGGGCCGAGCACCAACACCGCACCGGAGTCACCCACCACGTACTCGACCTCCGGTTCGGTGAACCGGGTGTTCACCGGCACCGCCACGCCGCCGGCCATCAGCACGCCGAGGAACGCCAGCACCCAGTCCACGCCGTTGCCGTACCGGATGGCCACCCGGTCGCCGCCGTGCACGCCCGCCGCCCGCAGTCCGCCGCCGACCCGGGCGGAGCGGTCCCACACCTGCCGGTAGGTCAGCCGGGGACCGTCCAGTTCCACCACGGCCTCGCCGGCCGGGTCACGGTCCACGCTGGCCCGCAGCAGGGCGAGCACCGAGGCGGGCAGGTCGGTGTAGTGCTTGACGCCGTGTCCGTCCCGGGCGACGCCGGTGGTGTCGAACGGCTGGATCGGCGCCATCAGTACGCCCCGGTTGCCTCGAAGTAGCGGCGGGGGTTACCCACCAGCATCTGGTCGATCTGCTCCTCGGTGACGCCCCGGGCGCGCAGCTCCGGCAGCACGTCGTTGTGCAGGTGCAGGTAGTGCCAGTTCGGCAGCCCGGCCAGCAGGGCCGGGTCGGCCCAGTCGACGTGGCAGGCCGCGTCGTGGGACAGCACCAGGTGCTCGGCATAGCCCCGCCGGACCATCTCGGCCACGATGCCGACCCGGTCGGCGAACGTCAGTTCCACTTCCAGGCCGAACCGGTCCATGCCAAGCAGGAACCCGGCGTCGGCCAGTTCGCACAGGTGGTCGGCGTCGGTGCTGTCGCCGCTGTGCCCGAGCACCACCCGGGCCGGATCGACCCCCTCGGAGTCCAGCAGCCGGCGCACCAACAGGCCGGTGCGTGAGGCCGGGTGGGTGTGCACGGTGATCGGCACGCCGGTGATCCGGTGCGCCCTGGCCACCGCGCGCATCACCCGCTCCACGCCGGGGGTCATGCCCGGTTCGTCGATGGCGCACTTGAGCATGCCGGCCCGCACCCCGGTGCCGGCGATGCCCTCGGTGATGTCGCCGACGAACATGTCGACCATGGGTTCGGGCAGGTCCGGGGACACTCCCGGGCCGCGGAACCGGAAGTAGAACGGGACATCGGTGTAGGTGTACACGCCGGTGG
This sequence comes from Mycobacteriales bacterium, assembly GCA_036278435.1. Lineage (GTDB taxonomy): Bacteria > Actinomycetota > Actinomycetes > Mycobacteriales > DASULA01 > DASULA01. Next base: position 337 of record DASULA010000331.1, on the reverse strand, counting down.
CGACCACCACGTTGAGGTCCACCCGCTCGCACACCCGCCGGACGCGCCGGACGTCGCGGCCCAGCCCGACCACGGTCGGGTCCACGATGGTCCGCACGCCGGTCTCGCGCAGCGCGGTCAGCTTGGCCACCGCGTCGGCGACCCTGGCCGGCTCGTCCCAGCCGCCCGGATAGTTCTGCTGGACCTCGGCGGTGAGTACGAACAGGTGCTCGTGCATCAGCGTGGCGCCCAGCTCACCGGTGTCGACCGGCCCGCGCACGGTGTGCACCACGGTCACGTCGGATGCCTCCCCCAGACGTCGGGACCCGAACGGGCCGAGAACGGGTTCCCCGGACAG
>DASULA010000330.1:0-19216 GCA_036278435.1 Mycobacteriales bacterium | reverse complement strand
GGCCAAGGCGTCGCCGGGGCTGCGGGGGGCGGTTCCCTGGGTGAAGCCGTGCAGGTCGATGAACAACTGCCCGTCGGGGTAGCGCGTGGCCAGGCGGTGCGCGGCGCGGATGGCGAGCGCGGTCTTGCCGATCCCGCCCATGCCGTCGATCGCGGAGATCACCACCGTGCCCGGAGAGCCCCCGGACCCGGCGTGCTCGACCAGGGCAAGCAGCCGGTCGAGTTCGCCGTCCCGGCCGGTGAACAGGGCGGTGTCCGCGGGCAACTGCCACCGCACCGGCCGTGCACGCCGGGCTGGGGCATGGACGTGGATTCCCCCGTGCACATTCCGCGCCTGCATCACGTTGCCCGCCGTGCCCGACATCGTGGGCGATACCGCGCCCTCGGCTGGCTGCCCGAGTTCCGATGGTTCCACACCCACCCCCGGCTCACTCCGTGCCCGAGCGCTGATGGTTACCGGTCCCTTGTTCAGCACTCCAAGCGAGGATGCTTCGGAGGCCCTGATTCTTCGTCAAAGCCCGCGCCTGCGACCCAACCGAGTGACGCCCCAAGGCCACAGACCAGAATGCGCCGCCACGAAACTCCCAGGGGATCTAAGAACCCACGGAATGTCGCTTACGATCCTGCATCCTGGCTGACAATTCCGCTGACCAACGTCAATCCCGCCATAGGTGGCATCAGATGCAGAACAGCACACGGTTCCACCGCCACCACGGCTGACGCATGGGATCCTGGCCGGCATGCGAGCATCTCACCACGCCGCATTCACGGTCGCGACGTTCGCCGGCGGCGGACTCGTGGCCGGGTGCACGGCCGACCCGGGCAATGGGCCGGACACACCGCCATCCCCGGCGCGGGCGACCCACTCGGCTGCGGCTCCTGCATCCGCCGCGCCCGCCAGCCGGCCAAACAAGCCGATCGGCACGGTCGCCGGACGGGTTCGTGAGGCCGCCGGGAATCGACCCGCGCAGCGGCAGCGTCGGCGGCGGGACGCCCAGCCACGTGCTGGTGAACAGCGACCCGATCGAGGCACGTGACGCCGCTGGTCGGCTCGCCGGGCGCCACCAGCCGCCCGCGGGGAGCGTTCCGGCTCACCCTGCCGGTCGGCTCCTACCGGATCATCGAGGGCATCTGCGGGGTCGCCCGCCGGGTCGACGTGCGGGGCGGGCAGACCTCGTCTGTCACTCTGCGGATCCCCAACGCCTGCTGACCCCGGCCAGGCCGCCTACCCGGCCCGGTCCGCTGACCAGTAGCGGTCCGGGTGCCAGATGAGGGCGGCGGCGCCGACCAGGCCCGCCCCGACACCCAGGGCGGCCGGCAGGATGCGGGTGCGCGCGGCGAAGTCCACCCGGGCGTGCCGCCGGAACCCGCGCCGCAGCGGTTCGAACAGCAGCGGGCCGGTCTGGGCCAGCCCGCCCCCGACGACCACCAGGTCCAGATCCAGCAGGGCCACCGCCGAGGCGATCCCCATCCCGACCAGTTCGCCGGCGCGCTCGAACGCCGCGCGGGCCACCGGGTCACCGGCCCGGGCCGCGCCGGCCACCTCCCGGGCGGTCGGCACGGCGGTGCCGGCCGGCGGGCGCCAGCCGTTGGCCAGTGCCCATCCGGCCACCGCGGTACCTGAGCCGACCGCCTCGACGCAGCCGCGACCGCCGCAGCCACAGGGCGGCCCGCCGGGTTCGACGATGATGTGCCCGACGTGCCCGGCGTTGCCGGTGCCGCCGTCCACCAGCCGGCCGCCCAGCACCAGCCCGCCGCCGACGCCGGTGGACACCACCATGCCCAGCACGTTGGCGCACCGGCGGGCGGCGCCCAGCCAGTGCTCGGCGATGGTGACGCAGACCGCGTCGTTGTGGATCCGCACCGGCAGCCCGGCGAACCGCTCGGCCAGCCGTGCGCGCAGTGGGAAGCCGTGCCAGCCGGCGATGTTCAGCGGGGACACCTCGCCGGACGGCCACCGCATCGGCCCCCCGCACCCCACCCCGACTCCGGCAAGTCCAGCACCGCCCACACCGCCGGCATGGGCGGCACCGTCGGCATGGGCGGCCACCCGGTCACACAGCCCGGACAGTTCCCGCCAGATCACCTCGCCATCCCCGCCAGTCGGGGTGGGCGCCCGTTCGGCGTGCAGCAGCCGGCCGGAGTCGTCCACCAGGCCGGCGGCGAGCTTGGTGCCGCCCACGTCCACCGCCAGCACGGTGGTCTCCGGGTCCAGGGCCGGGCCTGGCGGCGGCGAGACGGGCGGGCACATGCCCGCATTCTGCCAAGCACACCGGGTTGACACCGCGACCGGCGAACGCCGACGGGGTGCGGCCAGTGCCGAACAGGACGTACGGTCGGTTACGTGAACTCATTGGCGCCCGCTTTCAGCACCCTCGGTGTCCTGCGTGACTCCGGGCACATCTACCGCTCGGTCAAGTCCGAGGTTCGCGAGAACCTGATCGCCCGGCTGGCCGCGGGCCAGCCGTCGCTGCCGGGCATTGTCGGGTTCGACCACACCGTCGTACCCGAGGTCGAGCGGGCCCTGCTGGCCGGCCACGACCTGGTGCTGCTCGGTGAGCGGGGGCAGGGCAAGACCCGGCTGATCCGCACCCTGTTGGGCCTGCTGGACGAGTGGACCCCGACGGTGGCCGGCTGCGAGATCAACGACCACCCCTACGCCCCGGCCTGCCGGCGCTGCCAGGCGCTGGTCGCCGAGTGCGGCGAGGCGACCCCGGTGAGCTGGCTGCACCGCGACGGCCGGTACGGCGAGAAGCTGGCCACCCCGGACACCAGCGTGGGTGACCTGATCGGTGACATCGACCCGATCAAGGTGGCCGAGGGTCGCACCCTGGGTGACCCGGAGACCGTGCACTACGGGCTGGTGCCGCGCTCCAACCGCGGCATCTTCAGCGTGAACGAGCTGCCCGACCTGGCCGAGCGGATCCAGGTCGCCCTGCTCAACGTGCTGGAGGAGCGAGACATCCAGGTGCGCGGCTACCAGTTGCGGCTGCCGCTGGACCTGCTGCTGGTGGCCAGCGCCAACCCGGAGGACTACACCAACCGGGGTCGGATCATCACCCCGCTGAAGGACCGGTTCGGCGCCGAGGTGCGCACCCACTACCCGATCGAACTGGCCGACGAGCTTGCCCTGGTGCGCCAGGAGGCGGCCGTCGTCTGGGACATTGACGGTGCCCACCCGGCGCCGGTGGTGCCCGACCACCTGGTCGAGATCGTGGCCCGGTTCGCCCGCGCGGTGCGCGAGGCCCCGCAGGTCGACCAGCGTTCCGGGGTGAGCGCCCGGTTCGCCATCGCCGCGGTGGAGACGCTGGCCGCCTCGGCGGTGCGCCGGGCCGCGCTGGCCGGCGAGGTGACGGCGGTGGCCCGGGTGTGTGACCTGGCCGCGGTGGTGCCGGCCAGCCGGGGGAAGGTGGAGTTCGAGGACTCCGACGCCGGCCGCGAGGAGGAGATTCTGTACCACCTGCTGCGCCGGGCCACCGCGGAGACGTTCCGGGCCCGGCTGGCCGGGCTGGACCTGGCCCCGCTGCGGGAGCGGTTCGACGGTGGCACCACGGTGGAGACCGGGGACCTGGTATCGGGCAGCGAACTGCTCCGCCAGGTCGGCCCGTTCGGCGGGCTGGCCGGGCTGCTCGGCCGGCTGGAGATCGACGAGGGTGCCGAGGACCCGGGGCTGGCCGCGGCGGCGGTGGAGTTCGCCCTGGAGGGCCTCTACCTCAACCGCCGGCTGTCCAAGGAGGACTTCGGTCCCGGACGCACGCTGTACGGAGGCTGACATGCCACGTCCTGGGTGGCGCTACGGCGCGTGGCAGGGCGGGCCGGACCCGTTGGAGCCGCCGTTCGACGTGGCCGAGGCGCTGGACGTGGTCGGCGACGACGTGCTGGCCGGGTCCAGCCCGGCCGACGCGCTGCGCCGGCTGCTGCGGCGCGGCACCGACGGGTTGCGCGGCCTGGACGAACTGCGCCGCCGGGTCCGCCAGCAGCAGCGGGCGGCCCGCCGGGCCGGCCGGCTGGACGGCACCCTGGAACGGGTCCGGGAATTGCTGGCCCAGGCGGTGGAGGCCGAGCGCCGGGAGCTGTTCCCGGATCCGTCCGACGCGGCCCGGCTGGCCGAGTCGGAGCTGGACGCGCTGCCGGCCGACCCGGCCCGCGCGGTCCGCCAACTGGCCGACTACCAGTGGCGCTCGCCGGAGGCCCGGGCCGCCTACGAACAGATCCAGGACCTGCTCCGCCGGGAGGTACTCGACTCCCAGTTCCGGGGCATGAAGCAGGCGCTGGAGAACGCCGGGCCACAGGATCTGGCCCGGGTGCGGGACATGCTCGCCGACCTGAACGAGATGCTCGCCGCCGACGCCCGGGGCGAACACACCCAGCAGCAGTTCGACGAGTTCATGAACAAGTACGGCGACTTCTTCCCCGACAACCCAGCAAATCTGGATGAACTGGTCGACTCTCTGGCCCGCCGGGCCGCCGCCCAGCAGCGGCTGCTCGACTCGCTGTCGCCCGAGCAGCGCCAGGAACTGTCCAACCTGATGTCCTCGGTGCTGTCGGACCTGGGCCTGGCCAGCGAACTGGACCGGTTGGGCCGGCAACTGCGCGACGCCCGGCCGGACCTGCGCTGGCGCGGCCGGGAACGGATGAGTGGCGACCGGCCACTCGGCCTGGGCGACGCCACCACCGCGCTGGAGGAGGTCGCCGACCTGGACGAGTTGGACGCCATGCTCGACCAGGACTACCCGGGCGCCACCCTGGATGACATCGACCCCGAACTGGTCGAGCGGGCGCTGGGCCGCCGGGCCGTGGACGACCTGGCCGCGCTGCGCCGGATCGAGCGGGAACTGGAGCGGCAGGGCTATCTGACCCGGGACAACGGCCGACTGGAGCTGACCCCGCGGGCCGTGCGCCGGCTGGGTGCCACCGCGCTGCGCCGGGTGTTCGCGCACCTGGACTCCCGCGGGCGGGGCGGCCACGACGTGGCCGACGCGGGCGCGGCGGGTGACCTGGTGGGCACCAGCCGGCCGTGGGAGTACGGCGACGAGCAGCCGTTGGACGTGGTCCGCACGGTGCGCAACGCGGTGCTGCGCGGCCGGTCCACCAGCACCGACACCGGCACCGGCCGGGGCTCGCTGCGGTTGTCGGTGGAGGACTTCGAGGTCGCCGAGACCGAGCGGCGGACCAGCGCGGCGGTCGCCCTGCTGGTGGACCTGTCGTACTCGATGGAGTTGCGCGGCACCTGGGGCGCGGCCAAGCAGACCGCGCTGGCCCTGCACAGCCTGGTCACCACCCGGTTCCCGCAGGACGCGATCGAGATCGTCGGGTTCTCCAACTACGCCCGGGTGCTGTCCGCGTCCGGGCTGGCCGGGCTCTCCTGGGACATGGTGCAGGGCACTAACCTGCAACACGGCCTGATCGTCGCCCAGCGGCACCTGGCCCGCCACCCCGACGCCGAGCCGGTGATCATGGTGATCACCGACGGCGAGCCGACCGCGCACCTGACTCCCGACGGTATGGCCGACTTCGCCTGGCCGCCGCTGCCCGAGACGGTGGCGCTGACCGTGGCCGAGGTGGACCGGTGCACCCGGCGCGGCGCCACCATCAACGTGTTCATGCTCGGCGACGAGCCGGGCCTGGTCCGGTTCGTCGATGAGATCGCCCGGCGCAACGGCGGCCGGGTGTTCTCCCCGTCGGCCGACCGGCTGGGCGAGTTCGTGGTGCGGGACTACCTGCGTGCCCGCCGCGGTCGCCGCGCCCCCACCAACCGCTGACCAACCATGCCGCTGTGAGCCCTTGGTTACATCCAAGGCCCGAGTCGGCTCTGAAGTACAACTTAAACACGTGTACAGTTTCATCATGCGGCGAGAAATGTTCCTGAACAGCCCCACAGGTTCACTCACGCCCATACATGGTCACGATGCGCGCTTCGGCGAGTGGGAACACGTCGCGTTCGTGCCGCACCCACTGCCACCGCGGACGCCCGAGCTGACCGTCGGCACGTTCAACGCGGTGGCCAACGCCCGGGCGGCGATCGCGTCCCTGGACAGCTCGGCCCGGCGGCTTCCCAACCCGGGTCTGCTGCGTCGCCCGAGCCTGCGAGCCGAGGCGCAGAGTACGTCGGCGTTGGAGGGTACCTACGCGCCGCTCCCCGCGGTGCTCGCCGCCGATGATGGTGAAGAACCGCCCGACGACGCACTGCGTGAGGTGCTCAACTACGTCTGGGCCGCCGAGTACGCGTTCGGCTGGCACGCCGACGGCCGGCCGCTGACCGCCGGCCTGCTCGCCGACCTGCACGGCAGGCTGATGCGTGGCGTCATGGCCGACGCCCGGCACGCCGGGCGGCTGCGCGACATCCAGGTGGTGATCGGTGCCCACGCCGGGATCCGAGTCCAACACGCCCGGTTCGTTCCGCGTCCACCCGGGCCGGACCTGGAGCACCAGGTGCGAGACCTAATCGGGTGGATCGGCTCGGACCACGGTGACCTGGTAGACCCGGTGGTCGCCGCCGGCATGGCGCACTACCAGTTCGAGACACTGCACCCGTTCACCGATGGCAACGGTCGGATCGGCCGGCTGCTGGTGGTGCTGCACCTGTTGTACGCGGGCTTGTTGACTGAGCCCACGCTGACCATCTCGCCGTGGTTCGAGGCCCGCCGGGCCGACTACTACGACCGCCTGCTGGCGGTGAGCGCGACCGGCGACTGGGACTCCTGGATCCGGTTCTTCGCCGAGGGGCTGGATGCCTCGGCAGCCGGGACCGAGCAGCAGTTGGTGGACCTGCTCGCCGTGCAGGAGGACCTGAAGGCCAGGGTGCGGGCCGCCGGGCACCGCGCGGACTCCGCGATCCGGCTGATCGACTTCTGCCTACAGCAGCCGATCTTCACCATCCGCCAGGCCGAGCGGCACCTCGGCGTGACCTACCAGGCAGCGAACAAGCTGGTTGGCCGACTGGTGGAAGCCGGCGTGCTACGCCAGCATGACGGCACCCACCGCCGCAGGTTCACCGCGCCGGACGTGCTGGCCGTCATGCTCAGGGCGCGGTGAGGTATGGACGGGACCGGGTCGGGTGAGCCGCCGGCGGACGGCGCGGAGCGGGTTGCCGAGTGGGCCGGGCGGTTCGGGCCGCGCCGGCGCCGGGTACACGAGCTGATCGGGCTGCTCGCCGAGCGGGACTGGACGTTCGCCGAGATCGTCGGGACGACCGGGGTGTCGAGACGCACGGTCGAGGAACTCCTGGCCGCGGCCGGCAGTGACGTCGAGCAGTCCGGCGGGCGGTTTCGCATCCGGCCGGAACGCGCCGGGGCGTACCGGGCCCGGTTCGCCCCCGGGTCGGCCGGGCGGGGCGAACCGGCGCGCACGGGCGACCTGCCGGCGGCGGTCCGGCGAGAGGTCGAGCGCCTGGTCGGCGGTGCGCCCCGGCCGCGGCACACCCTCGACCACGTGGCGGCCACAGTGGACACCGTGCTCCGGCGGGCCCGCTGGCTGGCCGACTCCCACCACACACCCGGCCTTCGGCTGCTGTGTGTGGGCGACCACGACCTCACCGCGTTGGCCGGCTGCCTGCTCAGTCCGCAGGTCGAGGCCGCGGTGGTCGACCTGGACGAGGAGCTTCTCTCCTATGTGGACTCTCAGGCACAGCGGCTGGGCCTGCGGATCAGCCTGTACTACGCGGACCTGCGGTTCGGCCTGCCGCCGGACCTGACGGGGTGGGCGGACGTCGCGTTCACCGATCCGCCGTACACCCCTGACGGAGTCGCCCTGTTCGCCCGCCGGGCCGCACAGGGGCTGCGGAACCGGGCATTCGGCAGTATCGGCATCGCCTACGGATACGGCGAACAGGTTCCGACGCTCGGGCTGAAGGTGCAGCGGGCGCTGACCGACCTCGGCCTGGTGTACGAGGCGATCCTGCCGGAGTTCAACCACTACACCGGGGCGCAGGCCATCGGCAGCCGCAGCGACCTGTACGTGTGCCGGCCGACGAGTCGCACCTGGACGGTGCTGGACCGGCCGGACCGGGGCGGTCCGCACATCTACACCCGTGGCCCGCAGGCGGCCGAGGCGCCCGGACCGACGCTGGACCGGACCGTCGCCGACGCGGTGGTGGCCGCCGCGACCGGCGGCGGTGCGGTGCCGCTGGCGGCGCTGGGCGGTGCGGGTTGGCCGGACGGCGACGACGGCGCGCGGCTCGCGCTGGCCGGGCTGCTGACCGGGGGCCTGCCCGCGGCGGTGGCCCGCCGGGACGGGGCGGTGGCGGTCAACCTGGCCGACGACCCGGGCCCGTGGCTGCTGCGCGCGCTGCTGGCGGTGAACGCGCCCCGACTGGCCCTGCTGGTCCGCAACACCCACCCCGACATCGGCAGCCAGGAGCGCCAGCGGGCACTGACCGGCCTGCTGGCGGGCAGGTACCGGCTCCGGTTCGTCCGCAGCCACCCCACCTCTCGGCACGCGATCGTCGAGGCGACCCGGGTGGATCCGGGTGGGCTGGACCCGGCCGCGCGGCTGCGCCGGTACCTGTTGGACCGATCCGGCGGCTCGGTTGACACCGCGTGGCGGGACGGGCTGGTCGCCCTCTCCCGCCGGCACGCCGACCAGGTGCTGGGCACCGACGAGGCCCACCGGGTTGTGCAACGCCACGGCGGACCGGCCGAACGGCTGGCCCGGCGCCTGGCCGACCTGCCCCGGCACCAGATCGCCGACCTACTGACCCGCGCATCCGCCTCCACCGACATCCTCCGCCCCCGGACGTGAGGTTTTCGCAAGAAAACCTCAGCCAGTAAGCGGTTACACCTGAGGTTTTCGCAAGAAAACCTCAGGGTGCCAGAGCTGGTGGAGGCTACCGACCACGGCTGCGGCGGGGTGGGCCGGCGGGCGCTAGGCTGCCCGGATGGTGAAGATCCTGCTTACGCTGCACCTCATCTCGGCGGTGTTCCTGATCGGCCCGCTGGCCGCCGCCGGCATCCAGGGAATCCGGGTCACCAGGGCTGGCGACGCCGGCGGTTTGCGCGCCACCACCCGGCTGGTGACGATCTACGGGTGGGCGTCACTGGCGGTCCTGGTGTTTGGGCTGTCGCTGGTGCAGGGCAAGGATCGGGGCGTGCATGTCGCGTTCGGCGAGGGTTGGGTGATCGCCTCGCTGATCCTGTTCGTGCTGGCGTTCGGGTTGGTGATCGGGGTGCTGCGGCCGGCCCTGAGAAGCGCGGTCGCACTGGTCGAGGCCGGGCAGTCCAGCGCCGGCCTAACCGGCCGGGTGGCCGCATCCTCCGGCGTGGTCAGCCTGCTGTACCTGGCGCTGGTTGTGCTGATGGTCTACCGGCCCTGACCCAACTGTGGTGGACGACACCCGCCGCCGGTGAACCGGCCAGACCGCGGGGCCGTAACCGTGGGTAGGTTGGATATCCACGCTCGGCGAAGCGAGAATCAACGGCATGGCATCCAGGGCATACCCGAACCCGGTCCAGACGGTGGCGCGGGCGGCCCGGTTCCGCACCGTGCGCAACGCGCTGGTCGCGGCCGGGGCCGTGCTCACCGCCGCCTTCGGCGTGACCGCCACGGTGGTCTGGCCAATCGGTCAACATGCCCCGGCGTCGTGTTCGGCCGACCGCGCGCTGGTCGCCGTGCACCCGTTCGCGCTGCCGCTGGACGCGGCCGGCCGGTGGATGTCCGCCTCCGGTCACTCCGGCCCGGCCAGCCCCCCGCCGGTGGTGACCGGCTGCCTGGACCGCGCCGACCTGGTACCGGCCGCGCCGACGGTGCCCACCCAGCCGATGTCGGCCGCCGGGCAGGGCTGACCCGCCCCGGGCCGTGTCCACCCGGGGACCGGCCGGCGAGCTACTCCGGCTGTTCCAGGGCCTGGGCCAGGTCGGCGAGCAGGTCGCCGACCGACTCGATACCCACCGACAACCGCACCAGGTTGGCCGGCACCTCCAGCGCGGAACCGGCCGCCGACGCGTGCGTCATCCGGCCGGGGTGTTCGATCAGGGACTCCACCCCGCCCAGCGACTCCCCCAGGGTGAACACCCGGGCCCGCTGGCAGACTCGCAGCGCGGCCGGCTCACCGCCGTGCAGGGTGAACGACACCATCCCGCCGAATCCGCGCATCTGCTTGACCGCCACGTCGTGGCCGGGGTGTTCGGGCAGGCCCGGGTAGTACACCCGGTCCACCGCCCGGTGGTCCAGCAGCATGCCCACCACCCGCTCGGCGTTGGCGCAGTGCCGGTCCATCCGCACACCCAGGGTCTTGGCCCCGCGCAGCACCAGCCACGAGTCGAACGGTCCGGGCACCGCGCCCATCGAGTTCTGGTGGAACGCCAGCCGCTCGGCCAGCCCGGCGTCCGGGGTGACCAGTGCCCCGCCGACCACGTCGGAGTGCCCGCCGAGATACTTGGTGGTGGAGTGCACCACCACGTCGGCGCCATGCGCCAGGGGCTGTTGCAGGTACGGCGAGGCGAACGTGTTGTCCACCACCAGCAGCGCGCCGGCGTCGTGCGCGACGCTGGCCAGCGCGTCGATGTCGGCGATGCCCAGCAGCGGGTTGGTCGGGGTCTCACACCACACCAGCCGGGTGCGCGGGCGCAGCGCGGCGCGCACCGCGCCCGGGTCGCCGATCGGCACCGGGGTGTGCTCCACACCCCAACGGGCCAGCACCTTGGCGTGCAGCCGGAACGTGCCGCCGTAGGCGTCGTCCGGGATGATCACGTGGTCGCCGGGTTCGCACACGGTGCGCAGCAGGCAGTCCTCGGCGGCCATGCCCGAGGCGAACGCCAGTCCGTGCGCGTCGCCGTCCCGGCCGGACTCCAACGCGGCCAGGCAGGTCTCCAGCGCGGTGCGGGTCGGGTTGGCGGTGCGGCTGTACTCGTACCCGCCGCGCAACCCGCCGACCCCGTCCTGCCTGTACGTCGAGGTCTGGTAGATCGGCACCACGACCGCCCCGGTACCCGGGTCGGCCTCCTGCCCGGCGTGGATCGCCAACGTCTCGAACCCGTGATCATTCACCGGACGAGGCTAACCCGCTGCGCGGCCAGACGCCGAACCGGCCGGCGGGCGCCCGTGCGGAATGCTCGACGCACAGTTCCCGGGCAGTGCCTATCCTTTGGTGTATTCACGGAGGAGGGCGCTGGGGTGAATGGGTTTGAGGCGAGCCCTGCCGAGTTACAGGCGGCAGGAGCGCTTCTCGATCATGTGGCGGAGGAGGTTCGCGGCCAGGCCACGAACCTGCGCGGCGAGGTCGACGGGCTGCTGTCGGACGGCTGGTCCGGCCAGGCGGCCCGGGGGTTCGCCCAGGGTTGGCGGGAGTGGGAACGCGGCGCCAACGACGTGCTGTCCGCACTGTCTACGATGGCCGAACTGCTCGGGCTGACTGGACGGAACTACTCCGAAGCCGAGGAATCCACCACGGACAGCGCCGCGCGGACGGAGACCGCGCTGTGACGCGGCACACCGTCGACCTGGCGCGGCTGCGCGACGTGGTGGAGCAGATGGCCCAGTTCGAGGCCGACCTGAACAGCGCGCTGGAGGACGTCGACAGCCGGGTGACCAGACTGCACGACGGATGGACCGGGCAGGCCGCCAAGGCGCACCGCGCCGCGCACCGGCGCTGGCGGCAGGGCGCCACCGAGATGCACCAGGCGCTGGTGACGATGCGTGGTATCGCCGAGACCGCGCACAGCAACTACAGCAGTGCGGTTGCGGCGAACACCCGGATGTGGGATCTGTGATCCCACCGATCGACGTCGAGCCGGAGCAGTACTCGGCGGCCAGCGCGGTGTTCGGGCAGGACATGGCCGGCGGGCTGAGCAGGGCGTGGAGCGCGCTGACCGGGGGGTTACAGGGCTGCGCGGCCATGGCCGGTTCCGATCCGGGCGGCACCGCGTGGGCGGCACAGTACGACCCGGCGGCGGCGGCCACGGTCGGGATGATCACTGACCTGGCGAATGCCTGCACCCAGATCGCCGCGTTGCTGGAGCAGACCGGTTTCAACCACGGCATGGCCGAGTCGGCGTCCGACCCGACCCGCGGCGTGCCGACTCCCCCGGACCGCACGTCCTATGTGGTACCGACCAACAACAACATGGTGTGCATCCCCGGCCACGACGTGCCGCTGGCCGCCGGAGGTTCCGGGTCTGCGCCGCACGGCTGGGGCATCGTGCAGCACGCCGTCGGCTACGTCTGGCCGGACGGGGACCCGGAGAAGCTGCGCAAGGCGGCGACCGCCTGGGGGCGGGCCGCCTCCGCGCTGGACGCGGTGGCCTCGTTCGTCCCGGAGGCGCTGGAGGCGATCCGGGCGCAGCGCTCTCCCGAGGTCAACGACGCGGTCACGGTCTGCTCGTCCATGGGCGACCACATCTCGGCCGCGGCCGACGAGTGCCGGGCGCTGGCCAGCGCCTGCACCCAGCTCGCCGGGCACATCGACCAGGCCCACCACGACATCGAACACGAGCTGGTCAGCCTGCTGGAGTGGACCGTCGGCATCGAGGCCGGCGGCGCGATCCTGGGCGCCATCACCTTCGGATCTGCCGACGTTGGCGCCCAGGCGGTCGAGGCCGGCCGGATCGCGGTCACTGCCGCGAAGATCGCCGAGATCATCCGCACCCTGGTGGCCGCGGCCCGGACCGTGGCCGAGACCGTCAGCGGCGTGCTGGGCCGCGTCGGCCGGATCGCCGCCCGGCTGCGACCTGTCCTCGGCGCCCGACTCAGCCAGGTCACCACCAAACTCGCCTCCCGCCTCCCCCGCCTCGGCAAGGACGCCGAATCGGCGGCGGCGAGGAAGCTGGAGGCCGCCGTCGTCAGAAGCCTCGACAATCCGGCGAGTCTCCGCGGGGCCACACCCGACGAAGTCCGTGATCTCATACCAGACGGCTGGATTGAGAAGCCACTCAAGAAGGGAAGTGGAGTCCGTTTCCTTAATCCGAAGCGCCCCGGTGAATCAGTCAGCATTGAGGATGGGTGGCCAGGCCACTCGGACCCGCTGCACTCCGGACCATACGTTAAGATCAGCCGTAACGGGATCATCGAGCGGATCCCACTACATGGGAATCCGGTGTTGGGCGAATGATCGAGACCGAAGCGCGCGCGATACTTTGGCTTGCGATCGAAGACTTCGCGGGGCTATGGGAAGTGGTGTGGCAGCTTCGATCGATCACGCCCGAGGCTCAAGAACCAGAGCTTCGGGAAAGTGCCCGTCGAATCGTGTCAGATCTCCTGCGACGTGGCTGGGTGAACCTCTACGAATGCCAGGAGCCGTACGGAGAGATGCGCAAGGTGCCATCCGCCGACGCGGCCGGGCTCCTCGCTCGTGAGACCTACTGGAGTGAGCCGGCCGCCGATGCCGTCTCGATCCGGGTTGGCGCGACCACTTCGGGTGAAGCGGCGTTCGCCCAGTAGTTCATGGCAGGCCCGGTGGGCCGGACGGCATACCGTCGGGCGACGGGAACGACGACGGCAGGAGCCCGTTGATCGCCGTGGCGACCAGCGGACAGCCCTACCTGAGCAAGGGGGCGACCCCCCGTCAGCCCGACTAGCGGGCGATGATCGGGCCGGTGTCGTCGTTGAGGATGACGCCGTGGCCCACCAGGTCCCGTTGGAGGGTCGCCGTTCCGGTCACTGGCGACAGGGTGACGAAGAACGTCTCGTTCGGCTCGGTGACGCTGTCCGGGGCGACCTCGACCGTCAGCTTCTGGCTCGTCGTGCCCGGCGGGAAGGTCAGCACCGTGTTCACCGCGGTGTAGTCGGGCAGTTCGGTGGCCGGCCCCGTTGACGCCGCTCCCCCGCCGGTGGCGGTGCCGTCCACGGTGGCCACGGGCACGGCGAGCGGGGCGCTCAACGCCTCGGACATCGTCACCACGAAGGTGAACGGGGTCGTCGGCGGGCTGGTCGCGTCCCCGGAGACGTTGAGCGGCGAGACCCCGGCGGTGCCTTCCGGCAACGCCACGTCGTTGATGGACAGGCTGGGTGTGACGACGTCCACCGACACCTGTTCGACCAGGCCGGTGGGTTGCCCGGCGACCTGGAAGTCCACCGAGCAGGCGTACGAGCCCACCGGAACATCCGGTGCCACGGTGACGGTGCCCAGCATGGTCGGGTCGAAGCTCACCGACAGCGTCTTGTCGCACGTCGACACCGGCGTCACGCTGCTGTTGCTGACCAGCCGGCCGATCGACGCGCTCTGACCCGGCGCCAGGGTCAGGCTCACCGTGACCGGGGCCGCGTGCGCGGCGGGCAACCCGACCAGACCGACCGCGACCACGCCGAGCAACATCACACCCAAGCGGGAAAGGGCACGTGACAACAGGGTTGACGATGACATGGAATCCTCCGGATACCCGATACCCGGCGCCGCCGGGATCCCAGGTGTTGTCGACAGCCAGTTGACGTTGGACTGACAACGACCCGGGTGCGGCGATATCCAGAGGCATACCGGACCACCCAGCGGTGGCATCGCCAGCATCCACTACAGCACGGACGCGATCAACCGAACCGCGACTGATGGAGCAATACCGATAATGGTCATGCAGGCGTTATCAGGTCTCATATGACAGCGCATTGCCCAAAACCGGCGCGGAACAACGTGGAACATCGGGCCAGACCCTGGCCAGACCTCGGCCAGACCTCCTACGTTGCCGGATACCCCGACAGTGTCAGGGTGGGGGCTCGCGGCACAGCGCGGTGAAGTCGCAGCGGGTGCAGGTGGGGCACCAGGACTCCAGCCGGGGCAGGTGGTTGGCGCGCAGGTCATCGCCGGCGCGGTGCACCCTGGTGCGGATCTCGCTGATCAGCGCGTCGTCCACCACCTCGCGGATGTTCCCCGACCGGCGGTCCAGGTTGACCACCTCGACCACGTTCGCCCGCCTGCCGGTCAGCTCCTGGTATCCGATCGCGTAGACGTGTAGTTGGTCGCGGGTCACCTCCTCGGCCTGGGCTCGCTCGGTGGACTTGAAGTCCACGATCGACACCTCGCCACTGTCCAGCCGGCGGATCAGGTCGATCCGGCCGTCCACCACGATGCCCGGCGCGGCATGCACCTGGACCCGCTGCTCGGCGTAGCGGGTCTTGGTCAGGTTCGTCCGGTTCTGCTCCAGGTAGCGGCGGACCGCGTCCACGGCCACCCGGCGCAGGTCGCCCCGGAGCGTGGGGTTGGCGAACGGCGTGTTCAGGTGCCGCTCCACCAGCCGTTCCACCTCGGCGTCGGTGGCCAGGTCGCCATCCACGGCCCGCTTGTGGATCTCGGCCAGCACGTCGTGCACAGACTTGCCGTAGCCCAGCGCCTCGTCGATCGGCGCGTCGAACCCGTAGAGGAAGCGCAGCTTGAACTGGTACGGGCACTCGAACAGGTACTTCAGCTCGCTGAAGCTGAGCCTGACCTCGGGCACCTCGTGGCGGGCCTGCGGCGCCAGCCGCACGCCGTCGGGCAGCGGCGGCTCGCGGGTCAGCACGTGGGTGTCCGTGCTGGCCAGGTCGAAGAACGGCGACCGGGTCCGGTACATCGACGACTCGCCGGGCGAGTAGCTGACCGCCAGGTACTTCTGCGCCCGGGTGACCGCCACGTAGAACAGCCGGACCTCGTCGGCCTCGGTGCCCCGGTACCGGTCGGCGTCGGGCACCGCCTCGGCCGGGATCACGTGGAAGGCGTTCAGCCCGCCGCCCCGCTTGGAGGGGAACCGGTTGCGGCGCAGGGCCGGGACGAACACCGCCGGCCACTGCATGCCCTTGGCCTGGTGCACGGTGGCGATGGTGACCGCGTCCGGGGTGGCGTAGCCCACGTCGGCGTCGCTCTCGGCGTAGTAGCCCGGTGCCTGGAATTCCAGCCACCGGACGAATGACTCGTACTTGCGCCCCGGGTCGGTCCGGAAGTTGATGTGCTCGAAGTCGGAGATGGCCCGGCTGAACTTCCCCAGGTTGTAGAACGCAAGCTCGCCGCGGGCACCACCGTCCACGCCGGACACCCGTTCCTCGCGCAACCCGACCTCGGCCAGGAAACCCAGGTACAGCCGCTGGATGGCGTGCCGGGCCCAGCCCCCGCCGGGCTCCCAGTGCCGGCCCTCGTCCAGCACCTTCAGGCCCCGGTCCAGGTCCGCCCGACTCAGGCCCAGGTCGGCGGCCAGCCAGGCATCCACCACATCGGCGGCCACCGCCTCGCCCAGCACGTACTGGAAGCAGGTCACGCAGGCCAGCACCTCGGGTGCCTCGAACAGCCGGGTCAGCCCCTTGATCACGTACGGGATGCCCCGGGACCGCATCTCCTCCACCAGCGGGCCGGCGTCCCGGCTCACGCTGCGGAACAGCACGGCGGCGTCCGACCAGGACAGTCCACGCGGGTGCGAGGTCGGGGTGTCGGTGAACTGCTGGCCGCGTAACGCCTCGATCCGGTCGCAGATCCAGGACGCCTCGGCGGCCGGGGCGTCGAAGGACAACGCGAGCAGGTCGCCGGCCTGGTAGTCCTGGTGCCCTGCGGCGACCATCTTCTTGGGCAGCCGGGCGTCGGAGTTGCGCTCGGCGATCGCCCGGCCCAGCGACACGATGCCCGGACTGGACCGGAAGTTGTCGTCCAGAGTGACCGTGCGCACCCCGGTGTGCCGGCCGGCGAAGCTGAGGATGTTGCGCACCGCGCTACCCCGCCACTGGTAGATGGTCTGGTCGTCATCCCCCACCACGCACAGGTTCGCCCCGAACCGACACAGCCCAGCAACGAGCTGCTCCTGCACCGGGTTGGTGTCCTGGTACTCATCCACCACCACGTACCGGACCCGGTCACGCACGTGCCGAACCAGCCCACCGGCGATCGGATCGTCGGGGGCCCGGGCGAGCATGTCCGCGGCCAGCCGCAGCAGGTCGGCGTAGTCGAGGTAGTTGTGCTCGTGCAGCAGTTCCCGGTAGGCGTGCAGCGAGTCGACCAGCTCGGGCCGCAGCAGGTCGGCGTCCACATCGTCCTCGCGCAGGATGTTCATCACCTGCATGTACAGCCGGGAGTCGGTGTAGCGGCGCAGCGGCCTCGGGCTGCCCTTGACCACCGCGTCGGTGCGGGTCAGCCCACTCTTCGCGCTGTTGCGGTCGATCAGCAGCCGGGTGCCGATCTCGTCCAGCACGGTGAACCGGAACATCTCCGGCACGTGCGTCTGCAACACGTCCAGCGCGTAGCCGTGCATGGTGCCGACGAACATCTCGGCCAGCCCGACCACGTGACCGAACTCGGCGGTCACCAGCGTGGTGATCCGGTCGGTCAGCTCGGCGGCGGCCCGGTCGGTGAACGTGAACGCCACCACGTTGTCCGGTGTCACGTCAGGCCGACGCAGGATCTCCACCACCCGCTGGGAGATGACCTGGGTCTTGCCCGACCCGGCGCAGGCCACGATCAGCAGCGGGTCGTCCAGGGTTTCGATCGCGGCCCACTGGTCCGGTGTGTAGTCCAACCTCGGGCTCATCGGTACACCCGCCCGGAAAGGCTCCTGTGCAGGGCAGCACGATCCGTTCTGTGGTTCTCCATCGTCCCCCACCCCTGTCGTGACCCGCCGGGGCGGCCGGTACCGGAAAGGTGTGGCGCGAAACGGCCCACTGTCCGGTGCGGGCCGCCCGTGCCGCCGTCCGATTCCCCCGAACCGGGCGGCGGCGCGGCCAGCGCTGGCCGGCATCATGTGGTGATGTCATCCGCCGTTGACCAGCCGCACATCGTCTCATCCCACACCGACCGGCGTAAAGCAGAACCGGCAATCCCGAAACGTGACCGGCCGCGCGGATGGCCGCGGAGTGGGCCGGGCGCCGCGCTCAGAGGTGCGCGACGCCCGGCCGGGGTGCCCTTGCCCGCTGGGCGGGTCGGGCTGGTGGATCCGCCGCCCCGGGCCGCGTTCGCCGGTGGCTGCCCTGCCCGGGTTGGCGGGTTTGGAGGCCGGCGCCGCGCCCCTCCACGCGACGCCGGCCGGCCGGTGGGTTATCCGGTGTGCCCGAGAAACCGTGTCGCCGCGGACTGGTACGGGCAAAGGACGAGGGCGGTGCCGCAGGTGCACCAGTTGGCCGCCCGCCCGTCGGGGATCGGAACCGGTGAGTGCCAGGCCAGGACCTGCCGGGCGTAGGCCACGTACTGGGCGTCGGTGGGTCCGACCGGTCCCGGCTGGCGTGGCCAGGGCGTCGGCGTGGGGTGCGGGCCGGTCATGCCGGCGTCCAGCGGGGCTCGGGCGGGAAGGTGGCGGCTTCGGCCAGCAGCATCCGCCGGGTCGGGCAGGGCCGGGCCGCCGGGCGCTTCCACCACCGCCAGCGTGGGCGGTCGGCCGGGTCGGGGCGGCAGTACCGGCACTGCCCGTGCTCGTCGGGTTCGTGCATCGCCGCCACGGCCAGCACCGTCCGCCCCCATGCCTCCGGCGGCGCCCCGGCCAGCAACCCGGCCAGGTCGGGTGCGGCGGAGTCCGTGGCGGTCACCTGTCCGCCGTCCCCGCCTCGCTACCGGCCCGGTCATCGTCGGCCGGCGCCTCACCGGCCGGGTCGGCGGGCTCGGCCGGCTCGGCGCTGTCGGCCAGCTCCACCACCCCGGCCACCTCGACCGCCGCCCGGTAGTCGTCAGACTCCAGCCACCCCATCTGCACGTGATCGAACATCTCGGGCCTCACTTCCGATCACCCACGGTCGGAAACCGTGGACTCTCCGCTTGGATCAGTGTCAGTAGACACCCAAGAATCCGCACGTGCAAGTCCCTTAGTGCTTCTTCTTGCAGCCAGGTTGTCTGGTGAGGCAGACTCTGTGCGCATCATCTAGTGACAACCTGGAGGGCACATGAACGGCAGCAGCCCTACCGTCCAACGGCGGCGGCTCGGCTACCTGCTCCGGCAGTTCCGCACCGGCCTTGAACTGACCAACCGCAAGGTCGGCGCGGAACTGGAGCGATCCGAGTCCTGGGTGAGCCGGATCGAGACCGGCGAGTCGGGCATCCGGCTGGGCGAGCTGCGCGCGCTCATGGACGTCTACCAGATCACCGACCAAGCCGTGCGCACCGAGATGGAGGCGCTCGCCCGGGGCGGCCGGCAACGCGGCTGGTGGTCGCAGTACCGGTCATCGCTGTCGAACAACTACGCCGCCTACATCGGCTTCGAAGCATCCGCGACACGGCTACTCGTCTACGAAACCTTGGTCGTGCACGGTCTACTTCAGACAGAGCAGTACGCACGCGCCGTCTTCCGGGCGAGAGTCCCCGCCGTGCGATCCGACACGGTTGACCACCTGGTGCAGGTCAGGATGACTCGCCAGGA
>DASULA010000329.1:0-2381 GCA_036278435.1 Mycobacteriales bacterium | reverse complement strand
ATCTCCACCAACACCCCGTCGGCGGTCCGCCGGACCGAGCCGGCCCGGGCCTTCTTCAGGATGGTCATGCCCCGGGAGACGAAGACCCGCTCCAGCAGCGCCGCCGCGTCGGCGTCCTCGCCCGGCAGCATCCGATCCCGGCTGGACACCAGGGTGACCGGCACGCCCATCTCGGTGTAGGCACTGGCGAACTCCGCCCCGGTCACCCCCGAGCCGACCACCACCAGGTGGTCGGGCAGCTCGGTCAGGTCGTACACCTGCCGCCAGGTGAGGATGCGCTCACCGTCCGGTCGGGCGTCGGGCAGGATGCGCGGCGTGCCACCGGTGGCCACCAGCACGACCTCGGCGGCGAGCAGTTCGGGTTCGCCGTCGATCGGAATCACCCACACCTGGTACGGACCCCGGCCCGGCTGTTCGTCGGCCAGCCGGGCGGTGCCGGCGAGCACCCGCACCCCGTCGGCGCGCAGCCGGTCGGTGATGTCGGCGGACTGGGCCCGGGCCAACGCGGTGACCCGGCCGTGCACGGTCGGGGCGTGCACCGACACGTCCTTCGGGTCGCCGGCGTGCACGCCCAACGAGGCGGCGCCGCGGAATGCGGCCATCGTCTCGCTGGTCGCGATGAAGGTCTTCGACGGCACGCAGTCGTAGAGGACGCACGCCCCGCCCGGGCCGTCCCGCTCGACCACGGTCACCGCGGCGCCGAGCTGCGCGGCGACCAGGGCCGCCTCGTAACCGGCCGGCCCCCCACCGAGGATCACGATGCGTGTCGCGCCCACACTGCCCTCTCCTCGACCCGGCTGCCGTCGGGCCACCCCGTTCGGATTACCCCACCATTGTCTCGCACGCCTCGCCGGGCCGGCCTGGGCCCATGCCATACGCTGCCCGGCATGGCTCTTTATGCTGCGTACGGCTCGAACATGGACCCGGCGCAGATGTCGGAGCGGGCCCCGCACTCACCCATCGCCGGCACCGGCTGGATCACCGGCTGGCGACTCACCTTCGGCGCCGAGGACCTGGGCTGGGAGGGTGCGCTGGCCACCCTGGTTGAGGATCCGGTGGGTGTGGTGTTCGTGGCGCTGTTCGACGTGATGCCGGCAGACGAGTCGCGTCTGGACACCTGGGAGGGTGGCGACACCGGGCTGTACCGGAAGATCCGGCTGCGGGTGGACACCCTGGAGGGACAGGTCCTGGCCTGGGTGTACGTACTCAACGGCTACGAGGGCGGACTGCCCTCAGCCCGCTACCTGGGGGTCATCGCGGACGCGGCCGAACGGGCCGGCGCCCCGGACGACTACGTGGCCGAGCTGCGCCGCCGCCCGTGTCGCACGGTCGGTCCCCGCCCCGGCCAGGACACCGGAATCTGACCGACTCCGGCCTCGGCCGGCCGCCTTGGGCCGGGTGGGCGTTGGTGCGCAGATCGGCAGAGCACTGTTCGGTCCGCGACCGGGCACCTCCGACGGGCACCCCCAACGGGCACCTCCGACCGGTGCTGGTTCCGGCCTGTTCGGGTCCATCGGTTCGCCATCCGCCGCGAGCCCGTCGGCAGTGCGACCGGCGGCCCAGTCGGCAGCGCGGTCCGCAGTTGTTGGCAGCGGTGGGCAGCGGTCGGCGGACCGGTTGGTCCAGCACCTCGTCGAACAGCGACCGCATCCACGGTTCGGCGAACCAACCCCCGGGCCCCTTTGACCTGCGCCACATTCGGAGCAACGCCCGACCTGCTCCATGTCGAAGGCACCCGGACCTGCTCCACATGCCAGGCAGGACTTGACCTGCTCCACATTCGACGCAGCCCAGGACCTGCTCCACATGCGAGCCAGGACTTGACCTGCTCCACATCCGGAGCAGGTCAAAGGATGCCGGGTGGGAGGTTCGGGCGCCAGAACCGTGGTGACCGGACGCTCTCGACCCGGCCAGCTACGCCCTCGGGCCAACCCGACCCGCACGTCCAAGGCCACCCGACCGCCACGTCCAAGACAACCCGATGCCATGCCCGAGGCAACCCGGACGCCATGCCCGAGGCAACCCGATACCCATGCCGAAGGCAACCCGACCGAAGGTCCGGAACGGGCACGCGGGAGCAGAACCAAGTCAGAAGAGGTCGGGCGGGCGGTAGGTACCCCACACGTCGCGCAGCGCGTGACACACCTCACCCACGGTGGCTCGAGCCCGCAGCGCGCCGGCCATCGGATGGAGCACGTTGTCCGAGCCGGCGGCGGCCTTGCGCAGCGCGTCCAGGTGCCGGCTCACCTCGGCACCGTCCCGCCCGGCCCGCAGCCGCGCCAGCCGCTCGCACTGCCGCTCCTCGATGGCCGGATCCACCCGCAGCGGCTCGTACCGCTCGGACGCCCCGTCGGTGAACCGGTTCACCCCCACCACGGTCC
>DASULA010000328.1:0-3849 GCA_036278435.1 Mycobacteriales bacterium | reverse complement strand
GGGCTGGCCGTGCTCGCCCTGGCCTGGCTGTACCTGGGCCGGGCGGTGCGCCGCGGCGCCGACGGCACCTCGGCCGCCGACCTGCTGCGCACCGCGCTGCTGTGGGCCGCGCCGCTGCTGGTGGCCGCCCCGCTGTTCAGCCGCGACATGTACAGCTACGCCGCGCAGGCCCAGCTCACCCACCTCGGACTGGACCCGTACTCCAACGGCCCGGCGGCCGTGCCCGGCCCGTTCCTGGACGAGGTCCAGCGGATGTGGGTCGACACCCCGGCACCCTACGGCCCGCTGTGGCTGGTGCTGGGCTCGCTGGTCGCCGGGGTCACCGGCCACCACGTGCTGCTCACCGTGCTGGCCATGCGGATGCTGGCGGTGGCCGGCACGGTGCTGATCGCCTGGTTCCTGCCCAGGCTGGCCGCGCACTTCGGCACGGACCCGAGGACCGCGCTGTGGCTGGCCGTGCTCAACCCGCTGTTGCTGGTGCACTTCGTGGCCGGCGGACACAACGACGCGCTGATGCTCGGGCTGGTGATGGCCGGGTTGTGGATCGTGGTGAGTGCGGTCACCGAGGCCCGACTCGCCGTGGGCGTGGCGGTGATCACCCTGGCCGTGCTGATCAAGGCCCCGGCAGCGCTCGCGGTGGCGTTCGCGGTGCCGATCTGGGCGAGCCGGCTGGACGGGCCGCATCCCCGGTCGCGGGCCGCGGCCCGGGTTGCCGTGGTCGGCCTGGGCACGTTCGCCGCGGTGACCCTGGCCAGCGGCCTGGGCATCGGCTGGATCCGGCAACTGAACACGCCCGGCGCGGTGGCCAACGTCCTGTCGGTGCCGACCGGGCTGGCCATGCTGGTGAACGGGGTGCGGCACGTGCTCGGCCTGGCCGGCGACAGTCAGGCGATGATCGACCTGTTCCGGACCGTCGGCAAGGTGGTCAGCGCCGTGGCCGTGCTGGCGATCTGGGCAGGGTCGTTCCGCGGCCGGTCGTTCCGCGGCCAGCCGGTGCGCCTGCTGGCGGTCGCGCTGGCCGTGGTGGTGGTGCTCTCGCCGGTGGTCCAGCCGTGGTACCTGCTCTGGGCGCTGGTGGTGGCCGCGGCCACGCCACTGCCCGAGCGGGCCCGGATGGTGGCCGCCGGGTTGAGCGTGTTCCTGTCACTGCTGATCACCCCGCAGGGCGCGACCCTGTTCAACATGGCCTGGCCGATGCTGACCACCGGGTTCGCGGTGGCCGTGGCCACCCACGTCGCCCTCGCCCGGGACCGTGAGGGCGATCCGCGGCCGGCCCGGCTGAACGCCACCGCCGAGCACCGGTAGCCGTGTCCACCACAGCCGCCGCCCGCCGGCCCGGCGGGGAAACGCGATGAGCCGGTACGAGCTGGACGCCGCCGGTATCACCGACCCCCGGCTCCGGGCCGCCTACCGCGACTGCCGGCTGCTCAACGCCAGCCACGGCCGGACGTACTACCTGGCCACCATGTTCTTGCCACCGGCCAGGCGACCGCACGTGCACGCGCTGTACGGGTTCGCCCGGTACGCCGATGAGATCGTCGACAACCTGGACTCCATCCTGACCGGCGAGCAGAAGGCCTCCTGGCTGGCCGAGTGGGGCACCGGGTTCCTGGGCGAGTTGGCCGGGGACGCCCCGTCCCACCCGATTCGGCGCGCCGTGATCCACACGGTGCGCCGCTTCGACATCCCGGTTTCGCACTTCGTGGACTTCCTGGCCTCGATGCGGATGGATCTGACCGTCACCGGCTACGCCAGCTACGCCGACCTGCTGGGTTACATGTGGGGCTCGGCCGCGGTGATCGGCCTGGAGATGCTGCCCATCCTCGGGTCTGTGTGCGCTCCGGAGGTCGCCGCCCCCTACGCGGCGGATCTGGGCGTGGCGTTCCAGCTGTCGAACTTCATCCGGGACGTGGGCGAGGACCTGCGCCGCGGCCGGGTGTACCTGCCGGCCGAGGACCTGGACGCGTTCGGGGTGGATCGGGCCCGGATGGCGCACGGGGTGGTCGACGGCAGGGTCCGCCGGTTGCTCGCGTTCGAGATCGCCCGGACCCGCGAGGTGTACCGCAACGCCGAGCCGGGTATCCGGCTGTTGGATCCGACCAGCCGAGACTGCGTGCGCACCGCGATGACGCTCTACTCCCGGATCCTGGACGAGGTCGAGCGGGCCGACTACCGGGTGCTGCACCGCCGGGTGGCGGTCGGTCCGGTGCGCCGCGCGGCGGTGGCCCTGCCCGCCCTGACCCGGGCCGTGCTGGCCCGTCATCCAAAGCGTCATGCCGCGCAGAAGAAGTGACACCGCCCGCCAAGCCTGGGTGGACTGATTCAGGAGTTCTGCCACCCCTCCTCGCGCGCCGCGGGGTGTCAGGACGGCGCACTCACCGGAAACCCAAGTTCGGCCGCGGCTGCCGAAAACTCCCGATCGTAGGTAACGAACTGCGCCAGCTCATCACGAAACGGATCAGCGGTCGCCAGGTGAATGGCGTCCAAGGAGCCAAGCCCGCTGATGCGATATCCCATGGCGCGGGTGAGCACCGTGCTGGTGAGATCCGCGAGGTAGATGCCCCTGAGCGCCTGCCCGGCCAGATACGGCACGCGTTGGTGGTCGATGTCAGCCCGGAACAGGGTTCGGGTGATCTCCAGTTGGGCCAACTCGCTGGTGATGAGTTCAGTGCCCTCTGGCAGGCTCTCCCGCCAGGAGCGGAGAGCATCGGTCTGCTTTTCCGGCTTGATGAACTTCACCATGGCACACGCGTCGAGGTAGATCAACGGTTGCGTTCCCTGTGCCGATGGGCGACAAGCACGTCGGACAGGCTCCCCGTCTCCGGCGCCAGTTCTTCCACGATATCGGGCATGCCGTGCTCGGCGGGCACCCGAACCTCCCCCGCGGCGATCATCCGCTGGAGAGTACTGGGGTGCTCAACTTCGGGGATCATCCTGAGCACCGGCCTGCCACGGTCGGTGACGACGATCGAGGCTCCGGCCCGCACTCGCGCCACAGCCTTGGACGGGTTCTGGTTGAGTTCTCGTAGCCCGATCGTCTCCACGCGCCCAACGTACCTACAAAACGTAGTGACAACAAGACAAGCTCCGGCCTGGTCGGGGTTGACGACGGGGGGAGCCGCATGATCACAGCGCAGGGATACAACGGCAGGATGAGCCTGTCGGGGGATTGGGTTCACGTCGAACGCACGGGGTGGGGGCATGTCGGTCAACAAGTCGGCCGGCGAATCCCGGTGGGCGACATCGCCGAGATCGAGCTACGCCCTGCCGGGCTGCTCCGCAACGGTCATCTGCGCATCGCCCTGGCCGGCGGCAGCACCGCGCCCCCGTCCGCGACGCAGCTCGACGGGGATGAGGGCACGGTCATCTTCACCCGCGAGCAGCAACCCGAGTTCGAGACGCTGCGTGACGCCATCATGGACGCGAGGCACGGCTGAGCGCGGCTCATCGACCGGCCAGTCAGCCCCACACGTCGCAGATGGGCAGGGCGATGAGGCGATCACCAAATGTCAGACGCCGAGGCCCGGTGTGCAGCACGACACCCGCCACGAACTGCTCCCCGACCCGGTCGATGCGGTCCCGCAGCAAGGTGAGCCAGCGGAAATCCTCCGGCCGAGGCGTGGACGTCGATTTCACCTCGATGCCCAGTACGCGCCCGTCATCGGTTTCCAGGACGACATCAACCTCGGGACCACGGCTGTCGCGAAAGTGGAACATCCTGGCCGGCGTCTCACACCAGGTGAGCTGCTTTGCGAGTTCGTTGGCCACGAATGTCTCGACCAGCGATCCTGCTGCGGCATCCGTGGGCCGTTGCAGCGCGTTGGTGTTCTTTCCGAGCAGTCCTGCGGC
>DASULA010000327.1:0-3037 GCA_036278435.1 Mycobacteriales bacterium | reverse complement strand
ACGGCGAGCGCGGCGCCTGGCTGGCCCGGAAGTTCCGCTCGCTCTACGCCGACGGCTGCGACGTGCGACTGATGTACGGGTTCGCCGGGGCCGCGACCCGACAGGTGCTCGCCCGGCCCACCAGCCGGGGCTACGTGCCGGTGCGCAGCAACGGCTACGACACCGACCAGGACGGCTACCTCGACCTGTACTCGCACCAGAAGGAGCTGATGATCTCCGGCCACTACGGCAGCCAGAGCAAGTACCGCTTGGTGGTGACCGGCTCCAGCAACTACAACAACCACGGGCTGACCGGCGACGAGATCCTGTTCCTGATCCACCGGCACGCCGCGTTCACGGCGTACCTGCGCAACTTCAACTACCTGTGGACCTACCTGACCCACCGGGTGCACTACCAGCCGAGCAGCCCGAGCAGCACCGCACGGACCGCGCCGTCCACCGGCGAGGCCTGGCGGACCGACCCGACGCCGGCGACCCAGCCGAGCCGGGGCGGCGCCGCCTGGGAAAGTGACTGACCCACCTGCGGTTGCGTGTTACGGTGATCCGGCTTTTCGGCACCCCGGCTCGGCGGGAGTGCCGGATCTGAGACGGTAAAGGGGGGTGGGCGGCGGCATGACGTGGCCACGCCGGCTGATGATCGCCGTACTGGCCGCGGTGCTGGTGTCCGTGCCCGTGGCGGGCCCGACCGGTGCCGCCACGGCGGCCGCCTGGCGGCCCAACCCGGGGGCGCACTTCAACATGCCGCGCACCAGTGAGGCGCAGTGGCGCCTCGAGCGGATCGTGGTCAACGCGATCAACCACGCGCACCGCGGCTCCTACATCAAGATCTCGTTGTTCTCCTTCGACCGGCGCCCGGTCGCGCGTGCCCTGATCCGCGCCTACCACCGTGGCGTGCACGTCCAGGTGCTGGCCAACGACCACCAGTTCACCCGCGCGCAGGGGATGCTCAAGCACGCGCTGGGGCGCAACCGGGCGCACAAGAGCTGGAGCCGGCGGTGCACCCACGGCTGCCGGTCCAACGGCGACGTCCTGCACAGCAAGTTCTTCCTGTTCGGCCACACCGGCGCCGCCGACCACACCGTGATGGTCGGCTCGGTGAACCTGACCTACAACGCGGTGCACAACCAGTACAACGACCTGTGGGTCTCCAACGGGCGGCGCGGGCCGTTCAACTGGTTCAACGACCTGTTCAAGCAGGAGGCCAAGGACGTCCCGTCGTACAAGCAGGACCCGCCGCACCGGGCCAACGAGAACTGGCCGGCGCCGCGGCCCCGGACCGGGCGGATGGCCACCGAGGACTCGATCCGGGCCCGGCTCACCCGCTCGCCCCGGCGTGGCTCCCTACTGCTGCAGGCGATCCCGTGGCCGCGCTACAACGCGCACAACGACCCGATCATGGACATCCTCGACCGGGTGCACTGCTACGGAGCCACCGGCGGCACCGGTGGCTCGGGCAACCGGACGATCGTCCGGGTGAACATGCACACCTGGGGCGGCGACCGGGGCGCCTGGCTGGCCCGCAAGGTGCGCTCGCTCTACGCCGACGGCTGCCACGTCCAGCTGATGTACGGCTTCGCCGGCGCCGAGGTGCGCGACGTGCTGGCGCGGCCGACCAGCCGGGGCTACGTGCCGGTGCGCAGCAACGGGTTCGACACCGACCACGACGGCTTCCTGGACCTCTACACCCACCAGAAGGAGCTGCTGATCTCGGGCCACTACGGCAGCCAGCACAAGTACCGCCTGTCGATCACCGGCTCCAGCAACTACACCGGCCACGGGCTGACCGGCGACGAGATCCTGTTCCTGATCCACCGGCACTGGGCCTACAACGCCTACACCCGGAACTTCAAGGAGATCTGGCAGGACCACACCCACCCGGTGCACTACCAGCCGAGCGGCGCCGCCGCCCGCACCCGGGTCGACGCGCGCACCGGCCCCGACCTGCTCGACGGGCTCGTGCCCGCGCCGCAGCCGAAGCCCGGCGGGCCCGCCTGGGAGAGCGACTGAGGGATCAGCCCGGGTGGATCTCGGCCGTGGCCACCACCATCGGGTGGTCGGTGGTCCGGCGGACCACCGCGTCCCGGTCGGCCACGAAGGACAGGAAGCTCACCGCCGGCGAGCCGAAGATCCAGTCGACGTTCATCCGTGCCGGCAGGTGGCACCCGCTGCCGTCCCGGTAGGCGCCGTTCGCGGAGTGCATCGCCACCCCGGCGGTGAGCCGGCAGGCGTAGTCGCCACGCTCGTTCATGTCGCCGGTGACCAGCACCGGGGTGCCGCCCGCGCCGAGCCGGCGGAACAGGGCGGTCTCCATCGAGGTGGCCACGTCGCGGAACCGCTGGGCGGGCCCGCGCACGTCCGCGGGGTTGTGGAAGTTGGCGAACCACACCGCCTGGCCGGTGTGCCGGTTGGTCAGCAGCACGTAGGGCATCGGCACCCGGCGGCCGTGGAAGTAGGGGATCGGCACGGTCCCGGCCTGCGCCAGCTGCCAGTCGGAGGTGCGCCAGATGATCGAGTTCTGCACCGCTGCCCGGCCCGCGGAGGCGCCGGGATAGACGCCGTACCGCCCACCGGTGAGCGCGCGCAGGGCGTGGTACTGCGGGACCTGGAACTCCTGCAGCCCGGCGACGCTGACGTCGTGCTGGGTCAGCTTGGCGACCGCGCCGCGCATCCGCCGCGCGGCGGGGGCCCACCCGTGCTTGTTGCCGCCGGGTGCGGTGTGCGAGGCGCCGAGCAGGTTGAACGAGCTGATCCGGAAGGTCGTCGTCGGCGGGGGCGTGGGGGCGGGCTTCTGCTCGCGGTGCCGCCGGGCGGTGGCGGCCGCCCGCGCGGCCTTGCGTCGCTCCTTCGCGAGCCGGGTGCGGCTGTCCCGTGGGCCGGGTGTCGGCGCATCGGTCGCCCGGGAGGCCGACGCCGTGGGCGGGCCGAGCGTGGCCTGGGTGGGCGCGGGCAGCGACGGGCTGGTCCGGGCGGCCGCGGTGCGGGTCACGGTGGTGCCGCCCACGCCGCCGACGACGCCGAGCCCGACGACGACCAGGGT
>DASULA010000326.1:0-8125 GCA_036278435.1 Mycobacteriales bacterium | reverse complement strand
GCTGCCGCGGCCAATCCGGGTCGGGGCCCTGCCTCGGCCCGGATTGGGACTCACTCATCCAGTCGCGGGTTCACCGCTGAGGGACGCCGAGGACACCACACCGTCTCCTCGGCGTCCCTCAGGGACGCCGCCGGTGGCAGGGCGGCAGACACCGGGACCGGCCGGTGCAGACGGCGGGGAGCGAAGATGACCCAGGCGCCCGCACAGCCGCTGGCCGCGGTTCTCGGCGTCGCGCGGGAGGTGATGCGCGGACCCGTCCCCACCACCGGGCCGCTCGACGCCGGTCCCGGGGTGCTCGCCGGACTGGTCGCGTCGCTGGGAGACGACGTCGCCGGCACCGAACGACTGGTGGCCGGGTGGCTGCACCGGTACCAGCGCGAGGTGCGCCACTCCGGCCTGATCGACGGCGGGCTGGCCGGAATGGCGGCCGGAGCGTCGGCCGCGGTACCGGCGTGGCCCCGGATGGCCGGTTTGGCGGCTCACGCACGCAAGCGGCTCGTCAGCAACTCCCCGACCGCGCAACCCCCCGAGCGGATCCAGTGGAATCACTACGACGTCCTGCACGGGGCGGCCGGCCTGGCGCTGGCCCTGGTGGTGTCGCCGGACTGCCGACCCGACCAGGTGCTGCCGGCGGCGACCTGGCTGGCCGGGTTGTGCGACACCGACGACCTGAGCCGGGCGCGGGTGACCGGGCATCCGGGCGATCCACTGCGCGACTGGAACACCGGGCGGGTGAACCTGGGGGTCGGCCACGGCGTGGCCGGTATCGCCGCCGCGCTGCTGGCCAGCCTGGTGGTCACCGGGCCCCGCCAGGACCTGGCCCGCGCACTGGACCGGATCGTCCGGTTCCTTCAACGCGAGTCCTACGTGGACGACCGCGGCATCCGGACCTGGCCGCCGGCAGGCAGGCGGGACGACCCGCCACCCACCGGGGCATCCGGCCGGCAGGCGTGGTGCTATGGAACCCCGGGGGTCGCGTGGGTGCTGTGGGAGGCCGGGCGGGTGCTGGCCGCCCCCGACGTTCAGCGGTTCGCGGCCGACGCGATGGAGTCGCTGTGCCGGTGCTGGGACGACGAGCTGCACGTCGACCCGGGCCCGGCCCAGGATTCGTTGGCGTTCTGCCACGGTCTGGCCGGCGTGCTGCTGGTGGCCGGAGCATTCGACCGGCACGCCGGGCTGCCCGGTGCCTCCGGGCTGCGCGCGCACGTCCGCGGCCTGCTGCTGGCCAGGTTGGATGAGGTCCGCGGGTTGGCCGGGCACGACCTGAGTCACCTGACCGGAGCGTCGGGCGTGCTGTCGGCCCTGCTGACCGATATCGGTGGTGAACGCTCATGGTTGCCCACGTTCGCGCTGCGCTGACCGCCGTCGCCGCTTACCTGCGGCGGCTGGCCGGATGGCGGTCCAGCCCGGTGGTCGCGTTGGTCCGAGTCCTGCCCCGGGTGTCCCCGGCGGGAACACCGATCCTGGCGTTCCTGGTCGGGTTGGGGGCCATCCTGCCGGTCGCTCGGATGGTCGCGACCGGATGGTTGCTCGGTGCGATGCCCGCCACGGTGCGCGCCGGGCTCGACTCGGCCGACGGGCGTCGGGCGCTCACCGCGCTCGCGGCCGTCGTCGCGATCACCGTGCTGATGCGGATCACCAACCCGGTGACGACCCTGCTGTCCAGGTGGCTCGGCCGGCGCCTGGCGGTCCACCTCACCGGGAGGGTCCTCGCCGCGGCGAACCGGCCGGTCGGCATCGGGCATCTGGAGGACCCGGCGCTGGCCGACCACATCAACCTCGCCCAGGGCGTCAGCACCGGCCGGCTCACCCCCGACCAGGCGGTGCCCGCGCTGACCACGGTCGTGGGGGCGCGCCTGAACGCGGCAACCGTGGCGGTCACGCTCGGACTGGTCGTGTGGTGGGCTCCGCTGCCGCTGATCGCGACCTGGGTTCCGGTCGGCCGGTGGATGCTCACCCGGATGCGGCTCGTGCTGCGCGGGGTGGAGAACGACACCGCCTCGCTGCGCCGGGCCACCTATCTGCGGTCGGTGGGGATCGACCCTGCCCCGGCCAAGGACGTGCGGGTCTTCGGGCTGGCCGGCTGGGCGCTGGGCGAATTCACCGACGCGTGGCTGGCCGGGATGTCCGAGCTGTTCTGGCGCGGAGGACGCTGGCGGGGTTTCGCTGTCACCGGGGCCGCACTGGTCGCCGCCTACACGGTGGTGCTGCTGCCCCTCACCCTGGCCGCGTCCCGCGGGGAGGTGTCCCTGACCGCCCTGCTCGTGGCCGCGCAGACCGCCATGGGAATGTCGGCGTTCGGGCCGCTGGGTGACTCCACCTGGACGCTGGCCAGCGCGAGCGCGGCCATCCCGCACGCGCTCGCGCTGGACGCCGCGGTCGGTGCGGCCACAGTCGAACCGGACCGGCGAGCGGCCCACCGGCTGGCGTCCGGCGAACGGGGGCTGCGGTTCGCCGGTGTCGGGTTCGGCTACCCCGGTCGACCGGACGTACTCGACAAGGTGGACCTGTGGGTGCCGGACGGGTCGTCGGTGGCGCTGGTCGGGGACAACGGCGCCGGCAAGACCACCCTGGTCAAGCTCATCGCCAAGCTGTACGAACCCGACCGTGGCGCCATCACCGTTGACGGGGTGGACCTGCGCGACGTGGACCCGGTGGAGTGGCGGCGGCGACTCGCGGTCGTATTCCAGGACTTCACCAGGTACGAACTGACCGCCCGGGAGAACGTCGCGATGGGCGCCAGCGTCGATCCCACCGACGACGAACTCGACGAGGTGCTGGAGCTTGCCGGCGGCGGGGACTTCGTCGGCCGGCTCTCCGCTGGGTGGGACACGGTGCTGTCCCGCCGATTCACCGGCGGCGTGGACCTGTCCGGGGGGCAGTGGCAGCGGATCGCGCTCGCCCGGGCGTTGTACGCGGTGCGGCACGGCGCGCGGATCCTGATCCTCGACGAGCCCACCGCACACCTGGACGTCCGGGCCGAGTCCGAACTCTACGATCGGTTCCTCGACCTCACCCGCGGCGTGACGACGATCCTGGTCTCCCACCGGTTCGCCACGGTCCGGTTGGCCGACACGATCTGCGTCCTGGACGCCGGCCGGGTCACCGAGCTGGGACGCCACGATGATCTGGTCGCGCGCGGCGGCCGGTACGCCCGCATGTTCGCCGCTCAGTCCGCGCGGTTCCTGGGAGGTGTGCGGTGAACACCGGGCCGCGGGCCTCGGGGAGGGCCGGCTGGCTGCTGCTACGCTTGGCGTTTCGCACCGGTGTGGCGCGCGCGATGCTCGTCCTGGTGCTCGCCGCGGTGGCCGGTGCGGCGACTGCGGCGATCGGGTTGGGCCTGAAACTGCTCGTCGACGGGGCGGCGGCCGGTTCCGCCTCCCGGATGCTCACCGCCGTGGGCGTCCTGGTGGGTCTGGTGACCGTGAACGGGCTGATCGTGGTGGGCACCACCCAGGTCCGCTTCACGATCGAGCAGCGGGTGGAACTGCTGGTCGACCAGGACATCCTGCGCACGTGCGCGAGCCTGCCCGGTCTGGAGCACGTCGAGGACCCCGCCGTGCTGGACAGGATGGACCTGTTGCGCGGCGACCGGCCGATGATCGCCTCGGCCTGGGGCGCCATCGTGGAGAACCTCCGCGCCATCGTCCGGCTGGTCGTGATCATCGTCCTGCTCGTCTCGGTGAACCCGTGGTTGCTGTTCCTGTGTGTGCTGGCGGTGCCCTCGCTGTGGGCGTCGACGGCCGGGGAGCGGCGAAGCCGACGGGCCGAGGAGGCCACCGCGGAGTCCGAGCGACTCGCCCGTTCGCTGTTCACCCTGGTGACGAACGCGGCGACGGCCAAGGAAGCCCGGGTGTACGGGACGAACGGGCTGCTGGCCGACCGGCACCAGACCGTGTTGTCCGGCCTCTGGCGGGTCCGGCAACGCGCGGACACCTGGTCCTACGTCGTCCGCTACGGCGCGCAGGTGCTGTTCGTACTCGGGTCGCTCGGCGCCGGGGCGCTGGCGCTGGTCGACGCGGCGGCCGGGCGGGCCAGCGCTGGTGACGTCGCACTGGTGATGACCCTGTCCGGGCAGTTGGACGGCGCGGTCGGCGGTGCGGTGCGGCTGTCGGACTGGCTTCGTCGGGCGTTGCGCGGTGCCAGCCGGTACGTGTGGCTGACCGACTACGCCGCGGCGGCCACCGTCCCGGCCCGACCGGACGCCGAGCCGCACCCTGGCCGCCCCGGCGAGCTGGTGCTCGACCGGGTGTCGTTCAGCTATCCGGGGGCGTCGACACCGACGCTGCGAAACGTGTCCGTTCGGGTGCCGGTGGGCGCGACCGTGGCAATCGTCGGTGACAACGGCGCCGGCAAGACCACCCTGGTGAAACTGTTGTGCGGGTTCTACCGGCCCAGCGCGGGCTGGATCGTGATGGACGGCGTTGACCTGTCCCGGGTGCCCGTCGAGGAGTGGCGGCTGCGACTGTCCGCGTGCTTCCAGGACTTCGCCCGGTTCGAGTTCCCGCTCCAGGAGACCGTGGGCGTCGGCCATCTACCCCAGGTGGCCGACGCGGCGGCGGTCACCGCCGCGCTGGCCCGAGCGGACGCGCTGGACATCCCCGCCGGCCTGGCCGACGGCCTGTCCACGCAGTTGGGTCGGACGTTCGACGGGGCGGAACTGTCCGGGGGGCAGTGGCAGAAGACGGCGCTCGCCCGCGCGTCCATGCGGACCGCGCCGGAGCTACTGATCCTCGACGAGCCGACCGCCAGCCTCGACCCGGCCACCGAGAGCGCGCTGATCGACGGATACACCCGGGCGGCGAGCGGCCCGGTGACCACGGTACTGGTGTCACACCGGTTGAACGCGGTCGGAATGGCCGATCTCATCGTCGTCCTGGACCGGGGCGAGGTGGTCGAGACCGGTACGCACGACGCCTTGATCGCGGCAGGCGGCCGGTACGCCGACCTGTACGAGTTGCAGGCCCGCCGGTACCGCTGACCGCACGACTCCGCACGACTCCGCGCGATCACGCCGTCACCACCGGCACAGATCCCGACGCGGTCGTCCGGAAGGGACGGCCGGTGACCACCGGGACGGAGCTGGCACGGTGCCGCCCCGCGCGTGACCTACGAGGGTACGGCGGGGCGGCACCAAGCCGGGTGGGGTGGTGACCAGCCACCCCACCGGAAATTGGCTAGTGGATTGTGAAGAATACGCCAGCCAGCAACCCGCCTCTACTGGACTCGATGGTCACGGTCGTGCCAATCGGCAGGACCGGGCTGTTGCGGACCCGCACTGTCCACGCTCCGGTGACGTCGACCAGCCCGGTGCCGATGATCTGGCCGGCGGTGGTGCTGCCCAGATGGACGGTGACCGTGTTGTTGTTGGTGATCGAGGAGGTTCCCTCGATCCGCCACTCGGCCTTGTCCGGCCGGTACTCCGCCCGGGTGATCGCGAGCACGTCCGACGTCGACGTGATGCTCACCAGATCACCCGCGCTGCCGCCGGGACCGCTGACGTCGAGTTGGAACACCAACGTGCCCACCGGCATCACGAAGGTCGGGTGCGGGGTGTCCGCGCCGGTCAGCGTGACCTGTGTGCCGGACACCTGGCTCCAGGCGAAGGTGGCCGCCCCGGTCGACGCGGTGCCGTCGAGCACCACGGTGTCGTCCACCAGCACGTTCTGGTCCGGTCCGGCGTTGGCGACCGGCTTGGTCACCGACGCCACCGTGATTATCACGTCGTCGGTGGCCGGCCCGCCCGGGCCCTGGGCGATGAGCTGGAACCCCAGCGTGGTCTCGGTCTGCGGCGCGGTGAACGTGGCCACCGCGCCGTCCGCGCCGGTCAGGGTCACCGCCGGCCCGGAGGTCTGCACCCACGCCATCGACGTGGTGTTCAGCGACTGGGTGCCATCCAGGGTCACCGTCTGGCCCTGCTGCACCGTCTGGTCCGGACCGGCGTCGGCCGACACCGGGTCGGACGGGAACGCCGCGCCGACGACCTTGACCACCTCGGTGTCGCTGCCGCCCGCCGAGGAGGTGACCGTGACCACCTCCGGCGGCGCCTCGACGTCGGTGAACGTCTCGGTGCCGACGACCACGTCACCGGAGAGCGTCGGCGGTGGGGTCGCCGCCTGGCGGCTCGCCGTCACCGCGCTGAACCTCGACGCGACGGGATTGGCGGTGGCCGGGGCGACGACCTGGGTGCCGGCGCCGAGGTCCCCGAACCCGATCGCGGTCAGGGTCGGTGGCACCGCCTGGTCACTGGATGCCGCGGTCACTGTCAAGGACTTCTGGTCGGCGTCGTAGGTCGCCTCGGTGGTGGTCACCAGGTCGGTCACCGCCGGGGTGAACACCGCGTCGGGGGTGTCGCTGGTATTGCTCACCGTGACCGAGGTCGGTGGGGTGGCACCGGTGAACGGCAGCCGGGCCACGTAGTCGCCGTCCGGGCCACCGCGCAGGCTGGTGCTGGACACGGCATTGGGCAGCTTGGCGCGGACGGACTTGTTCGGATCGGTGGAGGCCAGCACGTCGACCATGCCGCCGGAGGTGTCGGTCCGGCTGTAGGTCGGGTGTCCGGGGTCCACGCTGGAGTTGGTGGCAACCTTCCCGACCAGGCTGAACAACGGGATGGTGAAGGTGTTCACGCCCCCGCCGCCGATGTTCGGGCCGTCGATCCGGAAGAAGTTCGTACCGAACGGGCTGCCGGTCACCGCGTGGTCGACACCGGGGTCGCCGACGTACTCGCCCCCGTCCGCGCCGCTCACCAGCCCGGTGTCCCAGGTCAGGAACGGGTCGACCCGGCCATCGAGCACGCCGTCGAACACGCCGTCGGCGATACCGATGTCCTCGGTGAAGTTGATGGAGCGGTCACCGCCGGCCGGCACGTCGAACTCGTCCACGCCGTAGGGGTGGGTGACCGTGTAGTGCCCGGCCTGGGGCGTGTCGATCCGCAGTCGGATCCGGTTCAGCATGTGCTGGTGTCCCTGAGCGGGTTCACCACCGCTAAACCCGGCCTCGATCGTCCCGACGAACAGCGCGTTGCCCCCGAGCGGCAGCGTCGCCTTCGCCGTGGCGTTGAAGAAGAACGACTCCTCCGGGAAGTTGCCCGGGAACGAGATCGGCTGGGTGGGGTCGGGCAACGGGCTCTCCGCGGCGCCGCACAGCAGTGAGCCGTCCAGGCAGTGCTGGAGTCGCAGGCCGTTGCTGTCCTGGACGTAGGTCGGGAAACCGGTGTCCGCCGAGACCGGCCCCACCGCGGACAGGAACTCCGTCTGGATGCTGGTCTGCTCCGCCCGGCCGGTCGCCGGCAACAGCGCCACCGTGAGCAGCGCGGCACCGGCCAGCGCGATCGATCTGGTCCAGACCCGGCGGCCCGACGCCACCTGCCCCATCAGCCTTCGGCTTGTCGCGGACATGCCCATGATCATTCCGTTCGACGTGGCGATGTCGGCTGGTCCAACCGACCGGTCATCCCAAGAAGACATCGAGTACCCTGGGAAAAACTTGGAATAATTTTGATATAAATTCACTATGAGTTCACTAAATCAATACTCTCTTGATTTCTGTTGCGGTGGTGCGTAATCGTTTGGCAAGCAGACCATGGTGTGGGGGGTCGAGTCGCGGGCACGGCGTCGGCCGGCCCGACGGACCGCGGCGGTCGGCCCGGACCGCCGGCGCCGCCCGGACCGCGCGCCGGGTCGGCCACGGGTTTCTGGGTATAGTGGCCATCCCGCCGATCGCCGATCGGAGTCGGTCGCGCGGCGAGGGGGATGTCCGGGTCGGCCGGCCTGGAACACGGCGCACTCCGGACCAGCCGATACTGGGAGGTACCGGCGGCCTCGGCGGATCGGCAGGGCGTGAGCCCGGCCCCGTCATTGCGCCGCGAGACCCGCGGGGACAGATGAGAGGGAGACGGGTCGGTGCTGGATCCGGAAGAGCTGTACGACCTCGACCCAGACGTTCCAGAACTCGACCGCCCGGTGCTGCTGTGCGGCCTGGACGGGTTCGTCGACGCGGGCGGCATCGGGGGCCTGATCCACGATCAGGTCATCGACCACCTGGAACACGTGCCGGTCGCGACGTTCGACGTGGACCAGCTCCTGGACTACCGGTCCCGCCGGCCCACGATGACCTACGTGGA
>DASULA010000325.1:0-4095 GCA_036278435.1 Mycobacteriales bacterium | reverse complement strand
ATAGGGAACATGCTGATTACTATCAACCAAAGAATCCACGAGTTTGCTTTTGTCGCCCAACCAAGGCCGTGATCTCGCAATATGCCGTAGACGAACACAATGACGGACCCGATCACGCCGGTTCCGATCGCTGCCCGTTGGGATGGGCGATAGTGTTCCAGCACGGGTCCATGCCCGGGAGGCGGATCGGGGACCTCCGTGGGATCGAGACCACTTTTGTCCGGGGTCCAACCGCGTTCGAGGGGTGCGTGGGGTGGGCGGGGCAGCCCGGTCTGCGGGTCGGGCATCGGTGGTAGCGCGGAGACGTCCACGGTTGGCAGCCTAGAAGATGTGGCCGAGGGCGTGGCCGAGCTTGTGCACGCCCTCGTCCATGACGTGCCCGGCGGCCTGGAGTCCGTGTTCGGTGGCGTGCAGGCCGTTCTGGGCCGCGTTGGCGATGTCGTCGCCGTAGTGGTCGACCACGTACTCGACGCCGTAGGAGACCGCGATGCCGGCACCGACGGCGAGGATGGTGGCTGGTCCGCCGGCGATGCTGAGCGCCTCGGCGCCGGCCAACAGCCCCTCGGTCGTTACGGTGGCACCCAGGAACGAAGCGCCGCTGCTCACCGCCGCCTTGGTCATTGACTGACCATCGATACCTGCCATCGCGACCCCGAACGCGGTGAAACCTAATCCAACATAGGGCACCTTTTCCAGCGCCGAGGACAGCCTGCCGAGATAACGGACGTCCTCAATGCTTTCGCCGAGGTTAGCGCTCATTGCTCGCTTGAAACCGTCGGGCAGGAACTTGATGGGGCCGTGGTTGCTGTCGGCGATGCCCAGGGCTTTCTCGGCGTTCAGTTCGGCGCGGGCGCTCTTGCCCAGGGCGGTGAGTCGGCCGGTGTCGGACAACGTGGTGTTGCCGGCCAGGTGTTCCCACTGGTCGGCGATGCGTTCCAGTTTCGCGGCCCGGGCGGTCCAGGCCAGGTGTTCGCCGTAGAGTCCGCCGACGGTGCCGGTCAGCCCGTCCAGGACCGTCATCGACCAGTCCGAGGCGTTCGTGGCCACCGATGACGCCAGGTTCGCGTGCGCCCGCGCCTCGATCTGCCGGGCCCCGCCCACGATGGTGGACGCCTCCTGGTAGCCGGCCACCTGGGTCGCGTCGGCCTTCCCCATCCCGGCCGGCTCGCCGACGGCCTCGCCACTCACCGGTAGACCGGCCGCGCCGGCCACCTGCCGGGCCAGACCCATCCGAGACCGCACCGTGTCCATGTCGTCGGCGAACACCCGCAGCGCCCCGCCGAACCGTTCGGTCGCCCCGGCCGCATGGTCGGCCTCCCGTGACGCCGAACCCATCCGGTCCCGGAACGTATCCCCGGTCGAGCCGGCCCAGCAGTCCCGGGAGTCCGTGCGGGCCCGGGTGATCACGTCCTCAGAGTCACGCATCCGAACGGCCAGGCCGCCCAGCCACTCGCCGACCGCCCGGCACGACACCGGATCGGCCGCCACCCGCAGGTCCAGCACCGCTCACACCTCCCCGACCGCGGCGGCGTCGCCGGCCACCCGGTCGTCGGCCCGGGTGTAACCGGTGTCGTTGCGGTGCACGCCCTCGGCGGCGGCCAGCAGCCCGCCCGACAGCGAACCCGCCGACCGGAACACCGCCGCCAGCGCCCCGGCCACCAACCCGGAGGACTCGCCGGCCACGGGCGCGTCCGGCGCCCCGGCCGCGCGGTCGTCCAGTGCCCGCCCGGACTCGCGAAGCCGCGCCGCGATGGCCGCCAGCCCGTCCGAGGACACCCCGAATCCACCTGACATCGCCGGCCTCCTACCCGTCCACCCGATCGTCACCGGATCGCCGGTCGGGGCGCCGAACCGGCGGTTGGACCGGCTGGTCACCCGGCTCGGGCCGCAGTCCCTCGGGGAGATCCACGTCAACAAGCACCAGGTCGAAGTGCTCGCGCAGTTCGCCGAGCCGGTCGGCCCGGATCGATACCCACGGCTGTGCCTCGCCGCATCCGGTCACCAGCCGGTCCAGCGACGAGTAGGCCAGCATCGCGGTCCGGCCATCGGCCAGCGACCGTAACTCCAGCGACACCTCACGGTCGCCGGCCGACATCCGCCGGGACGGCACGAACACGGTGGGCGGGGATTCCGTGACTTCCCCGACGTCGGTCATCACAGCCAGAAGATCCATTCGACGGTGCCATTACGTGCCATCCAGCCTATGTCTTCTGGCTCAAATGGCACAACGCGCGTCCAAATTGACGATCTTGCCGGAATGAAGCCGATATATTCGTCGCCATCCGATGGGCCGGTGGCTACGGTCGCCGCCCAGCGCGCCTGCGCGAGCTGGTCCGCCCGGGTGGTTGGCTGCTGTTCGGCCGGGTCTTCTGGGAACACCCACCCACGGCCGCGCAGGCGGCCGGCCTCGGTCCCGACGCGATCCCGGGCGACGACACCGGCTAGTACTACAGCCGTAGATCGTGATCCTGCGGCGTGGCGGTCCGGGACAGAAGGCGGCCACCGCGTGATCCTCCTCGGTTGTGTCGACTTCAGATGATCAGACTGTGGCCGTGGGTCACAGCGTAGAGCCAGCCCGGTGGGCGGTGGAAGCGGACCGGTTGTGGGCGCGGATCGGTGGCCGATTCGCTTGGGTGGAAACCCGTCGGCGAGCCCGTCGGTTCGTCGTGGGGCTGCTGGCGGAGCTGCCGCGGAAGAACTGTTGGACGATCGCCGAGCATGCCGGGGATCGGGATCCGCACGGGATGGGGCACCTGCTGGCCCGGGCGTCGTGGGACACCGACAAGGTGCGTGATGACCTGCGTGCCTACGTGACCGAGGCCCTCGGTGACAGCGACGCTGTGCTGGTGGTCGACGAAGGGCACTACCACGGTCGGAGTGCAACGCCAGTACACCGGCACCGCCGGTCGGGTCGAAGAACGCCCAGGTGGCGGTGTGTCTGGTCTACGCGGGCGCGCGTGGGCACGCGATGATCGACCGTGAGCTCTACCTGCCCGCCTCGTGGATCGACGCCCCAGACCGGCTGGCCGCCGCCGGTGTCCCCGAAGACGTCGGCTTCGCGACCAAACCCGCGTTCGCCACAGGGATGGTCACCAGGGCGTTACAGGCCGGGGTGCCGGCCCGGTGGGTCGCCGGTGACGAGGTCTACGGCGCCGACCCGACGCTGCGGGCAGAGTTGGAGTATCACCACATCGGCTACGTCCTCGGTGTCGGCCGCGACCGTGCCGTGGTGACCCGGGGTGGGTCGCTGCGTGCCGACGAAGTCGCAGCCCGGATGCCCAGGAGGGCCTGGCAGCAACTCTCCGCCGGTGCGGGTGCGAAAGGTGAACGCTTCTACGACTGGGCCTACACCAGCCTGGTCCCACCTGATGGCGCTGGCGACATCGAGTGCTGGTGGCTACTGGTACGCCGCAACCGGGCGACCGGCGAGTTGGCCTACTACCGTTGCTACAGCCCGCACCCGGTGCCGCTACGGGAACTGGTGCGTGTCGCCGGACGCCGCTGGACGATCGAGGAGACCTTCCAAGCCGCCAAGGAACTCACCGGACTGGACCAACACCAAGTCCGCCGTTGGACGTCCTGGCGCCGCTGGACCCTGCTGACCATGATCGCCCACGCCCTACTCGCCGTCATCGCCGCCGACGAACGGCTCAACCCGTCCACACCAGACGGCTTGGTCGCCATGACGTGCAACGAGATCCGGCGCCCGTTCACAATCCTGGTCCTCGAACCCCTGCGCACCCGCGCCTGCCCGATCACCTGGTCACACTGGCGACGACGCCACCAACACCGCGCCCGAACCGGCCACTACCACACCCGGCAAACCCGAACAGCCACATAACGATCTACGGCTGGAGTACTAGACGAGTAGTTCCGAATGCTGGTGGCGTGTGCGGAGGCACGACGAGGGTGTCCAAGATCGTTTTGTGACGAACGAACACTTGGACACCCTCATCACCGGACTGTACGTGAAGATCGACGACGGGCTCGGCCGGACCCGATGGCTGGGCAGACCACCACGGTTGAGCGACTCCGAACTGGTCTGCCTGGCCGTCGCGCAGGCCCTGCTGGGTTTCACCTCCGAAGCACGCTGGC
>DASULA010000324.1:0-5539 GCA_036278435.1 Mycobacteriales bacterium | reverse complement strand
CGACGGGTCGGCCACCACCGCGGCCAGCAACCGTTCCAGGTGGTCGAGCATCCGCTCGACCCGGTCGCGGTCGAACAGGTCGCTGGCGTACTCCGCGGCCACCGACAGCTCGCCGGGGGACTCCGACACATTGACGGTCAGGTCGAACCGGGACGTCCCCTGGGCCGGCGTCCCGATCCGCGCGTCCAGTCCGGGCACGCCGACCCGCGCCCCGCCGACCTGGCCTGGCAGCAACCCGAACATCACCTGGAACAGCGGGTTGCGCCCGGCCTCGCGGCGCGGCGCGAGGCGGGCCACGACCTGTTCGAACGGCACATCCTGGTGTTCGTAGGCGTCCAGGGTGGTGTCGCGGACCCGGGCGAGCACCTCGCCGAACGTGGGGTCGCCGGACAGGTCGGTGCGCAGCACCACCATGTTGGTGAACAGCCCGATCAGCGGCTCCAGCTCCGGACGGTCCCGCCCGGCCACCGGCGTGCCCACCACGACGTCGTACTGGCCGGTGTACCGGGTCAGCAGCGTGTCGAACGCGGCCAGCAGGGTCATGAACAGCGACACCCCGGCCGACCGGGACAGCTCCCGCAGCCCGTCCAGCAGCGCCGCGGGCAGGGCGCGGTGGACCACGTCGCCGCGGTAGGTCGGCTCGGCCGGCCTGGGCCGGTCGCCCGGCAGTTCCAGCGTCGGCGCGCCGGCCAGCGTGGCCTGCCAGAAGTCCAGGTGCCCGGCCAGGGTGTCCCCGGTCAGCCGGGCCCGCTGCCAGGTCGCGTAGTCGCCGTACTGCACCGGCAGCTCGGCCAGTTCCGGTGCCCGGCCCTGGATGGCCGCGCCGAGCAGCTCGGCCAGTTCGGCGAGCAGCGCGGCGGTGGACCAGCCGTCGGAGACGATGTGGTGCACGGTCACGGTGAGCAGGTGGTCGACCGGGTCGACCCGAAACAGCCGGGCCCGCAGCAGCGGCCCGCGGTGCAGGTCGAACCGCCGGGCGGTCTCGGTGTCGGCCAGCACGTTCACATCCGCGCCGACCGGCACCTCCACCACCGGCAGCTCGACCTCGCCGGCCGGGGCCACCACGCCGACCGGCACACCGTCGCGCACCGCCACGGTGGTCCGCAGCGCCTCGTGCCGGGCGACCACGGCCGACAGCGCCGAGCGGACCTGGCCGGCGTCCAGCGGGCCGACCAGCCGCAGCGACAGCGGCACGTTGTAGGCGCTCAGGCCGGGGACCAGACGGTCCATGAACCACAACTGTTCCTGTTGGAACGACAGCGGCACGGTGCCGGTGCCAGCCGGGCGGGCCACCAGCGGCCGTTCCACGGCCACCACCGCAGGACCGGGAGTATCCGGAGTGTTCGCGGCTGCTGGGGTGTCCGGGGTGTCCGGGGTGTCTTCCAGGCGTTGGCGTGCCTCCCGCAGCCTGCGTTCCAGCTCCTCGATCTCCGCGGCCAGCCCGGCCCGGGTGTCACCCGGCCCGGGCTGGCCGGCGGGCCCACCCTGGGATCGGGCCACCGGTTCGCCGGCCGCGGCCAGACCCTGGTCCACCGACCGGGCCAGGTCGGCCACCACCGGGGAGGTGAAGAAGTCACGCACGGCCAGCCCGACGCCCAACTCGGCGCGGATGCGGGCGACCACCCGGGCGGCCTGCAACGAGTTGCCGCCCAGGTCGAAGAAGTTGTCGGTGGCCCCGACCCGGGGCAGCGCCAGGACCTCGCCGAACGCCTCGGCGACTCTGCGTTCGGTGCCGGTGCGGGGGGTGAGGTAGCTGCTGGCCTGCCGGCCGGGGTCCGGCGGCGGCAGTTTGGGACGGTCCACCTTGCCGGTGGGTGACAGCGGGAAGGACTCCACCGGCACGAACACCGAGGGCACCATGTACACCGGCAGCCGGCTGGCGACGTGCTCACGTAGGCCGGCGGTGCCCGCCGGGTCGACCCCGGAGTTCACCCCGGCGCCGATCACGTATGCGACCAGCCGCGGTTCGCCCGGGGTGTCCTCCCGCAGCGCCACCACCGACCGCTCCACCCCGGGGTGGGAGTCCACCGCCGCCTCCACCTCGGACAGTTCGATGCGCATGCCGCGGAGCTGGATCTGGGTGTCGATCCGCCCGACGAACTGGATCTGGCCGTCTTCGGTCCAGTAGGCCAGGTCTCCGGTGCGGTAGGCCCGGCCGTGGCCGAACGGGTCGGGGACGAACTTTTGCGCGGTCAACCCGGGCCGGTTCACATACCCGTCGGCCAGTCCCTCCCCGGCGGCCAGGATCTCCCCGGGCACCCCCACCGGCACCGGGTTGAACCACCGGTCCACCAGATACACCCGCCGCTGCGGCATCGGCCGCCCGATCGGCGGCGAGGCGGTCCACCGGCGTTGCGGACACCGGTAGTAGGTGCACCCGATGGTCGCCTCGGTGGGGCCGTAGGCGTTCAGGAACAGCCGGCCGTCGGTGTTCCACCGGTTGACCAGGTCCCCGGAGAACGCCTCCCCGCCCACCAACATCCCACGCAGGTCCGGGTACGCCCCGGCGTCGAGCAGTTCGACCATGGCCGGCGGGCCGCCCAGGTAGGTGACCCGCTCGGCCCGCAACAGCGCGGACATCTGTTCGGCCGACAGCGTCGTCTCACGCGGCACCAGCACCAGCGTCGCGCCGCTGCTCAGCGCGGCGAAGATCTCCCCCTCGGCCAGGTCGAAGATCAGCGCGGTGTACTGCAACACCCGGCTGCCCGGCCGCCCGAACCGGAACACCGTGCGCAGGAACTCGACGTAGGTGGCGATGGCGTGCTGGGCGATGACCGCGCCCTTGGGCACACCGGTGGACCCCGAGGTGTAGAGCACGTACGCCGGCGAGGCCGACGAGGACCACTCGGGCAGTTCCGTGCCGGCCAGCGCCTGGGCGTCGGCCTGGATCCGGTCCACCGCGATCAGGTCACACCGCAGGTCCGCCGGCAGCATCCCGGCCAGATCCGAACGGGTCAGCACCACCCTTGCCCCGGTGTCGGCCAGGGTGAACCCGGTGCGCGCGGCCGGGTCCTCCAGATCCAACGGCACGAACGCCGCCCCGGCCATGAGCACCCCCAGGATGGCCACGATCGTGTCCGGGTCACGTTCCAACCCGATGCCGACCACATCACCGGGCCCGGTGCCCACCGAACGCAGGTAGCGGGCGAGCAGCCCGGCCCGGCCGGCCAGCTCGCCGTAGGTCACGCTCTTTCCCCGGTACACCAGCGCCACCGCGTCGGGGTCGCGCCGCGCCTGCCGGGCGAACTGCACGTGCACCGGTTCGCGCGGGTAGTCGCGCACCTCCCCCTGCCAACGCGCCAACACCTGGTCACGTTCGGCCGGCGAGAGCAGCCGCACCCGCGACAGCCGCACCGACGGGTCGGCCACCACCGCGGCCAGCACCTGCTCGAAGTGCCCGAGCATCCGCTCCATCCGGGCGTGGTCGAACAGGTC
Source organism: Mycobacteriales bacterium (assembly GCA_036278435.1). GTDB lineage: Bacteria > Actinomycetota > Actinomycetes > Mycobacteriales > DASULA01 > DASULA01. Next base: position 2,104 of record DASULA010000324.1, on the reverse strand, counting down.
GGTGGCGTACTCGGCCGACACCAGCAGGCCGTCGGACTCCTCGAAGACGTTGATGGCGATGTCGAACCGGGCGGTGCCCTGCTCCAGGCCGACCAGTTCGGCCTGCACCCCGGGCAGGGTGAACCCGAACCCGCCGGGTTGCAGGTCCATGGCCACCTGGAACAGCGGGTTGCGGGACAGGTCACGGGGCGGGTTGAGGCGTTCGACCACCTGGTCGTAGGGCGCGCTCTGGTGGTCGAACGCCTCGACGGTCACCGCCCTGGTGCGGGCCAAAAGCTCGGCGAAGGTGGGATTGCCCGACAGGTCGTTGCGCAGCACCACCATGTTGGTGAAGAACCCGATCAGCTTCTCCACCTGCGGGTGGTCCCGGCCCGCGCTGGCCGTGCCGGTGACGATGTCCTCCTGGCCGGTGTACCGGCACAGCAGCAGCGTCATCGCCGCGGTGAGGACCATGAACGGGGTGACGTCGTGGTCGCGGGCCAGCCCGCGCAGCCGGTCGGCCAACTCCAGCGGGATCCGGTGTTCGATGGTGGCACCGCGGTGCGACTGCCGGGGTGGGCGCGGCCGGTCGGTGGGCAGGTCGAGTACCGGCGCGCCGGCCAGGGTGTCCTGCCAGTACCGCAGGTGCCGTTCCAACTCCCCGGCGCCAGCCGCCGAACGCTGCCACGCCGCGACGTCGGAGTACTGCACCGGCAGGTCGGGCAGCACCGGCTCGTGACCCTGCGCGTCGGCCCGGTACAGCTCGGCCAGTTCGGCCACCATCAGGGACACCGACCACCCGTCGGTGCACAGGTGCGCGGCGGGCATCGCCAGCACGTGGTCCCGCTCGGCCAACCGGAATAGCCACATCCGGATCAGCGGCCCCCGTTCCAGGTCGAAGGGCACCGCCGCGTCGGCGGCGGCCTCGGCGAGCACCGCTGAGAGCCTGGACGCCGCGGGCAGGTGTGAGCGGTCCTCGACCGGCAGGTCCACCGGTCGCGCCGGGGTGACCACCTGGTACGGCACCCCGTCGCGGGCGGTGAACACGGTGCGCAGCGCCTCGTGCCGGGCCACCACCGCGGTCAGTGCCCGGGCCAGCCGGTCGGTGTCCAGCGGTCCGCGTAACCGGAACGCGGTGGGCAGGTTGTAGGCGGCGGCCCCGTCGTGGTCCCACTGGTCGACCAACCACAGCCGTTCCTGCAGGTAGGAGGCGCGGGCCGGCTCGCCGTCGGGCCGCACCGGGATCGCCCCGGCGCCGGAGCGGGCGGCCGTCCGCGCGGCCAGTTTCGCCACCACCGCCGCCCGCTGCTCCGGGCTCAGCGCGGCCAGTCTCGCGGTCAGGTCAGCCATGGTCGGGCGCCTCCCCGGCCAGGTCCGACCCGGCCTCCCCCGATGCCTCCCCCGATGCCTCATCCATGACCTCGCCCATGACCTCGCCCAGGGCCTCATCCAGGAGCGCGGCCAGGTCCTCGGCCGCCGCCTGTTCCAGCACCGCGTCCTCCACCCGCCGGGCCACCGACTCCACGGTCGGGTTGGCGTAGAAGTCACGCATGGAGAACGGGATCTGGTATCGCACCCGGACCCGGCCGAGCACCTGGGCGGCCTGCAACGAACTGCCACCGAGCAGGAAGAAGTCGTCGAGCGCCCCGGCCGCCCCGGCGTGCAGGAGCTCGGCGAACACCTCGGCGACGAACCGCTCGGTCGCCGTGCGCGGCGGCGTGCGCTCGGCGGTGGACACCTCGGTGGGCGGCGCGGGCAGCGCCGACCGGTCGGCCTTGCCCGTCGGCGACAGCGGGATCTCCGCCAGGGTGACGAACGCCGCCGGGATCATGTAGCCGGGCAGGTGCCGGCCCAGATGCTCGCGGAGTTCGGCCGGCTCGGGTGGGGGCCCGTTGCCCACCAGGTAGCCGACCAGCCGCCGGTCACCGGGGATGTCCTCCCGCAGCGCCACCGCGGCCTGCGCCACCGCCGGGTGGTTGGTCAGGATCGCTTCGATCTCTTCCAGTTCGATGCGTTGGCCGCGGAGTTTGATCTGGGTGTCGATTCGGCCGAGGAACTGGATCTGGCCGTCTTCGGTCCAGTAGGCCAGGTCTCCGGTGCGGTAGGCCCGGCCCCGGCCGAACGG
>DASULA010000323.1:0-7222 GCA_036278435.1 Mycobacteriales bacterium | reverse complement strand
CCGGTGGCCACGGTCGGCCAGGTCGCAGACCACGTGGAGCACGTCCGCGACGTGGCCGGGATCGACCACGTCGGCCTCGGCGGCGACTACGACGGGGTGGACACCCAGCCGCAGGGCCTGGAGGACGTGAGCGGCTACCCGCGGCTGGTCGCCGAACTGCTCGACCGCGGCTGGTCCGACGCCGACATCGGCCGGCTGACCTGCCGGAACGTGCTGCGCGTGCTGCGCGACGCCGAGGCGGTGGCCCGCGACCTCCAGTCCCAACGCGCCCCGTCCCTGGCCACCATCACTGACCTCGACCAGTCCTGACCATTGGTCACACGCGCCGGTCAGTGGGGCAGGAGGGCGGTGTGGGCGGCGCGGAGGACCTGGCCACAACCGACCGTGCCGAGAGCCACCCAGGCCGCCGCGCCGGCCGCCGCGGCGGTGCCGGCCACGGCCGGGAAAGCGCCGGCACCCAGTAGCGCGAACGCGGTGACCAGCACCCGGCCGGGCCGCTCCCAGACCGACACCACGCCGATCTCGCCCATCCCCGCGTTGCCCGCCCGGGCCCGCACGTACTCCTGCGCCGCGGCCAACCCACCCCCGGCCAGGCACAGCCAGCCGGGTGCACCGGCCAGGAAGAGCGCCAGCACGTATCCGCTGTCCGCGCACCGGTCGGCCAGCGAGTCCAGCAGGTAGCCGAACCGGCTGGCCCGTCCGGACAGCACGGCCACCGCCCCGTCCAGGCTGTCCAGCAGGCCGGAGGCGACCACGGCGGGCACACCGAGCAGCGGCCAGCGACCCGGCCCGGCGGCGCCGGCCGCCACCGCTGCGGCCGCCCACAGCCCCCAACAGGTGACCGCGCCGGGGGCGACCCCGCGGGACGCCAGCGGCCGGGCGACCGCCCGGACCAGCGCCAGCCACCGTCCGGTCACCGCGCTGGCCGAGGGGTCGTAGCCGCCGTGCAGCGCCGACCACTCGCGCAGGTAACCGGCCTGGTCCGGTGGTGGGCGGTCCGGCCGCCGAACCCCGGTCACGGTGACCACCAGCAGGCAGCCGGCCGCCGCGCCCATCGCCAGCCAGGTCAGGCCGAGAAGGCCCACTCGACCTCGATGGTCACGCTGACCTCCTGGTCGCCACCCTGGGTCGGCATCGCGTCTCGGGCGCGGGCGGCCAGCGCCATCGGGCGCATCACTCCGCCACCGGCCGTCGCCTCGACCACCCGCAGCACCGGCCCGAGTGCCTGGCCGGCCCGTTCGGCGTGCTGGGCGGCGACCTCACCGGCCCGCCGCCACGCGTCGTCCCGGGCCGCCCGCACCAGCGCGGCGTCGTCGTCCACGGCAAACTCCAGCCCGTCCAGCCGGGCGGCCGGCCCACCGACCTGGACCACCTCCGGCACCAGCGCGCCGGCCGCCGCCAGGTCACGCAGGGTGGCGGTCAGCCGCTGGACGGCCACCTGCCAGGTGATCCGGCCGGCGTCGTCGGTGCGTGACCACAGCGACGCACCGGATGTGCGCAGATCGGACTCGGCCACACCGGCGGCCCGCAGTCGGGCCACCATGGCCGCCATCGCCCGGCTGGCCCCGTCCAGCGCGCCGCTGACGTCACGGGCCTGGGACTCGGCGGCCAGTCGCAACCGGAGCACGTCCGGCGCGCCCGACGCGGTGCCGGTCGCGGTGACCGTGACACCGTGGCGCGCCCCGGGGTCAGGCACGGGCCGACAACCCGACCCGCGACCACACCTCGCGGGTGGCGGTGGACCGGTTCATGGTGATGAAGTGGATGCCCGGCGCGCCCTCGCGCAGCAGCCGGTCGCACAGCGCGCCGGCCAGTTCGATGCCCAGCCGGCGCACCGCGGCCCGGTCGCCGGCGACGGCCTGGAACTGGGCAGCCAACTCGGCCGGAAAGGACGCACCGGACAGTTGCTCGGAGCGGTCGATGGTGCGGAGGCTGGTCACCGGCATGATGCCCGGGATGATCGGGATGTCGCAGCCGGCGGTGGCCACCCGGTCCCGCAGCCGCAGGTAGTCCTCGGCGCGGAAGAACATCTGGGTGATGGCGAAGTCGGCCCCGGCCCGGCACTTGTCCACGAAGTACCTGGTGTCGGTGGCCACGTCCGGTGAGCGCGGGTGCTTGTAGGGGAAGGCCGCCACTCCCACGCAGTAGTCCCCGTGCGCCCGGACCAGCCGGACCAGATCCTCGGCGTAACGAACTCCCTCGGGGTGAGTGACCCAGTCCCCCCGCGGGTCGCCGGGCGGGTCGCCGCGCACGGCCAGCACGTTGCGGATGCCGGCGGCGGCGAACCGGCCGACGATGTGCCGCAACTCGCGGACGCTGTGGTTGACCGCGGTCAGGTGCGCCATCGGCAGCAGGGTCGTCTCGGCCGCGATCCGCTCGGTGGTCTCCACGGTACGATCCCGAGTGGACCCGCCGGCACCGTAGGTGACCGACACGAACGACGGGCGCAGCGACTCCAGCTCGCGGATGGACTGCCAGAGCAGCCGCTCGTCCTCTTCGGTCTTCGGCGGGAAGAACTCGAACGAGAAGGACGGGCGGCCGCCGGCCAGCCGCTCACGTACCGTTCCCGTCATGCCGCCAGCCTAGTGCCCCGGCCGGTGACGTACACCGCTTCGCCCATGCAGGTTTTCTCGCGAAAAGCTGCATGAGTAACCGGTTACACGTGAGGTTTTCTCGCGAAAACCTCACGGGGTGGGGCGGGCGCGGGGGCACCGAACCGATCGCACATACTGGCGGGTACCGGGTGGCGCCTGCTCCCGGCGAACCTGGAGTTGCATGACTACCTTCTCCGCGGCGCTCGCCACGCCCGACCTCGGCGGCCTCGGTGAACGGGTGACGGCTGCGCTCGACGAGTTCCTCGACGACCGGGCCGGCTGGCTGGGCGACATCGGACCCGACCTGGCACCGGTCGCGGCTACGGTGCGTGACTTCGTGCTGGACGGCGGGAAGCGGCTGCGGCCGGCGTTCGCCTACTGGGGCTGGCGGGGCGTCGGCGGACCCGACGGCGAGGAGATCGTGCGGGCGGTCGCCTGCCTGGAACTCCTGCACGCCGGCGCGCTGGTGCACGACGACCTGATGGACGCCTCGGAGACCCGCCGAGGCGCGCCGTCGGTGCACCGCAGGTTCGCCAGCCTGCACCGGCGGGCCGGCTGGCGGGGCTCGCCCGACGCCTTCGGCGCGGCCGGGGCGATCCTGCTCGGTGACCTGTGCCTGGTCTGGGCCGACACCATGCTGGCCGGCTCGGGCCTGCCAGCCGAGGGGCTGATGCGGGCCATCCCGGTTTACCACGAGATGCGCGCGGAGCTGATGGCCGGCCAGTACCTGGACGTGCTGGCGCAGGCGACCGGCGGGGCCGGTCCGGCTGGCGCCCTGCGGGTGGCGCAGAGGGTGGCTCGGTACAAGAGCGCGAAGTACACGGTGGAACGCCCGCTGCACCTGGGCGCGGCCCTGGCCGGCGGGAGCGAGCCGGCGCTGGCCGCCTACACCGCCTACGGGCTGCCGCTGGGTGAGGCGTTCCAGTTGCGGGACGACCTGCTGGGCGTGTTCGGCGACCCGGCCGAGACCGGCAAGCCGGCCGGGGACGACCTGCGCGAGGGCAAGCGCACCGCGCTGGTGGCCCTCACTCTGGAGCGGACCGACCGGGCCGGGGCGGTCACCATGCGCCGGCTACTCGGCGACCCCGACCTGGACGCCGGCGGGGTGGCCGAACTCCGTGAGGTCATCGTGGCCTCGGGTGCGGCCGGGGCGGTGGAGGAGCTGATCGCCGAGCGCACCTCGCGGGCACTGGCCGCGCTGGCGGCGGCGCCAATCACCCGGCAGGCCCATGACACGCTGGCAGCCCTCGCGGTGGCCGCGACGGCCAGACGGGTTTAGATGGTAGGCATGAGCGAGCCTCGGCGAGCGAATCAGCCAACACAGTGTCGGCGTGCCTCATGCCCGCCCGGAGCGAAGCGAGGACGGGCATGAGCCGGGATGTACTCCTGCTGCACGGTGGAAGCCCGTTGTCCGGAGAGATCCGGGTTCGGGGCGCGAAGAACCTCGTCCCCAAGGCGATGGTCGCCTCGCTGCTCACCGACCGACCATGCCGGTTGCGCAACATCCCGGACATCCGTGACGTAGCGATCGTGCGTGGGTTGTTGCAACTGCACGGGGTGTCGGTCACGCCGGGTGACGAGTCGGGGGAACTGGTCCTCGACCCGGCCGCGGTGGAACGCGCCAACGTGGCCGACGTGGACAACCACGCCGGGTCCAGCCGCATCCCGATCCTGTTCTGCGGCCCGCTGCTGCACCGGCTCGGCGAGGCGTTCATCCCGAACCTGGGCGGCTGCCGGATCGGCGACCGGCCGATCGACTTCCACCTGTCGGTGCTGCGGGAGTTCGGCGCGGTGGTGGACAAGCGGCCGGACGGGCTCTACCTGACCGCGCCGCAGCGGCTGCACGGCACCCGGCTCACTCTGCCCTACCCCAGCGTTGGCGCCACCGAGCAGGTGCTGCTTGCCGCGGTGCTGGCCGACGGGGTCACCGAGGTTCGCAACGCGGCCATGGAACCGGAGATCGTCGACCTGATCTGCGTGCTGCAGAAGATGGGCGCGATCATCAGCGTGCACACCGACCGGTGCATTCGGATCACCGGGGTGGAGCGGCTCGGCGGGTACAGCCACCGGGCCATGCCAGACCGGCTGGAGGCCGCGTCCTGGGCCTGTGCCGCACTGGCCACCGGCGGCGACGTGTACGTGGGCGGCGCCCGGCAGGCCGACATGATGACGTTCCTGAACGTGTTCCGCCGGATCGGCGGCGCGTTCGAGGTGGACGACAGCCGGCGCCACGAGGGCATCCGGTTCTGGCATCCGGGCGCCAGCCTGAACGCCCTGCCGCTGGAGACCGACGTGCACCCCGGGCTGATGACCGACTGGCAGCAGCCACTTGTGGTCGCGCTGACCCAGGCCACCGGACTGTCCATCGTGCACGAGACGGTGTATGAGAACCGGTTCGGATTCGCTCAGGCGCTGGTGCAGATGGGAGCCACCATCCAGCTCTACCGGGAGTGCCTGGGCGGCACGCCGTGCCGGTTCGGCCAGCGCAACTTCCTGCACTCGGCGGTCATCTCCGGCCCATCGAAACTCCAGGCCGCCGAACTGTCCATTCCAGACCTGCGTGGCGGCTTCTCGCACCTGATCGCCGCGCTGGCCGCGCAGGGTACCTCGATGGTGCACGGCATCGACCTGATCTACCGCGGCTACGAGGGTTTCCTGTCCAAGCTCGCCGCACTCGGCGCGCACGCCGAGCAACCGCACGCGGCCACCACGGTAGGTAGCGATTCGTGCGCGCCGTGACGTGCGCACGGTAACCGGGCGCACCGACCGGGTGGTGGTGGTCGGCGCCGGGCTGGGCGGCCTGTCCGCCGCACTGGCACTGGCCGGCGCCGGCCGCGAGGTCACCGTGGTCGAGCGCGAACCCGTGCCGGGCGGGCGGGCCGGGTTGCTGGCGGTGGACGGGTACTCCTTCGACACCGGGCCGACCGTGCTGACCATGCCCGAACTGATCGCCCAGGCCCTCGGCCAGGTCGGCGAGGACATGGCCGACTGGCTGGACCTGAGGCCGGTGGACCCGGCCTACCGCGCGCACTTCCCGGACGGGTCCACTCTGGACGTGCACGCCGACATCGACGCCATGGCCGCGGAGGTCGAACGGGTGTGCGGGGCGCGCGAAGCGGCCGGGTACCGCCGGTTCGTGCGGTTCGTGACCGGGCTGTACCGGGTGCAGATGGCCGGCTTCATCGACCGCAACCTGGACTCGCCGGCCGACCTGCTGTCGGCCGGGCTGGTCCGGCTGGCCGGGATGGGCGGGTTCGGTCGGCTGGCGCCGACGGTGGGCCGGTACCTGCGCGACCCGCGCACCCGCCGGGTGTTCACCTTCCAGTCCATGTACGCCGGCCTGTCGCCGTACCGGGCGCTGGCCCTCTACGCGGTGATCGCCTACATGGACTGTGTGCGCGGCGTGTACGCGCCGATGGGCGGCATGCACGCGGTGCCCCGCGCGCTGGCCGGCGCGGCCGAGAAACACGGCGTGACGTTCCGGTACGGCACCCGGGCGGACCGGGTCGAGGTGCGTGGCGGGCGGGCTCGCGCGGTGGTCACCGACGCCGGCGAGCGCATCGGCGCCGACGTGGTGGTGCTCAACCCGGACCTGCCGGTGGCCTACCGCGACCTGCTGCCGGCCGGCGCCGCCCCGCGCCGGTTGCGCCGGCTGCGGTACTCCCCGTCCTGCTTCCTGCTGCACCTGGGCAGCACGGCCTCGTTCCCGGCCTCCGGGTACCACAACATCCACTTCGGACGGTCCTGGCGGTCCACCTTCCGCGAACTCATCGACGACGGTTCGCTGATGTCCGACCCGTCGCTGCTGGTCACCCACCCCACCGGACTGGACCCGTCGTTGGCCCCACCCGGGCGGCACGCCTACCACGTGCTCGCGCCGGTGCCGCACCTGGGCGCCGGCCGGGGCGGCCTGGACTGGTCGGTGATCGGGCCGCGCTACCGGGACGAGGTGCTGGGCGTGCTGGCCGACCGGGGCTACCCGGGCCTGGCCGACCGGATCGAGACCGAGCGGATGGTGACCCCGGCCGACTGGGCCCGGGCCGGCATGGCCATGGGCACCCCGTTCGCCGCGGCGCACACGTTCGGCCAGACCGGGCCGTTCCGGCCGTCGAACCTGGCCCCGCACCTGGACAACGTGGTGTTCACCGGCTCGGGCACCCAGCCCGGCGTCGGGGTGCCCATGGTGCTGGTGTCCGGCCGGCTGGCCGCACAGCGGGTGACGGGCCGCGTGACGTAACCGGCGCCGCGGCGCGGGCGGGTCACCCGATGTCGGGTCACCGAGGGTCGCGGTGCGTTCGGTGTGTCGGCCCGTCGTCTGGGACCATGACCCGGTGACGGTTCCAGGCCCATCGACCCCGGCCAGGGGGGACTCCACCGGCCGCGGCGAGCCACCGCACCCCGGCCCGCATCGAGGCATCGACGAACCGGGCCGCGGCGCCCGGCCCGCCGACGCGACGCGCCGGATCCGGCTGACCGGATTCGCCGGGTCGCTGCTGCTGCTCGTCGGGTCGCTGGGGTCTGGCGCACTGCCGGTGTACGACCCGGTGTCACGGATTCCGGTGCTCGGCGCGCTCCGCCGGGGAGCCGGCCCGCACGTGGCGCTGGGCTGCGTGTACGCCGGGCTGGCC
>DASULA010000322.1:0-4764 GCA_036278435.1 Mycobacteriales bacterium | reverse complement strand
ACTCGCTCCGGGCGCCCGGTGTCGGTGGGTCGGACGGTTGGGTCAGTCGGTCAGGTGACCGTGATGTCGTCGGCCTGGTAGGTGCCCTGGGCGAACCAGCCGTGCACGTACACGCTCACCGTGGTGGTGGACGGCCCGGTGGTGAAGCTGATCGACAGCGGGGCGAATGCGCCGCCGGTGCCCTGGGTGAACGTGCTCGGGTCGGTGGTGCCGGTACCGGTCGCCCCGATGAACACGAAGTTGCCGTTCACCCACGCCGACAGGGTGTAGGTGTGGTTCGGCGCGACGGCGATCGTCTGGGCGCACTGCGCGGTGTCGCTGTTGTTCGCCGCGCCGGACAGCGCGTGCGAGCCGGAGTGCACCGGGGAGGCCACCACGCTGCCGTTCGAGCAGCTCCACGGTGCCAGCGCACCGCTCTCGAACCCGCCGTTGGACACCAGGTCACCAGCCGGCGGGGCCGGGGTGGTGGCCGTCGGCGTGGGGGCCGGAGTGGTGGGCGCCGGGGTGGTGGGCGTCGGGCTGGGGGCGGCCGTCGGGCTCGGAGACGGGCTGGGGGTCGGGCTGCTGGTCGGCGGCGGGGGAGCGGTGCAACTGGTGGCCGACCCGTTCACCGCGGTCACGATGTCGTTGAACAGCGTGGCGCCGGGGTCGGAGTCCAGCAGCGAGAACACCATGGCCCCACCCAGGCCGTGGCAGTGCAGGTAGTCGGCCTTGGCCCGCACCGACTGCGGCGAGTCACCCACCCACACGTCGGTTCCGGTGTAGAACCAGGCGGCGCCGGTGGTCGGATCGAAGAACGTGTCCGCCGGGTTGGTGACGATGCTCTGGATCTCCTTGTACAGCGCGATCCCGGGCACGTTGCCCGACAGCGGGTGGCCGCCGGTCGGGCCGGTGGCCGGCTGGTACAGGCCGTGGTTGGCGCCGGCCGGCACCCCGGTCCAGCCGCGGTAGTACAGCGGGAAGCCCATGGTCAGCTTGCTGGCCGGGAACCCGCCGGGGATGCCGTACTGCGGATCACCGACCGTCCAGGCGGTGATCGCCTCGTCGGCGTTGTACTTGGCCGTGCCCGGCGGGACCGGGGTCATCGGGTCGTTGGGGGAGTCGAAGATCGGGTCCTGGAAGTTCGTCGGACCGGTGGGCTCGAACCCGCCGTGCATGTCGTAGGTCATCACGTTGCCGAAGTCCAGGATCTGGCCGATCTGGTCGGTCTGGATCTTGCTGATCTTGTCCTGGCCGGCCGGCAGCGCCGCGGTCAGGTACATCTTCCGGCCGTTGGCCGAGCCGAACGCGTCCAGTTCGGTGCGGAACTCGCCCAGCAGCGCGGTGAAGTTGGCCGTGTCGTTCGGGCTGACGTGGTTGCCCAGGTGCCCGCCGGTGGAGCCGGGGTACTCCCAGTCGATGTCGAACCCGTCGAAGATGCCGGCCGCGGTGCCCGGGCCGCCGAAGCCGCCGGACGCCGGGATGTTGCCCTTGATGAACATGTCGACGCAGCTACTGACCAGCTTCTGCCGGGACGACGCCGTGGCCGCGGCGTCAGAGAAGTACTTCGAGTAGGTCCACCCGCCCAGCGACAGCAGCACCTTCAGGTTCGGATGGGCGGCCTTCAACTCCTGGAGTTGGTGGAAGTTGCCGGCCAGCGGCTGGTTGAACACGTCGGCGGTGCCGTCCACGCTGGTGGTGGCGCCGAACTCCTTCTGGTAGTCGGCGAACGCGTCCTCGGCGCCGTCACCGGCGTTCGGGTCGTTCTCCCCGGCCGGGTCCGGGTCGGACGCCTTGACCGCCTCGAAGCAGGACAGGTTGACCGGGTCGATGTTCTCGAAGTCGTAGATCAGGAAGTCGAGCTTGCCGGCGACCCCGGTGCGGTCCACGTCCCGCAGGTTGTAGGCGTTCTGGTAAATGCTCCACTGGTCGTAGTACGCGAACTTCACCCCGCCGCTGGTGGCCGCCGCCGGTATCACCCCGGTGCGGGCGCGTGGCGCGGCCCCCGCGCTCGGGCCGGCCGCCACGGCCAGCCCGGCCGCGACCACCGCGGCCACCGCCGACCCGACCAGTATCGGATGTCTCCGCCAACGCATCGGAACCTCCCTGCCGAGGCGCGCCTGGCCAAGGTGGCGTGGCGCACATGTGCGTGGTCCGGCGGCGGTTGTACTGGTTCCGACTGTGGACTAGACCAATCGTCATGTCAACTCCCAGACCCGCCACGGCGGGGCCGGCGGCACTCCCGGTTCCGGGGGAGGGTTGTGGGATGCTGGTTGACATGGCGGGGGTGACAGCGCCGGATCTGGTCCGGCTGCGCCGGGTGCGCGACCTGATGGACCGCGACTACGCCGAGCCGCTGGACGTCCCGGCGCTGGCTCGGGCCGCGCTCATGTCACCCGGGCACTTCTCCCGCAGCTTCCGCGCCGCCTTCGGCGAGACCCCCTACAGCTACCTGATGACCCGGCGGATCGAGCGGGCCAAGGCGCTGTTGCGGCGCGGCGACCTGAGTGTCACCGAGGTCTGCCTGGCGGTCGGCTGCACGTCGCTGGGGTCGTTCAGCTCCCGGTTCACCGAACTGGTCGGCCAGAGCCCGAGCGCCTACCGGGCCCGCCGGCACGACGTGGGTGCGGCCGTGCCGGCGTGTATCGCCAAGATCCTGACCCGACCGGTCAGGAACCGAGAGGCGGGGTCCGCCGCTCCGGTCGTACCGTGATCACCATGAAGGTCACGCTCTCGCACTGCTTCATCGCCGTTCACGACCATGACAAGGCGCTCGCCTTCTACCGCGACGTGCTCGGTCTTCAGGTCCGCAACGACGTCGGGTTCGAGGGGATGCGCTGGGTGACCGTCGGGTCGCCGTCGCAGCCGGGGGTGGACATCGTCCTGGAGCCGCCCGGTATGGACCCGAACGCCTCGCCGGCCGACCGGCAGGCGTTCACCGAGCTGATGGCCAAGGGACTGATGCGCGGGGTGGTCTTCGCCACCGACGACTGCGACGCCACCTTCGAGCGTATCCGGGCCGCCGGCGCCGAGGTGGTGCAGGAGCCGATCGACCAGCCCTACGGCGTCCGCGACTGCGCCTTCCGCGACCCGTCCGGCACCCTGCTCCGGTTCACCCAGTCCCGCCCGGGCTGAGGTTTTCTCGCGAAAACCTCAGGTGTAACCGGTTACCGAGGTAGGTTTTCTTGCGAAAACCTCACCTGAAGCCGGCTAGTCGAGCAGGACGCCGGGGTTGAGGATGTTGTGCGGGTCGAATGCGGTCTTGATCCGGCGCATCAGGGCGATCTTGGCCGGGTCCTCCAGTTCGAGGAAGTACCGCTTCTTGCCGACGCCCACGCCGTGCTCGCCGCTGATCGCGCCGCCCAGGGCCATGCCGGCGGTGAACAGGTCGCGCAGTACCAGGTGCCGCCGCTGGGGATCCGGCTCGAACACCGACAGGTGCACGTTGCCGTCCCCGGCGTGCCCGCAGCCGATCACCGCGGTCTGGTGTGCCTCGGCGATCCGCTGGGCCGCGGCCAGGAAGTCGGCGATGGCCGCGCGCGGCACCACCACGTCCACGATGTCACCGGCCCCGGCCGCCCGCGCCACCCAGAACGCCTTCTCCCGGGCCTCGATCAGCCGGCGCGCCGCCCCGGCCGGTAACACGTACACGTCCAGCGCGCCCAGGTCGGCCAGTTGCCCGGCCAGCGCGGCGGTGTCGGCATCCAGCCGCTCGACGGACCGGTTCTCGCACACCACCACCAGGTAGGCCGAGGTGGCCTGCCTGATCTGGTCGCTGACGCCCAGCCCGAGGTCGGCGTTCGCGGTGATCGCGGCCATGGTGAGCGCGTCGATGTACTCCAGGATCATCGGGCCGATTCCGCTGGCCACGATCTCCGGTACCGCCCGGGTCACCTCCGCCAGGGTGCCGAACGGCGCCAGCACGGTGGCCTGGTGTTCGGCCCTCGGGTACAGCCGCAGGGTCGCCTCGGTGACCAGCGCCAGGGTCCCCTCGGAGCCGACCACGAGCTGGGTGAGGTCATAGCCGGTGCTGGTCTTGACGAACCGGCCGCCGGTGCGGATCACCTCGCCGGTGGCCAGCACCGCCTCCAGACCGAGCACCTGATGGCGGGTCACGCCGTACTTGACCGCACGCATGCCGCCGGCGTTGGTGGCCACGTTGCCGCCCAGGCTGGCGCTGTTCTCGCCCGGGAACACCGGATACACCAGGCCCTTCGCGGCCGTGGCCGTGTCCAGCGCGGCCAGCGTCACCCCCGGCTGGACCACCGCGACGTGATTGGCGGTGTCGATGTCGAGGATCCGGTCCATCCGCTCGAAGGACACCACCAGCCCGTCCGGACGGGGCACGGCCGCCCCGGACAGGCCGGTGCCCGAGCCCCTCGCGGTGACCGGAATGCCGGCGGCGGCGGCGACCCGTAACACCCCGGCGACCTGGTCCGTGCTGGCCGGGCGCACCACGTGCGCGGGCGGCTGGGCGGCCACCCCGAGGGCCTCGTCGTGCCCGTAGTCGGCCGGCACCGCCGCGCCGGACAGCACGTGTTCGGCGCCCACCACGTCCGCCAGTTCCGAGGCCACCCCGGTCATGCCGCACCTCCGCCGAATGTGAATCGGTTTCACCATCGTGCCCGAGCGGCACCGCGCGGGCCGGGGAACACCCGAACCGGCCGGTGCCGGGCCCCTCTGCCTGACACCGACCGGTTGGGCCGCCGCCCGGGGCCGGGTGTGCCGTACCGTCGCCCCGGGCGGCGGATCGGGGGCGCGTCACCCTGTACAGCGCACGAACCG
>DASULA010000321.1:0-9455 GCA_036278435.1 Mycobacteriales bacterium | reverse complement strand
GGCTGATCGACAACATGCCGGTGACCCTGGCGGGCGGGCCGGGATGACCGGACCGCCGTCCGCCCGCGGCGCACCCGGCCGCACGGGGTCGGACAGTGACGTGACCATCGGGAGGGCGCCATGTTCCGCACCATGCTGAAGTCGAAGATCCACCGGGCCACGGTGACCCGGGCCGACCTGCACTACGTGGGATCGGTGACCGTGGACGCCGACCTGATGGACGCCGCGGACCTGCTGGCCGGTGAGCAGGTCGCCGTGGTGGACGTCACCAACGGCGCCCGGCTGGAGACCTACGTGATCGCCGGTGAGCCGGGCAGCGGGGTGATCGGCATCAACGGCGCCGCGGCCCACCTGGTGCACCCCGGCGACCTGGTCATCCTCATCTCCTACGCGTTGCTCACCGACGCCGAGGTGGCCACCCACCGGCCCAGGGTGGTGCACGTCGACGCGGCGAACCGGGTGGTCGTGCTGGGTTCGGACCCGGCCGCGCCGGCCCCCGCGGTGCCCGCGGCCCGAACGCCGGGCCTTGCGCGCGGGGACCGGTGATGCCGCCGTCCGGGCTGCCCCGCCGGCTGTCGGCCCCCGAGCCCGGCTGGACCCTGCACGCCGACGTGGTGGTGGTCGGTTCGGGGATCGCCGGGCTGTCCGCGGCGCTGCACGCCCAGCAGGCCGGGCACCGGGTCATCGTGGTCACCAAGGTGGACATCGGGGCGGGTTCCACCCGGTGGGCCCAGGGTGGAATCGCCGCGGCGATCGACCCCGCCGACACCCCGGAGGAACACCAGTCCGACACCCTCGCCGCCGGGGTCGGCCTGTGCGACCCGGACGCGGTACGGGTGCTGGTCGGGGAGGGACCGGCCCGGCTGGCCGAGCTGATCGCCCGCGGCGCGGTGTTCGACCGGGCCGGCGGCGGCGGGCTGGCGCTGACCCGGGAGGGCGGCCACCACCGGAACCGGATCGCGCACGCCGGTGGGGACGCCACCGGGATGGAGGTGCAGCGCGCCCTGGAGGTCGCGGTGCGCGCGGCCGGCGGCATCCGGGTGGTCGAGCACGCGCTGGTGCTGGACCTGCTCACCGCCGCCGACGGCCGGGCCGCCGGGGTCACCCTGCACGTGATGGGCGAGGGCAGCCCGGACGGCGTGGGCGCGGTGCTGGCCCGCGCGGTGGTGCTGGCCACCGGTGGGATGGGCCGGATGTACTCGTCCACCACCAACCCGGCGGTGTCCACCGGGGACGGGGTGGCGCTGGCCCTGCGGGCCGGCGCGACGGTCACCGACCTGGAGTTCGTGCAGTTCCACCCGACCGCGCTGTTCCTGGCCGACCCGTCCGACCCGGTTGACCCGGTTGACCCGGATCGGTCGGCCGGGGGACGCGGGCAGCGATCGCTGGTCAGCGAGGCCCTGCGCGGGGAGGGCGCGCTGCTGCTGGACGGCGACGGCAGGCGGTTCATGACCGGGGTGCACGAGCTGGCCGAGCTGGCCCCCCGCGACGTGGTGGCCAAGGCCATCACCCGGGTGATGCGGGCTGAGGGCAGCGACCACGTGTGGCTGGACGCCCGGGGTCTGGGCGAGGCGAAGCTGCTCCGGCGGTTCCCGACGATCATGGCGCGTTGCCGGGCCGCCGGCATCGACCCGGCCACGGCGCCCATCCCGGTGACCCCGGCCGCGCACTACGCCAGCGGCGGGGTGCGCACCGACACGTCCGGGCGGACCAGCCGGCCCGGCCTGTACGCCTGCGGCGAGGTGGCCTGCACTGGCGTGCACGGGGCGAACCGGCTGGCGTCGAACTCACTGCTGGAGGGGCTGGTGTTCGCCGGGCGGATCGGCGTGGAACTGGCCCGCGACCTGCCGCCGCAGGGCGACCCGGTGCCACCGGCCGCTCCGGCCGGGGTGCTGGCCGACCCGGCCGGCGACCGGGTCGCCGAGGCGATGACCCGCGGTGCCGGCATCGTGCGGACCGGTGACAGCCTGTCGGCGGCCCTGTCGGCGCTGGATACGATCGGGCGTCACCAGCCGGGCAAGCCTGGCACCGACGGATGGGAGGCCACGAACCTGCACACCGTGGCCACCGCCCTGGTCGCCGCGGCGGCGGCCCGCCGGGAGACCCGCGGCTGCCACTGGCGGGAGGACTTTCCGGCCCGCGACGACCAGCACTGGCGCGGCCACCTGCTGACCACCCTGGACGCCACCGGCGCCCTGACCCAGACCTACCAGGTGATCGAGGCTGAATGACGAGTGCGATGACACTGACCGCACCCACCACCGAGGCGCTGCGACGGGCCGGGCTGGACCCGGCCGCGGTACTGGCCGTGCTGCGGACCGCGGTGGACGAGGACCTGGCCGGCGGCGTGGACGTGACCAGCGAGGCGACCATCCCGGCCGACCGGTCCGACACCGGTGACGCGGTCGCGCGGGCCGACGGCGTGGTGGCCGGCCTGCCGGTGGCCGCCGCCGTGCTGGACGTGGTCGGCGGTGGCCGGATCGCCCACCGCGCGGTGGTCGGCGACGGTTCGCCGGTGCGGCGCGGCGACCTGCTGCTCACCGCCGTCGGACCCACCCGGGCGCTGCTCACCGCCGAGCGGACCATGCTGAACCTGCTCTGTCGGCTGTCGGGCATCGCCACCCTGACCGCCGCCTGGGTCGCCGCGGTCGCCGGCACCGGCACGGTGGTGCGCGACACCCGCAAGACCACGCCGGGCCTTCGGGCGCTGGAGAAGTACGCGGTGCGGGCCGGCGGTGGGCAGAACCACCGGATGGCGCTGTCGGACGTCGCGCTGGTCAAGGACAATCACGTGCTGGCCGCCGGTGGCGTGGCCGCGGCGTTTCAGGCCGTGCGGCGGGCGTTTCCCGGGGTGCCGGTGGAGGTGGAGTGCGCCACCGTTCCGCAGGTCCGTGAGGCGGTCCAGGCTGGTGCCGACCTGATCCTGCTGGACAACATGTCGCCGGAGCTGATGGCCGAGTCGGTCGCGGTGGCCGGGCCGGCCGGGGTCCGGTTGGAGGCCAGCGGCGGGCTGCGGCTGGACACCGCCCGGCAGGTCGCCGGCACCGGCGTGGACTACGTTTCGGTCGGTGCGCTGACCCACTCCGCGCCGGTGCTGGACATCGCCTTCGACCTGCGCGAGCGAGACTGAGCCGGCCCGGCCGGGCCGCACCCCATCACCTGAAGCCGCAACGACAGGAACGGACCGCGATGCTGCTCACCGTCGACGTGGGTAACACCAACACGGTGCTGGGCGTCTTCGCCGACCCCGACCGCGACGAACTGGCCGAGTCATGGCGGATCAAGACCGACGCCAGGTCCACCGCCGACGAGCTCGCGCTGACCTTCGGCGGCCTGCTGGCCGACTACCGGGTGACCGGTATCTCGGCCTGTTCGACCGTGCCGGCCGTGCTGCGGGAACTGCGCGGCATGCTCCGCCGGTACTACGCAGACACCCCGACCCTGGTCATCGAGCCGGGCGTGCGCACCGGGGTGCCGGTGCTGGTGGACAACCCCAAGGAGGTCGGCGCCGACCGGATCATGAATACGCTGGCCGCGCACCACCTCTACGGCGGGGCGTGCGTGGTGGTGGACTTCGGTACCTCGACGAACCTGGACGTGGTCAGCGCCCGGGGCGAGTTCCTGGGCGGGCCGCTGGCGCCGGGTATCGAGATCTCGGTGGACGCGCTGGCCGCCCGGGCCGCGCAGTTGCTCAAGGTGCAACTGGTGCGACCTCGCTCGGTGATCGGCAAGAGCACGGTGGAGGCGTTGCAGTCGGGAATCCTGTTCGGATTCGCCGGCCTGGTCGACGGACTGGTCCGGCGGATCCTGGCCGAACTCGGCGAGCCGGCCACCGTGGTGGCGACCGGCGGGCTGGCTCCGCTGGCGATCGCCGACAGCGAGACCATCGAACGCTTCGAACCGGATCTCACCCTGATCGGGCTGCGGCTGGCCTTCGGCAAGAACCAGGTCCGGCCATGACAGTCCGGGCACGACGGTCCGGTGTGGACGGAGATGATCGGCGGGGCCGGCTCGCCCGCCGACACCGGTGACAGCGGGTCAGGAGCGGCAGGTCGAAGGTGGTCCGGCCGGCCGGCGCGGGGTGGGTCCGGGTGAGCCGGACCACCGCTCGGAGCGGTTGGCGCGCTCGGACGCCGGCGGCAGGACAACGTAGCCGCGTGACCGCACCGAGTCGCGCGGCGGCGTCCTGGGTCGTCACCCGGCCAGGTTATCGGGAGGAGTGCTGCCGGGGCGGGAAGATACAGTGCGGCTCGTGACTGACCAGCGGAACGGCGCGCACGCCGGGGATACGGCCGAGGACATGCCCGAGCAGGTGCGGGTGCGCCGGGACAAGCTCGACCGGATGCGGGCACAGGGCGTCGATCCGTACCCGGTGGGGGTGCCGCGCACGCACAGCCTGAGCGAGGTACGGGCGGCCTTCGGCGACCTGCCGCCGGACACCGGCACCGGCCGGAAGGTCGGCGTGGCCGGCCGGGTGATCTTCGTGCGGAACACCGGCAGGCTGTGCTTCGCCACCCTGCGCGAGGGCGACGGCACCGAGTTGCAGGGCATGCTCTCGGCCGACCGGGTCGGCCCGGACGAACTGGCCAGGTGGAAGTCCGACGTCGATCTGGGCGACCACGTGCTCGTCACCGGCGAGGTGGTCACGTCCCGGCGCGGTGAACTGTCGGTGCTCGCCGACCGCTGGCAGATGGTCGCCAAGGCGCTCCGGCCGCTGCCGGTCACGCACCGGCCGCTGAGCGAGGAGGCCCGGGTCCGGCAGCGTTACCTGGACCTGATCGTGCGCCCGGAGGCGCGCCAGATGGTGCGGGCACGGTATTCCCTGGTGCGGTCGCTGCGAGACGGGTTGGACCGACGCGGTTTCGTCGAGGTGGAGACGCCGATGCTGCACACGGTCCACGGTGGGGCCGCGGCCCGCCCGTTCCGGACCCACATCAACGCCTATGACCTGGATCTGTACCTGCGGATCGCCCCGGAGCTGTTCCTCAAGCGGTGCGTGGTCGGCGGCGTCGACCGGGTCTTCGAGATCAACCGGAACTTCCGCAACGAGGGCGCCGACTCTACCCATTCGCCGGAGTTCACCATGCTGGAGGCCTACCAGGCATACGGCGACTACGACACCATGGCGGCGCTGACCCAGGAACTGGTGCGGGAGGCGGCCCGCGCCGTCGCCGGCTCCACCACCGTTCGTCGATTCGACGGCACCGAGCTGGACCTGGGCGGCGAGTGGCGGTCGATCCGGATCTACGACGCGGTGTCGGAGCGGTTGGGGGAGGCGATCTCCCCGGAAACGCCGATCGAACACCTGCGCCGGCTGGCCGAGGCGCACGGTCTGGCGGTGAACCCGGTCTGGGTGTCCGGAAAGGTGGTCGAGGAGCTGTTCGACGCGCTGGTCCGCGACGAACTGGTCGCACCGACGTTCGTTCGCGACTTCCCATTGGACAACGCGCCGCTGACCAGGGAGCACCGGGACCGGCCGGGCGTGGCGGAGAAGTGGGATCTCTACATCGGCGGGGTCGAGCTGGGCACCGCCTACTCGGAGTTGGTCGACCCGGTCATTCAGCGGGAGCGGTTGGCGGCCCAGTCGGCGCTGGCCGCCGGCGGGGACCCCGACGCGATGCGGCTGGACGAGGACTTTCTGCGAGCGCTCGAATACGGAATGCCACCGGCCGGGGGCGTGGGAATAGGAATCGACCGGCTGCTGTCCGCTTTCACAGGCTGCGGCGTGCGGGAGACGATCCTCTTCCCACTGGTGCGACCCCAATAACTGCATTCCGGCTGACTTCAGGTTATCCTCTCGCCGAGAGCACAATCTCAACCTGCCCCCCGAGAGAAGGTTTGTACCGTGGCACAGAAGGTTCAAGTGATCCTGGTCGACGACGTTGACGGTGGCGAGGCCGCCGAGACGGTGACTTTCGCCCTGGACGGCACGGCGTACGAGATCGACCTGTCCGCGGACAACGCGAAGAGCCTGCGGGACGCGTTCGCCCCCTACGTGGCATCGGCGCGAAAGGCCGGACGCACCGGCGGCCGGGGTGCCGCCCGCGCCGGCCGTGGCCGTGGGTCCACCACGATGGATCGCGAACAGGCCGCGGCCATTCGCGAGTGGGCTCGCAAGCAGGGTCTGAAGGTCAGCGACCGGGGCCGCATTCCGGCGAACATCGTCGAGCAGTACAACACGACAGTCTGACGTTCCCGGACCGGATTCCGGCCGGAGTCACGCGGCTCCGGCTCGGGCATCCGGGGTTCACCGGCCCCGGCATCGATGCCGGGCTCCCGGCGGGCACGGAAACGCCGGATCGCACAACGATGCCCGGTGGCCGCCTGACCTGGTCGGTCTGGCGGCCGAATCGGCCGATCGGGAGGGCCGATCCACCATCCGGGTGGGTCGTGCCCGGCGGGTCGCGGCCGGTCGCGGTTCCGATCGTCGGTGGGCCGGTGGGCACCATCGCGGGGGAATTGGGTGTGCCACCGCATCGGCACATACCGGCGGTCGGGACGAACCAGACCGTGAACGCAGAAGTTCGCCGAACCGGACCATGGGGCCACCCGCTGGATCCCCCGATCAACCAGACCAGACTGATCACCCGACCAGTCCGCCACCGGTGCCGACAATGCGGGCACCGGTGGCGGACGGTGATTCTCCGGCATGCCACGCATACCGCCGGGCTCATACCAGTTCGGCCAGCGTGGCCACGGTGGCCACGCGTGGCGCCGGATTGCCGGAGTGATGGCGGTTCGGCGTGGCCGGTGCGATGAATGGTTTCGTGCGTTCGCCGGGTGCGGGCCCCGAGCCGGGCGTTCCGTTGCGCCCAACCCTGCCCGGACAACCTGCCATGCCGATGCGGTGCCGCCCATTGGGAGGTAAGCGCCGATCCGGCTGACGCTCTCGACCGGTCGGTGCCGGCGCCGGACCTACCACGGGTGATTTCTCCCGGCCGGATCCCGGTCAGCGCCGACCCGGTGATCGGGGGCCGATCGGTTGACCTGCGGCGGGCCGGAAGAATCGGTCCGGACGGTGGATTCACCGAAGAGCCGGCGCCGGCCCCGGGCCGACCCTGACTCATGCCCGGAAGTTCCCGCCCGCGCGGGTCCGCGGCGCACCGGCCGGGCGCCACGCCGACACCCGCCGGCGGCCGACAAATGCTTGCTAAAGCAACAATTTCCCTCGATGGGTCATCGCGCTCTGGGCAGTTTCTGATATTTCGTCGCTTTCTATCCGGCTGGCGGGTCCCGGTCGCGGTGTTAATTCCGCCGCGATCGGGTCGGGCATACGTTCCGGTCATGTCCGGCGCAGGTATCGCCGCGGTGTGTCGCGGGTCACCTCACTCACCGCACTGTGCCCGAGTCGGCGCGCGGCCCGATCCGGGACGAGGGCGCGGCCCACCGGCGCGGTACGGATCGGCCCGTACCGAGTCACGACGCGCCGATCCCGAGCCGATCCCAGGGCGATCCCAGGGCGATCCCGGACCAGGCGTGACCGGGCACCCCAGGTCCGGTCACGAGGCCGCACCGGAGGTTGGCGGCCGGTCGGATCCGCGGGTGACCGGTGGAAGACGTCGCGGTCGGCCGGTGTTCTTCGGGACAGGCCGGCGCACAGTTCGGCCACCCGGGCGGGCCTGACCCGGAAGCTTTACCCGCACTTTCGCTCTGGGCGAACCGGCGTGCTGGAACACTGGGAGCCGTGATGCGTTGGCACCCTGTGACGGTCATCCTCCGCTGGGACGGGGCGGTGGTCACCGAAGGCGACCGCCGTCACAGGCCCACGGGCGTGCGATCCCCCGAACGTACGGGTGATGGCGTTGTAGGGGCGGACTAGAGTGGGTAGCGGACAGGCGTCGCCAGGCGACCGATCCCCGATCGACTCAGTGTCGCAAGGCACGTGAGGAGTACTACATGTTCGAGAGGTTCACCGACCGGGCGCGGCGCGTCGTGGTCCTGGCCCAGGAAGAGGCCAGGATGCTCAACCACAACTACATCGGGACCGAGCACATCCTGCTCGGCCTGATCCACGAGGGTGAGGGTGTCGCGGCCAAGGCGCTGGAGTCACTCGGCATCTCGTTGGAGGGCGTCCGCCAGCAGGTCGAGGAGATCATCGGCCAGGGCCAGCAGGCCCCCAGTGGGCACATCCCGTTCACCCCGCGCGCGAAGAAGGTGCTGGAGCTCTCGCTGCGCGAGGCGCTGCAACTCGGCCACAACTACATCGGGACCGAGCACATCCTGCTCGGCCTGATCCGTGAGGGCGAGGGCGTGGCGGCCCAGGTGCTGGTCAAGCTCGGCGCCGACCTGAACCGGGTGCGCCAGCAGGTCATCCAGTTGCTGTCCGGCTACCAGGGCAAGGAACCGGCCGGTACGGCCAGCGAGGGCACGCCGTCCACGTCGCTGGTGCTCGACCAGTTCGGCCGCAACCTCACCCAGGCCGCGCGCGAGCAGAAGCTCGACCCGGTCATCGGTCGGGAGAAGGAGATCGAGCGCCTGATGCAGGTGCTCTCCCGGCGCACCAAGAACAATCCGGTCCTGATCGGTGAGCCCGGGGTTGGCAAGACCGCCGTGGTCGAGGGGCTGGCACAGGCCATTGTCAAGGGCGAGGTGCCCGAGACGCTCAAGGACAAGCAGCTCTACACCCTCGACCTGGGTGCCCTGGTGGCCGGTTCGCGGTACCGCGGCGACTTCGAGGAGCGGCTGAAGAAGGTTCTCAAGGAGATCCGCACCCGCGGCGACATCATCCTGTTCATCGACGAGCTGCACACCCTGGTCGGCGCCGGTGCCGCCGAGGGCGCGATCGACGCCGCGTCGATCCTCAAGCCCATGCTGGCCCGGGGCGAGTTGCAGACCATTGGTGCGACCACCCTGGACGAGTACCGCAAGCATTTGGAGAAGGACGCCGCGCTGGAGCGGCGGTTCCAGCCGATCCAGGTGGGCGAGCCGACCGTGCCGCACACCATCGAGATTCTCAAGGGCCTGCGCGACCGGTACGAGGCGCACCACCGCGTCTCCATCACCGACGCCGCGCTGGTCGCCGCCGCGTCGCTGGCCGACCGGTACATCTCCGACCGGTTCCTGCCGGACAAGGCCATCGACCTGATCGACGAGGCCGGCTCCCGGATGCGGATCCGCCGGATGACCGCGCCGCCGGACCTGCGCGAGTTCGACGAGCGGATCGCCGAGGTGCGCCGGGAGAAGGAGTCCGCGATCGACGCGCAGGACTTCGAGAAGGCCGCCGCGCTGCGGGACCGGGAGAAGCAGCTCCTGGCCCAGAAGGCGCAGCGGGAGAAGGAGTGGAAGGCCGGCGACATGGATGTCGTGGCCGAGGTGACCGAGGAGCTCATCGCCGAGGTCCTGGCCATCGCCACCGGTATCCCGGTGTTCAAGCTGACCGAGGCCGAGACCACCCGCCTGCTACGGATGGAAGACGAGCTGCACAAGCGGATCATCGGCCAGGACGACGCGGTCAA
>DASULA010000320.1:0-11730 GCA_036278435.1 Mycobacteriales bacterium | reverse complement strand
GCGCACCCTGCTCGACCTGGCCGGGGCGGCGCGGTGACCGTCCCGCCGCGG
The DNA here is from genome assembly GCA_036278435.1 of Mycobacteriales bacterium. GTDB lineage: Bacteria > Actinomycetota > Actinomycetes > Mycobacteriales > DASULA01 > DASULA01. Next base: position 11,679 of record DASULA010000320.1, on the reverse strand, counting down.
GCGATGGGCACCCCGCTGCACCGGCTGGACGGCCCGGACAAGGTGCGCGGCGCCGCCCGGTACGCCTTCGAGCACCCCGTGGACAACCCGGCCTACCTGTACCCGGTGCAGTCGACCATCCCCACCGGACGGATCACCGGTATCGACACCACCCGGGCCGAGGCCCTGCCGGGTGTGCTGGCCGTGCTCACCCACGACAACGTCCCCCGGCTGAACGTGACCGACAACGGGGAACTGGCCGTGCTCCAGTGCACCGAGATCTCCTTCGCCGGCCAGTTCGTCGGCGGGGTGGTGGCCGAGACCTCCGAGATCGCCCGGCACGCCGCCGGGCTGGTCCAGGTGGACTACCAGGCCCGGCCGCACGACGTGGTGCTGCGCGCCGACCGGGACGACCTGCGTACCCCCAAGGACCGGCTGCCCCAGTTCCCGATGAGAACCAGCCGGGGGGACGTGGACGCCGCGATGGCCTCGGCCGCGTTCACCGTGGACCAGACGTACACCACGCCCAGGTACCACCACAACTCGCTGGAGCCGCACACCACCACGGCCCGGTGGACCGACGACGGGCTGGTGCTGCACCTGTCCACCCAGTCGGTGCACCTGGTCCGGACCACCCTTGCCGAACTGTTCGGGTTGGACCCGGACCTGGTACGAGTGATCAGCCCGCACGTGGGCGGCGCGTTCGGGTCGAAGGTGATGCCGCGCGCCGACGTGGTGCTGGCCGCGCTGGCGGCTCGGCGGTTGCCCGGCCGGTCGGTGCGGTTCGCGCTGACCCGCCAGCAGGCGTTCACCCTGACCGGGTACCGGCCGCCGACCATCCAGCGGGTGCGGCTGGGTGCCGACGCCGACGGCCGGCTGGTCGCCGTGGGGCACGACTCGGTCGAGCAGACCTCGACGCTGATGGACTACGCCGAGCAGGCGACCCGGGCCACGGTGGTGATGTACGCGGCGGAGAACCTGGCCGTCACCCAGCGGCTGGCCACCCTGGACGTGCCCACCCCGTCGATCATGCGGGCGCCCGGGGAGGCGCCGGGGATGTTCGCGCTGGAGTCGGCGGTCGACGAGCTGGCCGCCGCCTGCGGCATGGACCCGGTGGAGTTCCGGATCCGCAACGAGCCGGCGGTCCACCCGACCACCGGGCGGCCGTTCTCCGACCGGCAACTGGCCGCCTGCCTGCGTCGGGGCGCCCGCCGGTTCGGGTGGTCCGGGCGGAATCCCGTGCCGCGGTCGGATCTGCGTTCGGGTTGGCTGGTGGGCACCGGGGTGGCCGCCTGCACCTATCCGGCGCTGCGGCTGCCCGGGTCGGTCGCCACCATCCGGGCCGAGCCCACCGGCCGGTTCACCGTGCTGATCGGCGCGGCCGACCTGGGCACCGGCACGTGGACCGCGCTCACCCAGATCGCCGCCGACGCCCTGGGTGTGGCTGTCGCCGAGGTGGACCTGCGGATCGGGGACACCGCATACCCGGTCGCGTCGGAGGCGGGCGGGTCGTCGGGCCTGGCGTGCTGGGGTTCGACCGTCGTCGCCGCGGCCGAGCTGCTGCGCGCCCGGCTGGCCTCCGAGCACGGCGGCACGCTCCCGGCCGGCGGGTTCGAGGTGTCCGCCGGAATGCCGGACAACCCGCACGCCCAGCGCCTGGAGATGCACAGCTTCGGGGCGCAGTTCGCCGAGGCGCGGGTGGACGTCGACACCGGGGAGGTGCGCGTTCCGCGCCTGCTGGGGGTGTTCTCCGCCGGTCGGATCATCAACCCGAACACCGGCCGCTCGCAGCTTCTCGGCGCGATGACGATGGGCATGTCGATGGCGCTGTTCGAACACGGCGTGCTCGATCCCCGGTTCGGGCGGGTGGTCAACCAGGACCTGGCCACCTACCACGTGGCCACCAACGCCGACGTCGGTTCGATCGAGGTGCATTTCCTCGACGGCGACGACCCGTACGTCAACCCGATGGGTGCCCGGGGGATCGGGGAGCTTGGCATCGTCGGCGCCGCCGCGGCGATCGCCAACGCGGTCTACCACGCCACCGGCGTGCGCGTCCGCGACCTACCCATCACCCTGGACGCGCTGCTGACCTGACCGCGACGCGGGGTGGTTCAGCCCTTGTCGGCGCCTTCGGTGGTGCCGCGGACGAGGTGGCGTTGGAAGGTGAGGAACACCACGGCCACCGGGATGGTCATCAGCAGCGCGGCGGCGAGCTTGAGGGGGAACCGGTTGCCCGAGCCGAGTTGCCCGGACACCAGGGAGGCGACCCCGGTGGTCAGGGTGGACAGTGACGCGCTCTGCCGGGACACGATGAAGTGCGGCAGCTCGTTCCAGGACGCCTGGAACGACAGGATCGTCAGCGTGATCAGCGCCGGTCGGGCCATCGGCAGCACCACCGACCAGAACGTCCGGAACGGACCGGCCCCGTCGATCCGGGCGGACTCCTCCACGCTGAGCGGGACGGACTCCATGAACTGCTTCATGATGAACACACCGGTCGCGTCGGCCAGCAGCGGCACGATCATGCCGGAGTAGGAGTCGTACATGCCGAGCTGGTTGAGCACCAGGAACTTCGGGATCAACTCCACCACGCTGGGCACGGCCATCACCGCGATCACCCCGGCGAACAGCACGCCACGGCCACGGAAACGCATCCTTGCCAGCGCGTAGCCGGCCAGCGAGTCGAAGAAGACCCGCCCGACCGTCACGCACACCGCCACGATGGCCGAGTTCATCGCCCAGAGCGGGAAGTCGACCTGGGCGAGCTGTCGGAACGCCGCGGTGGTCCAGGTCCGGGGGATCGGGTCCAGCGGGTGCGCGGTGGCGTCCGGGTCGGTCTTGAAGGCCGTACCAAGCTGGATCACGAACGGGTACAGGTACACCACGGCGAAGAACACCAGCACCGCCAGGCCGGCGATCCGACCCAACCGGGGCCGCAGCGGTTCCCGCTGTCCGACCGGGCCGGTCACCGGCTGGCCCTCCGGAACGCCCACCGGCGCCGCTCGCCGCGTTCGCGCAGCGCCCACCGCTGGAGCACGGTGAACACCACGATCACCGTGAACAGGATGAACGCGATCGCCGTTCCCTGGCCCCACTGCTGCGAGGTGAACGACGTGGTGTAGGACAGGTACGCCGGGGTCAACGTGGTCTTGCCGGGGTTGCCCTGGCTCATCACGTAGATCTGGTCGAACACCTGCCAGGTGCCGATCAGCCCGATGGTGAGTACCAGGAAGACGGTGGGTCGGATCATCGGCAGGGTGATCCGGCGCAGCCGCTGGGACGCCGTCGCGCCGTCCACCACGGCGGCCTCGGTCACGCTCAGCGGCAGGTTCTGCAACGCGGCCAGGAAGATCAGCATGTACCCGCCGGCCGACGTCCACACCACCAGGAAGATGATCGAGCACATCGCCACGCTGGGCCCGGACAGCCAGTCCCACACCGACAGTCCCAGCACCTGGTGCCCGACCAGTGCCGCCGGCGGGTGGGCCGGGTCGACCAGGCCGAGTCCGGAGGCCAGAAGTTGCAGGATCCCGCGCGGGTCGGCGAACCAGCTCGGGCCGTTGATCCCGACCAGCCCGAGCACCGCGTTGATCGTGCCGGAGCTGCTGAACAGGAACAGGAACACCACCGAGATCGCCACCGAGCTGGTCACGCTGGGGAAGTAGTACGCGGTCCGGAAGAAACCCTGACCGGCCAGCCGCCGCCGGTGCAGGGCCAGCGCCAGGCCGAGGGCCAGCGCGGTCTGGAGTGGAACGACCAGCAGCACGTAGTAGAAGTTGTTCCGCAAACTGACCATGAAGTCGTCGCGAGCCAGCCCGTCGTGGGTGAGCAACGCGGTGTAGTTGCGGCCACCAACGAAGTGCACCCCGCCGGCCAGTGGGCTGCCGTTGCCGCTCCAGTCGCTCAGGCTCACCCACAGCGCGAGCAGGATCGGCGCCAGCAGGAACAGCCCGAGGATCACCACCACCGGCGCCACGAACAGCCAGCCGGCGACCCCCTCCCGGCCGCGGATCCCCGGTCCGGCCGGCCCGGCCGAACGGACCGGGCCGGCGGACCCGGCCACGGCCGCCGCCTGTGGCCGGGTCACCGGGGTCGTCACGTGCTGGGCCACATCACTGCCGCAGCGCCTCGGCAGTGTTCTTCTGGAGCCGTTGCAGGATCTGCTCCGGGTCGGCCTGCGGCAGGCGTTGGAGCTGGGTGTCGAAGTCGGACAGCACGGCGTTCATCGCCGGAACGGTGACCGGTCCCTGGGCGTAGGTGGCGCCGGCCAGGAACGCCGCGTCCTTCGGGAACTCCCGCTGGTAGGCGGTCCGGGCGGACATCCGTGAGGGCATCACGCCGAACGCGTCGGCGAACTTCACCTCCTGGTCGGGAGTCATGAACGAGTTCACCAGGTCCACGGCCTGCTTCTTGAACTGGCTCTTCGCCGCGATTCCCCAGCACTGGGTGAACGACAGGGTGCCCCTGCCCTTCGGCCCGGACGGCAACGGCACCACCCGGTAGGAGATGTTCGGGTAGTCGGTCTTCATCGAGCCCTTGAGCCAGTTGCCCTCGATGGCCATCGCGGCCCGGCCCTTGCCGAACGCCTCGCCGCTCCAGCCGGAGTCAAGTTGCTTGGGGTAGGCCGCCACGCCCTCGGCGAGCAGCTTGCGGACGAACTGAAGCGCCTCCAGGTTGGCCTTGGTGTCGGCGGTGGCGGTGCTCTGCGCGCCGTTGGTCACCCAGCCGCCGGCCTCGACCATGAACGCGCCGATCCGGTCGCGGGTGTCGCCGATGGCGAGTCCGACCTGCTTGCCGGTGGTGAGCTTCCTGGCCACCGATTCGAGCTGGCCCCAGGTGGTGGGGATGTCGGCGTCGGTCAGCCCGGCCCGCTTCCACGCGGCGTTGTTGATCTCCAGGGCGAGGGTGGAGAAGTCCTTGGGTGCGCAGTAGAGCTTGCCGTCGAAGGTGAAGGTCTGCCGCAGTGTCGGGTAGATGTCGTTCCGGTAGGACAGCGACTGCCCGTAGGGGTCCAGGTCGCCGGCCCTGGCGTAGGCCTCGAACTGGGTGGCGTCGACCATGAACACGTCCGGCGGCTTGCCGCTGGCGAAGCCCTGGGTGAGCTGCTGGTTCATGTTCTGTGCCGGTGAGACGGTCGCGGTCGACCCGGTCCGGGACGCCCACTTCGCCGCCGCCTGCCGGACCGCGCCCAGGTCGGCGGTGCCGCTGGTGGCCACCAGGACGTTCAGGTGGGCCTTGCCGGCCTTCTGTGGGGTCGCCGAGTTGCCGCTGAATCCGCTGCCGCAGGCCGCGGTGGCGGTCAGCGCCCCGGTCGCGGCGAGTACGCCGAGCGTTCGGGTGAGAGGTATCCGCATGGGAACTCCTTAGGACGTCCTGCCCCACCGGAGGGGTTTTCCGGTCAGGGCGGTGGTGCGGCCGATGAGGTGCGAACCGCCAGCACCGGGGGCAGCAGGAGTTGCCGCGCCCGGTCGGTGGGGTCGCGGTCCGGGTTGGAGTCCGGGTCGGAGTCCAGCAGCGGCCGCAACTGCAGCACGCATGCCACCGCGACCTCGGCGATCGGCTGGGTCACGCTGGACAGCCCGATGACCGCCGACGCGGGCGTGTCGTCGAACCCGATCACCGCCGCGTCGGTGCCGGGGCGCAGACCGCGATGCTGTAGTTCGGCCAGCACCCCCAGCGCCAGCGAGTCACTGGCACAGACGAACCCGGTGGGCTGCCCGGCCGCACGCCGGGCACCGGGCGTGGTGGCGGTCGTGCTGCCGCCGAGTAGCTGGGCCGCGGCCCGCCGGCCCGGCTCGATCCCGTCCAGCACCTGCACGTCCAGGCCCCGGGCGGGCAGTGAGTGGGCCGCCAGGCCGTCGCGCCAGCCGGCCCACCGGTCGTCGCCCACGCCAGAACCGCGCGGCCACCCGACGAACGCGATGCGGCGGTGGCCGAGCGCGACCAGGTGCTCCACGGCCGCCCGGGTCCCGGCCGCGCCGTCCACGTCCACCCAGGAGTGCTGGTTCTCAGCACCCCACGGCCGGCCGAAGGTGACGAACGGAACGCGGTGGTCGCGCAGCCAGGCGGTGCGCTCGTCGCCGTGGTGGGTGCTGGTCAGCACGAACGCGTCGGTGTCCAGCGTGCTGATCAACTCGTCGTAGGCCCGCACCTCGGCGGCGTCGTCGGCGGCGGTGAAGAGCATGATCCGGTATCCGGCGTCCTGCGCGGTGGCGGTGAGCGCGTGTAGGAACCGGTCCAGCACCACGCCGTTCACCCCGTCGCGGACCGGTTCGATCCGCAACCCGATGACCCGGGACCGGCGGGTGCGTAACTGGCGGGCGGCCTGGTGCGGCCGGTAGTCCTGCCGGTCGATCACGGCGAGCACCCGTTCCCGGGTCGCCGGGCGGACCCGCTCGGGCGCGTTCAGCACGTTGGAGACGGTCTGGCGGGAGACCCGTGCCTGCCGGGCGACGCTGGCCAGGGTGGCCCGTTCCGGATCGGACATCGGCACCTCCCACGGCGACGATGTGACGTGTTGATCGATCAAAATCGAACGGTATGTAATTTGATCGATCAAATCTAGGACGTAGAGTGACGTTTGTCGCTGCCGATGTCAAGCCACACCTGTCCTGTGAACCCGCCGAACGACACCGTGACACTGACACCGCGGTCCGTCCCCGCCCGGAGGCGCCATGCCCGCCCGCCAGCCGCTGCTGCACGATCTGGTCTGCTGCGTACGGGCGCCGACGGTCGCGCTGTCCGGCCGCGACGGCCAACTCCGCCCGGACGGCGCGCAGGGCGTGGTACACGGTGACATCCGGGTACTCAGCCGGGCCGAGCTGACCGTCGGCGGTGTCGAGCCCGAACCGGTGGCCGGTGGCACCGACGCCGGGGCCACGGCCCGCTTCAGCGCCGTGGCCCGCTCGCTGGGCGATCCCGGTGCCGACCCGACCGTGCGGATCGACCGGATCCGAGCGGTGCGCCCAGGGCTGGTCACCGAGGAGATCTGGCTGACCTCGGGCGCGCTGACCCCGGTGGACACCGAGGTCGTGCTGACCGTGGCGGCCGACCTGGCCCCGATCGAGGAGATCAAGTCCGGCGCCAGCCGCCCGGCGGTGCCGGTCCGGGTGGACCCGGTCACCGGCGCCGTACGGTGGCGGTCCGGCGCGGTCGCGGTGGAGCTGACCGGTACCGACGCCACAGTCGAACCGGTGGCCGGCGGGCAGGCCGCCCGGCTGCGCTGGCCGGTGAGGTTGGCCGGGCCCGGCCGGCGGGCACTGTGCTGGCGGCTGGGGGTCGCCGACCCGGCCGCGGTGGTCGCCGGTGTGACCGGCGAACCGCCCTGGTCCCGGCCGGCGGTGGTGGCCGACGACCACCGGCTGGCCGCGTTGCTGGCCCGCGCCCTAGACGACCTGGCCGGCCTGCGGCTGGTCACCCCGGACGCACCCGGGGACGTGTTCCTCGGCGCGGGGGCGCCGTGGTTCCTCACCCTGTTCGGCCGGGACAGCCTGTGGGCGGCCCGGATGCTGCTGCCGCTGGGCACCAGCCTGGCCGGCGGGACGCTGCGCGCGCTGGCCGCCCGGCAGGGCCGGGCGGTGGACCCGGCGACCGGCGAGGAGCCCGGCAAGATCCCGCACGAACTGCGCCGAGCCCCCTCCGTGCACCCGATGGGGCGGGATGCCCCACACGACCCGGTCATGCGGCTGCCACCGCTGTACTACGGGACCGTGGACGCCACCCCGCTGTGGGTCTGCCTGCTGCACGACGCGTGGCGGTGGGGGATGCCCGAGACCGAGGTGGCCGCGCTGCTGCCGCACGCCGAGGCCGCGTTGGCCTGGATGGCCGACCACGGTGATGCCGACGGCGACGGCCTGCTGGAGTACGTCGACCGCAGCGGCCGGGGGTTGGCCAACCAGGGCTGGAAGGACTCCGGCGACTCGATCCGGTTCGCCGACGGGTCCCGGGCGACCGCGCCGGTGGCGCTGTGCGAGGTCCAGGGCTACGCGCACCAGGCCGCGTTGGCCGGCGCCCGGTTGCTGGAGGCGTTCGACCGTCCGGGGGCGGACCGGTGGGGGCAGTGGGCCGCCGACCTGGCCGGGGTGTTCCGGGAACGGTTCTGGGTGGCCGACGCCGACGGCCCGTTCCCCGCGCTCGCGCTGGACGGCGCCAAACGCCCGGTGGACAGCCTCACCAGCAACATCGGTCACCTGCTGGGCACCGGCCTGCTCGACGACGCCGAAACCGAACTGGTGGCCCGCCGGGTGGTCGGTCCGGACCTGGACACCGGCTACGGGCTGCGCACCATGTCCGCCCGCGCCGCCGCCTACTGGCCGCTGAGTTACCACTGCGGCTCGGTGTGGCCGCACGACACCGCGATCGTGCTGCTCGGCCTGGTCCGCACCGGGCACGCCGAGCGGGCCGGGTCCCTGGCCGCCGGGCTGCTGCGCTCCGGCGCGGCGTTCGGCTACCGGCTGCCCGAACTGTTCGCCGGCGACAGCCGCGAACAGGCGCCCCGGCCGGTGCCCTACCCGGCGGCGTGCCGACCACAGGCGTGGTCGGCGGCCAGCGCGGTGGTGGTACTGACCGCGCTGCTCGGCCTGACCGCCGACGTGCCGGACGGGCGGGTGGGCCTGTCCCCGATACGCCCGGGACCGGTCGGCGCGCTGCGGGTGGACGGACTGCGGGTCGGCGAGGAACTGCTGCGGGTGTCGGTCGACCGGGACGGCCGGGTGACCGAGGCGGCGGCCGGACCCCTGACGGTGGAGTGGTCCAGACCAGTCAGCGAGGCCGAGCCGGTGTCCCGACTGACCGCTGACCGGCCGGGGTGACCGCGTGCCGGCGTTCGACCGGTGCCGCCCGGTCCTCCCAGGGGGTGGTAGGGATACACCAACCACCGCAACGGTGTGCGGGAGGGAGCGGTGATGTCGCGGTTGGAACCGGGCCGGGTGCGGGTGCTGGCGTTCGACGTCTTCGGCACCACGGTCGACTGGTGGACCGGGGTGTCCGGGCAGGTCGCCGACATCGCCGCGGCCCGGGGGGTGGACCTGGACTCCGGCGCCTTCGCCGACGCCTGGCGGGACCGGTACCAGCCCTCCACCCAGCGGGTGAACCGCGGCGAACGCGACTGGGCCTACCTGGACACGCTGCACCGGGAGTCGCTGGACGAGCTGCTGGACAGCTTCGGCGTGGCCGCGGCGTTCGACCATGAGGCCCGGGGTGAACTGGTCCGAACCTGGCACCGGCTGCCCGCCTGGCCCGACGCCGCGCCGGCACTGGCCCGGCTGCGCCGCCGCTACGTCCTGACCACGCTGTCCAACGGCGGCGTCGGGTTGCTGACGAACCTGGTCAAGACCGCCGGGCTGCCGTTCGACTGCATCCTGTCCGCCGAACTCGCCCGCGCCTACAAGCCCGCGCCGGCGGTGTACCTGACCGCCGCCGCGCTGCTCGACGTCGTGCCCGAGCAGATGCTGATGGTCGCCGCGCACGGGTCCGACCTCGACGGGGCCGGCGAGGTGGGGCTGCGCACCGCGTTCGTCGAGCGCCCGGCCGAACGCGGCCCGAACCGGGCGGCCGACCGCGCCGCCGGGGTGGTCAGTGACCTGGCCGTGACCGGGTTCGCCGAACTCGCCAACGCCCTGGGCTGCTGAGCGCCGCGGTCAGTTGGTCCAGACGGCCGTGCGACCGTGGGGATGACCGCGACCGCACGTGGCGGCAGGTAACCCACAGCCTCCTGACACTTGACCCGCGACAGAGCTCTGACTATCTTCACAACTATCAGCTTGTACAAGTGACAACTTGTGGAACTCGAAAGGAGACTGGGATGACCAGCACGCCCAGCACGCGCACCGAGGACTTCACCGCGGTGCTGAAGCTCCCCGCCAGCCCGGACACCGTGTCGGCGCTGTTCACCTCCGCCGCCGGAGTCAGTCGCTGGTGGGGCCCCACCCAGGGCGATGGAGCGGTCGGCGGCACTCTCGTCGCCAACTTCGGCCACCACGGCACCAACGCGATGCGCGTCCTGGAAGCCGGACCCACCCGCGTGGTCTGGGCATCCATCGCGCCCGAGGGAACCACACCCACCAGACACACCCGGGAGTGGCTCGGCACGACGATGGAGTTCGACATCGTCCCGGCCGGCACCGGCACCGAGCTCCGCTTCCGGCACGCCGGCCTGACCCCGCGGCTGGAGTGCTGGGACCTCTGCTACGCCGGTTGGACGCACTACCTGGCCAGCATCGAGGCCTGCGCCACGACCGGCACCGGCACCCCGTTCGAGGGATGAGATCGTAGTCTGATGGCCGAGCGGAAGCAGCCGACGCCCGCGGCACCCGATGCGGTGCTGCGGGCGCTGGCCGACCCGCACCGCCGGCAGATCCTGCGCCTCGTCCAGCACGCCGAACTGCCCGCGGGCCAGATCGCGGCGAGCTTCACCCTCACCCAGCAGGCGGTCAGCCAACACATCGGCGTGCTCAGGCAGGCCGGCCTGCTCACCGAGCGCCGGGAGGGAACCCGTCGCCTCTACGCGCTGCGCCACGAGGCGCTCGAGCCGGTGCGTGAACTGCTCTCCGAGTTCTGGCCCGACGCCCTGCGCCGCCTGAAGAAGGCCGTCGAAACGGCCCATCCCCGACCACCCACGAGGTGACCGTGACAGCCGAGATCCGCAACGACGTCATCATCGTCGCGACCGAACACATCAAGGCACCGCCCGAGGTTGTCTTCGGGTACTTCACCGACCCCGCACTCATCGTCACGTGGATCGGGGAGCGGGCCGAACTCGACCCGCGGCCCGGCGGCGTGTTCTGGCTCGACATGGGCGAGGTCGTCGCCCGCGGTGCCTACATCACCGTCGAGCCGCCGCACCGGGTCGTGTTCAGTTGGGGCGTGCCCGGCAGGGATGCGATGCCGCCCGGCGGATCGACCGTCGAGGTCGTGCTGACCCCTGACGGCGACGACACGATGGTCGTACTCACCCACCGCGGCCTGCCGTCCACCCACATCGGCGACCACCGCGCCGGCTGGGAGCACCGCCTCGCCCGGCTGCGCCTTGCGGCCGGCTGACCCGGCCGCAAGGCGGTGGAGATGAGGTCGAACATCACCTCGTCGCTGGCCACCTCCAGCACCCCGGCGGTCTCCGCGGCGTGCCCGGCGCGCGCGTCCTGAGCGAGTCGAACCCCATGTCCAGCCGGCCCGGTCGGCGTTCAGGTCGGAGCCGGGGGTGGCCGAGCACGGTGTAACCCGTCCGGGTGCCAACCATTGACATGCCGACAAACGGTTACTTGACGGTTGACATCGGGCGCGGATCGGCGAACCGTCTGACTCAGCGAGACCCCGCCGGCGTCGCCGCCCAGCGCCGGTGTGGAGACCACACGATCGTCGTAGGCACGTCACCCTGCCTGACCGTCGGCCGTCCGGTCGAAGGTCGGCCGGGGCGGCGGGCCCGAGGACAGGGACGGCGCCATGTACTCCGCTCACTTATCCCGCAGCCGCCGCACGTTCACGCGACGCGGCTGGCTCCGCCGCGGCAGAACCCTCACCACGGTCGCCTCCGCGCTGTGCACGGTCGCGCTGCTGCTGGTGGCACCCTCGGCCGGCACCGCGCAGGCAGCCCGAACGACGGGCGGCTCCAGGCCGATCTACCTCGACCCACACGCCCCGATCTCCGCGCGGGTAAACGACCTGCTGGCCCGAATGACTCTGGCGGAGAAGATCGGCCAG
>DASULA010000319.1:0-4143 GCA_036278435.1 Mycobacteriales bacterium | reverse complement strand
CTGGCCCTGGAGGCGCGGGCCAGCTTCAGCCCGGACGTGCTGACCGCGCTGGAGGCCAACAACCGATTCGTCGGACCGGAAACCATCGAGACCAAGATCTTCGGACGGCTGTCGGCCTGGCAGAACTGGGTGTTCACCCGGCCCAACGCATCCGGACCAAACGGCGCGTTGCGCCGCTACGGCACCGGGCAGCGGGCCGTCTTCGACCGGAATCGAGCGTGACGAGATGCCCGCCAACATCGACTACGGCGAACGGATTCCCAACAACGTCGATTTGGCCGGTGACCGCCGGTTGCAGCGGGCGCTGGAGTCCTGGCAGCCGAAGTTTCTGCGCTGGTGGAACGAGATGGGTCCGGACCTGGAACACCGCGACGTCTACCTGCGTACCGCCGTGTCGGTCGGCCGGGACGGCTGGGCCCACTTCGACCAGGTGGTGCTGCCGGAGTACCGGTGGGGGATCTTCCTGGCCGAACGCGACCCCGGGCGGCGGATCGGGTTCGGCCAGCACAAGGGCGAGCCGGTGTGGCAGCAGGTGCCCGGCGAGTACCGCTCGGACCTGCAACGGCTGATCGTCGTGCAGGGCGACACCGAGCCGGCCTCGGTGGAGCAGCAGCGACACCTCGGCTCCACCGCGCCGAGCCTGTACGACCTGCGCAACCTGTTCCAGATCAACGTGGAGGAGGGGCGGCACCTGTGGGCGATGGTGTACCTGCTGCACGCCTACTTCGGCCGCGAGGGGCGGGACGAGGCCGCCGAACTGCTGGTCCGCAACTCCGGCGACACCGACTCCCCGCGGATCCTCGGTGCGTTCAACGAGCCCACCCCCGACTGGCTCGCCTTCTTCATGTTCACCTACTTCACCGACCGGGACGGCAAGTACCAGCTCGGCACGCTGAAGGAGAGCGCGTTCGACCCGCTCTCGCGCACCTGCGAGTTCATGCTCAAGGAGGAGGCGCACCACATGTTCGTCGGCACCACCGGGGTGGACCGGGTGGTCCGGCGCACCGCCGAGCTGATGGCCGAACACGACACCGGCGACATCGCGCCGCACGGCGGCATTCCCCTGGCGATCATCCAGAAGTACATCAACTTCCACTTCACCGTGTCGCTGGACCTGTTCGGCGGGGAGACATCGACGAACGTCGCCACGTACTACACCACCGGGCTGAAGGGCCGCTGGCAGGAGGGCCGCCGCGACGACGACCACGTGCTGACCGACGCGGTACGCCACCTGGACCTGGTGTCCGGCGACCAGGTGGTGCGCACCGAGACCCCGGCGCTGATCAGCCTGAACGAGGACCTGCGCGACGAGTACATCGCCGACTGCCAGACCGGCATCAAGCGGTGGAACCGCATCCTCGACGAGTTCGGCGTCACCGCCCGGCTCTACCTGCCGCACCGGGCGTTCAACCGCCGGGTCGGCACGTTCTCCGGCTGGCACGTCGCCCCCGACGGCCGGCGTTGTGACCCGGCGGAGTGGGAACGCCGGGCCGTGGAGTGGCTTCCCTCGGCCGAAGACAAGACGTTCGTGGCCTCGCTGATGCATCCTGTCTACCAACCCGGCCGGATCGCGGCCTGGGTCGCACCGCCCAGCAACGGCATCAACGGTCGCCCGCTGGACTACACCTACGTCCGCTTCTCCTGACCGGCGCCGGTCCCGGCACCGCGGGGCGCCAGGGCCGGTTGGGCGACTGTCCGCGAGCGCAGGAAAGGCGTGCCATGCCCGAGTCGTTCAACGCCAGCAGCTACCTGGTCGACCGGCACGTCGCCGCCGGCCGGGGGGACCGGTTGGCCCTCACCGGCCCGGACACCTCGCTGACCTACGCCGAACTCGGCGACCTGGTCACCCGGGTGGCCGCGGGGTTACGCGGGCTGAACGTGCGACCGGAGGAACGGGTCGTGCTGGTGATGGCCGACGGGCCGCGGCTGCTGGCCGCGATCCTGGGCGCAATGCGGATCGGCGCGGTCGCGGTACCGGTGTCGACCATGCTCACCGGCACCGAACTGGCCGCGCTGGTACGTGACGCCCGGGCCCGGGTGATGGTGACCAGCGAACAGTTCCTGGCCGAGGCCAGGACGGCGGCGGCCGGCGCGCCGGAGGTGACCGAACTGGTGGTGGACGGTCACGCCGACCTGGCCGCCCCGCTGGCCAGAACGCGGGTCCGCGACTGGGACTGGAAGGACCTGCTGGCCGCCGGGGTGGGACAGAGCGGCGAGCCGTACGACACCTGGGACGACTCGACCGCGCTGTGGCTGTACACCTCCGGCACGACCGGCACGCCCAAGGCCGCGGTACACCGGCACGCGAACATCCGGCACGTGGTGGAGACCTACGCGACCAGCGTGCTGCGGACCGGTCCGGCCGACCGCTGCTATTCGGTGGCCAAGCTGTTCTTCGCCTACGGCATCGGGAACTCGGCGTTCTTCCCGCTGGCCGCTGGTGCGACCACGGTGCTCGACCCGGCCCGCCCCACGCCCGACTCGGTCGCCGCGCGGCTGGTGGAGTACCGGCCCACGCTGTTCTTCGCGGTACCGACGTTCTACGCGGCGATGGTCAACTCCGGCGCACCGCCTGAGGTGTTCGCCTCGGTGCGGTTGGCCGTCTCGGCCGGCGAACCCATGCCGGCCGAGGTGTACCGGCGGTTCAACCGGCGGTTCGGCGTGGAGATTCTCGACGGGATCGGCTCCACCGAGGCACTGCACATCTTCCTGTCCAACCGGGAGGGTCAGGTCCGCCCCGGCAGCACCGGCACCCCGGTGCCCGGATACGAACTGAGCGTCCGCGACGAGGCGGGCAACGAGGTCGGCGACGACCAGCCGGGCAGCCTGTTCGTGCGGGGTGAGTCGCTGGCGTTGGGATACTGGGCCCGCACCTCGGTGACCCGTCGGGTGTTCCAGGGGGAGTGGCTGCGCACCGGGGACACCTACCTGCGGTCCGCCGACGGGTACTACACCTGCCTGGGCCGGTCCGACGACATGATGAAGGTGGGCGGTATCTGGGTGTCGCCGACCGAGGTGGAGGCCCGGCTGCTGGAGCATCCGGGGGTGGGCCAGGCCGCCGTGGTCGGGATGCCCGACGCCGACGGGCTGGACAAGCCGGTGGCCTGCGTGGTGCCCGCCGCCGGACCGGGCGACCCGGTCGGGGCCGAGGAACTGGTGGCGTTCTGCCGGGCCGGGCTGGCCGCGTTCAAGCGACCCCGGCAGGTGCTGTTCTTCGACGAACTGCCGACCACCGCCACCGGCAAGCTGCGCCGGTTCGCGGTCCGTGACCTGGCCGCGCAGCGACTCGCGGGGCAGACGCACCGGCCGGACGGATCGGGCCGGCCTGGCGATCCGGGCGAGCCCGAGCCGGAGTCGGTGCCGGTCTGAGGCGTGGCATCGTTGCCCTGACACGCCGGGTCAGGGAGGTCGGGACGTGATCGACGGTCATTTCGCGGTGGACGTGCACCTGCACCCGGCCCGGCTCGGCACGCTGCGCCCGGCGTGGATGGACTGGGCCCGCGACTTCGGTGGGGACCCGCCACTGGACCACTTCTACGACTCCGACGGGGTGGTGCGCCCGGACCGGTTGGACCGTTACCTCGACGGCCAGGGCGTGGACGCGGCCGTGCTGCTGTGCGAGTACAGCCCCAAGGCGACCGGGATCCAGCCGATCGAGGACCTGCTGCCGATCGTGGCGCACAACCCGCGGCGGTTCTCGATGCTGGCCAACCTCAACCCGCACTACCACTACCCGCTGCTCACCGAACTGGAGCGCCAGGTCGGTCTGGGCGCGGTCGGGGTGAAGATCCATCCGGTGCACGGCGGGTTCTCGGTGGCCGACCGCGCGCTCCTTCCGGTGTATCAGGCGTGTGGTGATCTGGGGCTGCCGGTGGTGGTGCACTGCGGCACCAGCACGTTCCCCGGGTCGGATAACCGGTTCGCCACTCCCGAGCCGCTGCCCGAGGTGCTGGCCGCGGTACCCGACCTGACCGTGGTGCTCGCCCACGGCGGCCGAAGCTGGTGGTATGACGAGGCGGCCTCGCTCGCCCTGCGCCACGACACGGTGTGGATCGAGCTGTCCGGTCTGCCGCCGCGCAGGCTGCCCGACTACTTCGCCGGCCACGACCTTCGCCGGCTGGCCCGACGATTCATCTTCGGCAC
>DASULA010000318.1:0-13544 GCA_036278435.1 Mycobacteriales bacterium | reverse complement strand
TGCCCGGCGAGCTGTACGTGGCCGGCGTTGGTTTGGCCCGTGGCTACCTGCGCCGCCCGGGCCGGACCGCCGGGTCGTTCCTGCCCGACCCGCACTCGCCGATCCCGGGCGCGCGGATGTACCGCACCGGCGACCTGGTGGTCTGGGAACCCGACGGCCGGCTCGGTTTCCGGGGCCGGGCCGACCGGCAGGTGAAGGTCGCCGGGCAGCGGCTGGAGATCGGCGAGGTCGAGGCGGTGCTGGCCGCGCACCCGGCGGTCAGCCAGGTCGCCGTGGATCTGGTGCCCGGGCCAGCCGGCCCGGAACTGGTCGCCTACCTGGCGCCAGCCGGCGCCCCGGACGCCGCCGCGCTGCGCGCGTTCTGCGCCGACCGGCTGCCCGTCGCGGCACTGCCGGCCCGGGTGGTCCGGCTGGCCGCGCTGCCGCTGAACGCCTCCAGCAAGGTCGACCTGCGCGCGCTGCGATCGCTGGCCGACGCCGACCAGTCCCACCACGGTGCTCACGGCGGTGCTCCCGGTGGAGCCGGGTCCGATGGCGCTCCGGCGCCCCGACGGCCAGCGACCACCCCGGCGCAGCGCACCGTGGCCGCCGCCTGGGCGCGGGTCTTCGGCCGGGACGAACCCGACCTGGACGCGGACTTCCTTGACTCCGGTGGGAACTCGCTGCTGGCGATGCGGCTGGTCGCCGCGCTGCGGGCCGGCGCTGGGCGGGACGTGGCCGTCGCCGACGTGTTCTCCGGCCGCACCCCCGAGGGGATCGCCGCGCTGCTGGACCGCACCGCCGCGACCGGTGACGCCCCGGTACCGGTGGGCGAACCGGCCACGCTGTCCGGCGCGCAGCGGCGGCTGTGGTTCCTCGACCGGCTCGCCCCGGGCAGCGCATACAACATCGCGGTCGCCGAACGGCTGCGCGGACCGCTCGACGCCACCGCGCTGGCGCGCGCCCTGGCCGCGCTGGCCGACCGGCACGCCGTGCTGCGCTGGCGGGTACCCGACGATGGCGGGATCCCCCGGGTGGTGGTGGAACCGCCCGCGCCGGTGCCACTGCCGGTCACCGACCTGGCCGGTACCGGCGACGGGGCGGGCGACCCGGAGCGGGTCCTGGCCGAGGGGTTGCGGGCCGAGGCCGGCCGCAGGTTCGATCTGGCCGCCGGCCCGCTGTGGCGGGCCCGGCTGTTCCGGTTGGGTCCCGACCATCACGTGCTGGCGCTGACCCTGCACCACCTGGTGTTCGACGGTTGGTCGCTGGCGCTGCTCTACCGTGACCTGTCGACCGGGTACCGGGCCACGGCGCGTCCAGCCGGTACCGCCGGCACCGGGACCGGCGACGGCCCGGCCCGCCCCGGGTACGCCGACTACGTCAGTTGGCTGGCCGCCCGCCAGGCCGGGCGCGGCGCAACGGACCTGGCCTGGTGGTTGGACCGGCTGGCCGGTGTGACGCCGGTGCTGGACCTGCCCCGGGACCGGGCCCGCCCACCGGTCCAGGCGCATCTGGGCGCGCAGTGCCACACCGAGGTGCCCGAATCGCTGGCTGGCCGGGTGTACCGGCTGGCCGGTGCCCTGTCGGTGACCCCCTACGCGGTGCTGCTGGCCGCGTTCGCGCTGCTGCTGCGTCGGCTCACCGGTGCGACCGACCTGATTGTCGGAGTGCCGGCCGCGGACCGCCGGCACCCGGACTTCGACGATCTGGTCGGGTTCTTCGTGGACACCCTGCCGGTGCGGCTGCGGGTCGACGACGGCGCGTCCTTCGCCGCCCAGGTGCGCGACTGCGCCGGTGCGGTGCTGGACGCCATGGCGCACCGGGACGCGCCGTTCGACCGGATCGTGGACGGGCTGCGGCTGCCCCGGGACCTGTCCTGCGGGCCGTTGGTGCAGGTCCTGTTCAACATGTACAACTTTGCCGGGGCGCGGCTGGACCTGCCCGGCGTGCGAGCCGACGCCCTGCCGGCCGGACTGCCCGGGTCGCTGTTCGACCTCACCCTCTACGCCACCGGCCGGGGCGGCGGGGCCGCGCCCGGCCAACTCGGTGCCGACCCGGCCGGCGAGTCCGGCATCGACCTACAGGCCGTGTACAACCCCGACCTGTACTCCGCCGCCCGGGTGGCCGCGCTGCTGGACACCTACCTGGCGCTGCTGGGCGAGTTGTGCGCCGCGCCGGACCGGGCGGTGGGGGCGGCACCGGCCCGCCCGGCCTCCTCGGCGCTGCCCCGACCGGACCGGCCGCTGATGCCGGCCCGGCCGGTGGAGGGCCTGCTGGAGCGGGTGGAACGGGTCGCCGCCCGGTGGCCGGACGTGGTGGCTCTCACCGGCGCCGGCGGTGGCCTGGACTATGCGACCCTGGTCCGGTCCCGGGCGGTCGTGACCCGCGCGATCCGCCACCGGGCTTACCGAACCGACTCGGCCGACCGAACCGACCGCGGCGGGGCGGTGGGCGTGCTGGCCGCCCGCACCACCCTCCTGCCGGCCCTGCTGCTCGGGGTGCTCGCCTCCGGTCGCCGGTGGCTGGTGCTCGACCCGGCCCACCCGGCCGACCGGTTGCGCCGCCAGGTCGCGGCGGCCGGGGTACGGCTGGTGCTGGCCTGCGGAGCCCCGACCCCGGCGACGCTGGACGCGCTGGACGGGGTGCCCGGCGTGGAGGTCGTCGAGGTCGACCCGGCCGGCCCCGGGCCGGCCGACCCAGGGGTCGAGCCGCCGGTTCCATTCGCCGAGCGCGGGTACCTGATGGCCACGTCCGGAACCACCGGTGAGCCGTCCCTCGTGGTCTGCCAGGAGCGGCCACTGGCCGCCTTCCTGGACTGGTACACCGACCGGTTCGACATCAGCCGGTCCGACTCCACCGCGCTGCTGGCCGGCCTCGGCCACGACCCGTTGCTCCGCGACGCGTTCGTCCCGCTGATCACCGGCGGTCGGGTGTGCGTGCCCGACCAGGCCTGGTTGCGCGACCCGGACCGGATGCTGCGCTGGCTGGCGGCCGAGCGGGTGACCGTGCTGCACCTGACGCCGCAACTCGCCCGGTTGCTCGCCGCGGCCGACACCGAACTGCCCGGGGTTCGGCTCGCGGTGTTCGGCGGCGACCGGCTCACCGACCACGACGTGGCCGCGGCCCGCCGGTGGCTGCCGGCCGCGGTGCTGGTCAACGGTTACGGCACCACCGAGACGCCGCAGCTCCAGTCGTTGCACGTGCTCGCCGGACCGACGCCGCGACCGGCCGCCGGGTCCGGGCCGCACCCGGTCCCGGTGGGTCGGGGCGCGCCGGGTACCGACCTGGTGGTGGCCGGTCCGTCCGGCGCGCCGGCCGCGGTCGGCGAACTGGGGGAGGTGCTGGTCCGCGGACCGAACCTGGCCGAGGGCTACCTGAACCGGCCGGCCGGATCGGACCCGGGTGCGCCGGAGCGGTTCGGGGTCAATCCGTGGACCCGGGATAAGGAGGACAGGGTGTACCGGACCGGTGATGTGGGCCGGCACGATCCCGACGGCGACGTGGTGCTGGCCGGGCGGTCCGACGACCAGGTGAAGGTGCGCGGCCACCGGGTCGGGTTGGGCGAGGTGGAAGCCGCGCTGGCCGGGCACCCAGATGTGGTCGCCGCGGTCGCGGTGAGCCGGGTCGAGGCCGGCGAGACCACAATCGTCGCCTACGCCGTGCCGTGCCGGGTCGGGGTTCGACCCGCTGCGTTGCGTGACCACCTGCGCCAGCGGCTGCCCGAGTACGCCTGCCCGAGCGCGGTGGTGGTCATACCGGAACTGCCACTGGGTCCCAACGGGAAGGTGGACCGGGCCGGGCTGCCGCCCCCGCCGGTCCTGGCCGACGCCCCGGCCGAGGCCGGCTCCGCGCCGGCCACCCGGACCGAACGGGTGATCGCCGGGGTGTGGCGCGAGGTGCTGGGCCGGCCGACCGTGTCGGTCACCGACAACTTCTTCGAGATCGGTGGGCACTCCCTGGCCATCGTCGCGGTGCAGTCCCGGCTCAAGGCGCTGCTGGGTCGCCCGGTCAACGTGGTGGACCTGTTCCGGTTCCCCAACGTCCGGGCGCTGGCCGGTTACCTGGACGGGGGGACCCGCGGTGCCGGGCTGGACCGCGCCGACCGGCGGATCGCCGCCAGGCGGGAACGCCGCCGCCCGGGGGGCCGGACGGTTCGGGAGCCGGGCGGGTGAGCCTTCTCGTCGCAGTGGACGGCCTGGCGGGCGCGGTGGTCCGGTCCGGCGGCTGAGGTCCGGCGGACCGGACCCGAACGTACGCTCGCGGCATGCCCCGGCCGTGCTGCCATGACCGTGCCCACCTGTTGTGCCGCGCCGAGTCGATGCCGGCCTCGCCCGGGCGCCGCCTGCTCGGTATCGCCGGCCCGCCCCGCGCGGGGAAGAGCACGCTGGCCTGCTGGCTGGAACGACAACTGTCCATCCGGACCGGCGTCGGTGGCCCGGATCCCGATGGACGGGTTCCACCTGCCCAACGCGGTGCTGGCCGACCGGCGGCTCACCGACCGGAAGGGCGCGCCGGAGACCTTCGATGTGGCCGGTTACCTGGATCTGCTCGGTGCGGTGCGGGCCGAACCGCCGGACCCGCTGTACGCGCCGTCCTACCGTCGGGTCCGGCATGAGCCGGTGCCGGGGGCGCACACCGTCGCCACGTCGGTCCGGCTGGTGATCGGCGAGGGCAACTATCTGCTGCTCGACCGGGACGGATGGGCTCCGGCACGTGCCCTGCTCGACCAGGTCTGGTTCGTCTCGATGCGCCCGGAAACGGCCCGCGCCCGGCTGGTCGGGCACCTGGCCGGTGGCCTGTCCCGGACGGCGGTCGAGGAGTGGGTGGATCGCGTCGACCGGGCCAACGCCGATCTGGTGAACGGCACCGCGCACCGGGCCGACCTGCGAGTGGAACTCCCCGAGCTGGCCGAGTTCGCCGCGAGATAAGATCAACTTTCCTTTACTTAAAATTTGCTAACACTTTAGTAAATTCCAGCGAGGGATCCTGCTGACCCCGGGCCGGATTCCGAGCCTGACCGGGTTTCGGCCGCCGGTTCGATGCCGGTACACCGGCGCTGTCCCGGTTCCAGGGACGCTGTCCAGTTCTCGTGGCGGACGGAAAGTAACCCTTCCGTGAATCGCTGCAATTGCCTACAGACCGGGAGTAGCGTCCCGGACTATCTACGCCACCGGGTGGGCCGGTGGCGGGTCGTTTCGGAGCGGGCTGACCCCCGTTCCAGGCAGGGAGACGCGAATGACACAGTTATCGCGGCGGTCGGTGACTAGACCGTTCGCCGGCGTCGCGGCATTCGGGCTACTCGCCGCGGCACTCGTCGGCACACCCACGGCTGCCGCGGCCGTCGGGCACGCCATGGTCCCGGCGATCGGCAGTAACCCGCACTACCAGGTGGCCGGACGGGTCGACGGGTCGCCGGCGGCGACCACGTTCTCCTGCCAGCTCACGACCCCGGCCGGGTGTTACGGCCCGGCGCAGATCCGTGCCGCCTACGGCGTGGACAAGGTGAGGGCGACCGGCAAGGGCCACACGATCGTGATCGTGGACGCGTTCCAGTCCCCGACGATCGGTCATGACCTGTCGACGTTCGACCAGATCTTCGGAATGTCCGACCCGACGTTGAACATCATTGCGCCGGACGGTCTCACGCCGTTCGACCAGAATGACGCCAACATGGTCGGATGGGCCGGCGAGATCACGCTGGACGTTGAATGGGCGCACGCGATCGCGCCGGATGCCACTATCGACCTGGTGCTGGCGAAGAGCAACAACGACCAGGACATCCTGTCGGCGACCCGGTTTGCTGTCGTGCACAACCTCGGTGACGTGATCTCGCAGAGCTTCGGCGAGGCCGAGCAGTGCATGGACCGTTCGCTGATCGACCAGCAGCACGTGGTGTTCGCGCTCGCCGCGTTGCGTGGCATCACCGTGCTCGCCTCCTCCGGCGACCAGGGCTCGGCCCAGCCGACCTGTGACGGCACGTCCTTCTTCAAGGCTGCCAGCACTCCGGCGTCCGACCCGTTCGTCACCGCCGTGGGCGGAACCATCCTGGACGCCGACGGCATCACCGGCGCGTACCACAGCGAGATGGTGTGGAACGAGCCGGACTTCCAGGCTGCCGGTGGCGGCGGCTTCAGCACCATCTACGGGGCGCCGTTCTACCAGCGCCGGCAGCACCTGCACGCCCGCGGCGTGCCGGACATCTCCTACAACGCGGCGATCATCGGCGGCGTGCTGGCGGTGTGGAGCTCCTCCGGTCAGGGTGCGGACCTGGTGTTCCGTTTCGGTGGCACCAGCGCCGGCTCGCCGCAGTGGGCCGGGCTGACCGTGCTGGCCAACCAGCTCGGACACCACCGGGTGGGCTTCCTGAACCCGCGACTGTACGACGTCGCGCACAAGGGCAAGGCCGGCCGCTTCCTGCGCGACATCACCGTTGGCGACAACACCTTCCACGGTGACGTCACCGTGCCCGGCTTCGCCGCCGTCCCCGGTTGGGACGCCGCGTCCGGACTGGGTACGCCGAATGCCGCCAACCTGCTGCCCGAACTGGCCGGTCGACACGGCAAGGGATGACCGGTCGAGAGGTGTGACCCGCGTCTGACCCGTTCGCCCAGTGGGCGTCGGCACAGCGCGTAGATGAACCGGTGGGCCCGCCGCGAGGCGGGCCCACCGGCTGTTTCAGTGGAGCCGCTGCCCCGGATTACCGCGGCGGCACCCAGCGGGCCCGAGGTTTTCGCGAGAAAACCTCGGGATGTAACCGGTTAACGTTGAGGTTTTCTCGCGAAAACCTCAACGCGGGTGGGATGGAGGGGGCACGGCGCGGTTGGTGGCCATCGCACTGGGGGCGTGCGCCGGGTTACAGCAGGGGGAGCGAGCCGCGTTCGACCAACTGGCGGGCGATCACCGACCGCTGAATCTCGTTGGTGCCCTCACCGACCACCATCAGCGGCGCGTCCCGGTAGAAGCGCTCCACCGGATACTCGGTCGAGTATCCGTTGCTGGCGTGGATCCGCACCGCCAACTGGCACAGTTCCATGCACACCTCCGAGGCGTGCAGCTTGGCGATGCCGGCCTCCAGGTCGCACCGGCCACCACGGTCGAACGACTCGGCCACGGCGAACAGCAGCGCCCGCGCCGCGGTCAGCTTGGCGGCCATGTCGGCCAGGTAGTTGCCGATCGACTGGTGCCGCCAGATCGGGACCCCGAAGGTCACCCGGTCGGTCGAGTACGCCAGCGAGGCATCGAACGCGGCCCTGGCCACGCCGGTGGCCCGGGCGGCGACCTGGATGCGGCCCAGCTCCAGACCTTTCATCATCTGGGCGAACCCACGGCCCTCCACCCCACCAAGCAACCGGTCGGCCGGCACCGGGCAGTCGACGAACGACAGCTCGCAGGACTCGACGCCCTTGTAGCCCAGCTTGGGCAGGTCGCGGGACACCGTCATGCCCGGCCCCTGCTCCACCAGCAGCACGCTCATCCCCCGGTGCGGTGGGTCGGCGTCCGGGTCGGTCTTGCACAACAGCCCAACGAGTCCGGACCGCCGGGCGTTGGTGATCCACATCTTGGTGCCGTTCACCAGGTACCCGCCGCCGGGGTCGGGCCGGGCGACCGTGCGCATGGCCTGCAGGTCCGAGCCACCGTCCGGTTCGGTCAGTGCCATGGTGGCCCGGATCTCGCCGGTGGCCAGGCCCGGCAGGTAACGCCGCCGCTGCTCCTCGGTGCCCGATGTGGCGATCATCGAGGCGATCACGCTGTGCCCGCCCATCGCGCCGGCCAGGCTCATCCAGCCGCGGGCGAGTTCCTCGGTCACCGCGGCGAAGCAGGATGTCGACACGTGCAGCCCGCCGTAACCGGCCGGGATCCGCAGGCCGAACACGCCCATCCGCTTCATCTGCTCGATCAGCCGGTCCGGGTAGGCGTCGGCGTGTTCCAGTTCGGTGGCCACCGGTCGCACCTCGCGGTCCACGAACTCCCCGACCGTGGCCACGATCGTCCGCTCGGTATCAGTCAGGTTGCCGGCCACATCGCTGCCTCCCGTTTGGCGTTCACTCGGCCCTGTCGACCGGCTCGGGCGGCCGCGGGCCGTGGCCACGCCGGTACACCATCAGGGTGCGCTCGAAGCTGATGACGGTGCGACCATCCTGGTTGAACCCGATCGTGCGCACCGTCACGATCCCGGCGTAGGCGCGGCTGGCCGATTCGCGCAGCGCCAGCACGGTCGACCGGGAGTAGAGGGTGTCGCCCTCGAACACCGGGTGGGGTAGCCGGATGTCGGTCCAGGCCAGGTTGGCCACCACGTTCTGCGAGACGTCGGTGACGCTCTGGCCGGTGACCAGGGCGAGGGTGAAGGTGGAGTTCACCAGTGGCCGACCGAACGGGGTGGCCGCGGCGTAGTGGGCGTCGAAGTGCAGTGGCGCGGTGTTCTGGGTGAGCAGGGTGAACCAGGTGTTGTCGGTGCCACTGATGGTCCGGCCCAGCGGGTGCTGGTAGATGTCCCCGACGGTGAAGTCCTCGAAGTAGCGCCCGTGCCAGCCGTGCCGCACCTCGGTCACCGCAGAACCTCCCGCGTCTGCCGACCAGGTCGGGCACGTCGACGTGGCCAGCGAACTGCGGGCGGTGCCGCCGCGGCCCGTCCGACCAGTGCCGTCCGGCGATCCGCTGCGACCCCACCCGTCCGCTGGACCGATGATAGGCAGTCGACGGCCCCGGCAGGAGGAGGCCCGGACAGCATCGGAGTGGAATCAGTTCCGAGGCGGCCCTGAGCCCTGACAGCACGGGAGCTGTCCCGTCGATGAAATCAAATGCTGGCTGGGGTCATGTCGGACCATCACGGTCGGGTCAGTTCAGATCGAGACACGGCTCGATGGGCGGTTGGATCCGATCACTGTGATGCCGGTGTATGTCAGACAGTCATCGCGTGCCAGGGCCACCGGCGTACCCGGTAGGGCAACCACAGCGCCAGGGGGCCGGCTTCCCATACCAGACCCTCGGCCCGAAACGTGGCGAGTACGTCCGGGGGGACCGCGGACATCAGTGCCCTGGGTGTCAGGGTCTGGATCGCGGTCAGGTACCTCGCGTCATCTACGGTGAACCGGTTCAGTGCTCCGAACCGTCGGTCGCGGATCTGTACGAAGCCCGGACCCATCCGATACATGAACCGGCAGAGGAAGAACTTTTCCGCCCACTCCGCCCGCACGGCGTCCCCAGCGCTGCCCACGTCCACCCGGGCGGGCGGGTAGAGGTGGCTGATCAGGCGCCAACCACCGGCCCCCCATCCGGGATCGTCGCCGTCCTCGGTCGGCATGTGATCGGGCAGTCGAACCGTCCAGTCGACCACGATCCCGTAGCTGGTCAGATCCCGCACCATCGCCAGCAGGCGCAGTGCCGTCGAGGTATCACCACCGGACAGGGTGATCGGCGAGTCGAGGGCAACCCGTCTGGCCCCACCATCGAACAGGTGGCGGGCGGTATCCGCGGCAGTCAGATCGCTGTCAGGCACCGGCACCTCGACCTGGTAGCGAACCCCGGGCAGATCGGCCAGCTCACCCGCGCGATGCCGCCATGCCGTCAGCACGGTTGGTGGGCAGCCGCCGAGCGGCACGATCCCGGTCGTAGCCATGTCGCAGCCTCCTGGCTGTCGGTTTCACAGGGGCGAGGGCACGGGATCCGGCTCGGCGGGAAGGATCCCGCTCACGAGCTGCGAATCCACCCGCATCACCTCCTGGTTTGTTGTCGGCGGCGCGACGTGGATGTACTGTCCGGCGTCGGTGAACACCAGGCCCAGGTCGCGCCACTCGTCGAGGAGCGCGCGTACCCGCGTCTCGGGCACCGGGCGGAGTTCCACCGGGAGCGCCTGGTTCAGCATGCGGGTCAGCACCGGTCGGCTGCGCGGCTGGTCGAGCAACCGGAAGGCGGCTACCTCCACCGGATCGTCCAGCCGGCGCACGGACCAGTCGAAGTGTGTTCGCCGGCTGAACAGGACGATCTGCGCGCCGAGATCGAGGTGGGTCAACTCGCTGTGCAGGTACTCGGCCTGCCATTCCGAGACAGCGGCGTCCAACTGGTCGGCGACCGCGGTGCCGATGCCCTGATAGTCTGTTTCGAACAGGTACGCCAGGTCGAAGAGTTCCGCGTCGGGAAGATCGTAGATCAGGCCGTACTGCCGGTGTGGTCGTAGGTTGGCGAACCCGAGTTCCGGGCGATCGAAGAACGGGCTGAATCGTTCGATGGCGATCCGGGTGCACGCGCCGCACGGTTCCAGGTGGTGTAGTGCGGGTAGCTGCGCCAGGATGTCGAGATAGTCCTCGTCGGACTCACCCGGGAAGCCGTAGAGGTAATTCCACGAGGTGGACAACCCGACCGCCTGTGTATCGCGCAGCACCCGGACGTTCTGACAACCGGTCACCCCCTTGTCCATCAGCGCGAGCACTCGACTGGACAGGCTCTCCACCCCGGGCTGGACATGCACCAGGCCGGCATTGGCGAGCAACTCAAGCTGATGCCGGCGTAGGTTTGACTTGATCTCGTACTGGAGCCGAAGATCGAATCCTGCTTCGACGAGCGCGGGCAGTAACGAGGTCAGGTAGCCCATGTCAAGAATGTTGTCCACGACTATCATGTCGAGGATCTGGTGTCGGCCGACCAACGCCGTGATCTCCTCGAAGAACCTGTCCGGCCGCTTGCCCCGGAACTGCATGGTCGAACCGTTCAACCCGCAGAACGTGCAGTGATGCTTCTCCCCCCACCAACAACCGCGCGCTCCTTCGACGACCAGCACGGGTTCCACCCACTCGGCGGCTGCCGACGCCTCCAGCTGTTCGAAGTAGCCGGTATAGTCCGGGGGCACGATCTGACCCGGTGGCAGCGGCTGGGTGTCCATCGGGTTGGCTGTCGACGGGCCATCGGGGGACCGCCAACACAGTCCGGGGACGGACGAAAGGTTCTGGCCACCGTCCAGGGCGGACAGCAATCGGGGGAATGCTGTTTCGCCCTCGCCGCGCACCACGTAGTCGACGAATGGGAAATTGCGGTGCAGCGCCGCTCCCTGTGCACCGTCACAGTTCGCGCCGCCGAATACCGTGACAATGTCGGGCGCGAACCGCTTGAGCGTACGTGCGGCGGCGAGTGCCGCGGTGTTCTGCTGGTAGGTGGAGCCGAACCCGACCACATCGGGACGGCTGGCGATGAGCCTTTCGACCAGCTCGTGCACGAAACCGGGGACCATCCGGTGCAGGTCCCGGTTCATCGCCGTTTCCTCGTCGGTCATCGGCCGGGCGGCACCAGCGGTGAATTCGGCCCACCGCCAGTCGGGGTCGTCGTACAACGCCGAGGAGAAGATCCAGTCGCCGGTCCCGGCGAAGTAGGTGGCGTTGGAGTAGTACCGGTAGTCGAAGAGGTTGAACCGGTACCGTTCGGTTATCCAGTCGACGAAGTCAAGATTGGCATTCACCACATCGACGCGATCATCCGGCCGGGCGCGCGTCACGGCATTGCGCAGTATTCCCAGCGCCAGCGATGGCGTGTCAATAGGTGCCCACGGCATGTTAACCAGCAGTACCCGCATGTCGGCCCTCCCGCTCTGTGCCCTGTCGGTTGGTCACGTGTCAGCGGCTAACCGGTGCGGCCGGCCGCCAGTTGCGAGAGGTCTGCTCCGCTCGGCCCAGCCGGCTGGCGGGACGCGGCCAGGTCGGCCTGGCTGGACGTGTCGTCACCGAGCGCGGCATGGCAGGCGGCGCGTCGGCGCAGCAGTTCGCCGGTGTCGGCTCCCGGCAGGACCAGGGCTCGGCCGTAGTCCTCGATGGCGTCCTGGTACCGGCCGACCGTCTCTCGCAGGAAACCGCGGTTGTACAGCACATCTGGATCACTGTCGGCCAGCTCCACGGCGCGGTCCAGGTCGGTCAGTGCCCTGGACGGGTCGCCCTGCTGGTGGGCCAGCACGGCGCGGTTGACCAACGCCGCGTAGAGAGCGTCGTCGACGTGAAGCGCCCGATCGAACGCATCCCAGGCCAGGTCCACGTCGCCGTACTCGGCTGCGGCCTGGCCGAGCAGGCACAGCAGCCGGGCGTTCTCCGGCTCGGTGTCGAGCCCGGCGCGGGCGTGTTCGATCGCGGCGGAGGCATCGTCGGTGTCCAGCAGGAGCGCGGCCAGCGCGATGCGCGACTCGATGTGGTCGGGCTCCAGATCCAGCACGTAGGCGAAATCGGCGATGGCGTCGGTGACCGAACCAAGCGCCGCCCGCGCGTCCCCCCGGTTGTAGTACAGCTCGGGGAACGGCGGTGAACAGGCCATGGCCTGTTCGTAGTCCACGATCGCACCGGCATAGTCACCGGCCTTGCTCCGGGTGTTTCCTCGGTCAAAATAGTACTCTGAGTAATGTGGGTCCAATTCGATGACGTGATCGAAGTCGGCGATCGCCTCGGCCGTACGGCCCAGCGCGGCAAGCACCTGAGCCCGGTTGTGCCGCAGCACCGAGCGGTGCAGGCGGTGCCGGTCCGCCGGCAGTTCGCGGTCCAGTTGTTCGATACCGCTGGTGACCAGTTCCAACGACCTGGTCAGATCGCCCCGATGCATCTCCACCAGTGCGAGGCCATTTCGCATGAACACGGTGTGGAATGCACGATCCTCAGGATTGGGGAGTAGCCTGGCGATCGCCACCGCCGTGTTGACATAAGCTCTGGCGCGTTCGTGATCCTTGCGGTCCTCGTCCAGATGACGGGTGTAGAGCATGCCAAGCGAGTAGTGCGCTGACATGTGGGGGTGTGGCTGGTCGGTCCGGGCCATCAGATCGTGGTAGATCGGCTCGGTCTCCTCGGGCCGTTCGAGCAACACGAGCGCTTGGGAGATCCGGACGAACACCCGGTGGTAGAACTTTGACAGCTCCTCGTGCTGGCGGACCAGCGCGATCATCCGCTCGCCGTTCTCGACCATCGCGTCGTAGTACCCCATCCCCAGGCAATAGTCCTCGACCGCACACACCGCCTCCCAACCCGCTCCGGCGGGATCGCGACCGGCGAGCCGGTGGTACGGAATCGCTCCCAACCGCAGCGAGAACTCGCCGGTTCGCTCGAGATCGTCGGCCCGGGTGTCATGCCACCGCGCCCGCAGATCGGGATCCACCCGGTCGTAGGCAGCCCGTACGGCAGGATCCTGGTTGATCCCGTCCGACTCGACGAAGGCACGGGCCAACACGAGGTCGTCGCGGGGTGCGGCCGGGTCAGCCGGGTCAGCCGGGTCGGCCGGTGGCACGTCGATCAGGGTGGCGTACCTGCGCAGGGCGTCGGTCAGCTCGTCGGGCCTCGGACCAGCGCCGGTACCGATCACCAGCCGAACCTGGGCGGGGTCCAGGCGGCGCAGCGCGACCGCCAGGAACTCCTGGTCGGTGCGGTCGGCCGACTCGGCGGCATCGAAACACAGGACCATCGGGCCCCGGATTCTGGCGTAAGCCCGCAAGAACTCGACGAGACCGTGGGTGATGCGCCGGGTTCGAAGCCGGGAGTACCACCGGGTGCGCTCCGACCACGGAGCCAGCGACGTCAACGTGCCCGGTGCGCTGCCGAGAACACTCTCCA
>DASULA010000317.1:0-13772 GCA_036278435.1 Mycobacteriales bacterium | reverse complement strand
AGGTGTGGGGGGTCAGCGGCACCTGGAAGGACCTGACCGACTCGGTCAACTCGATGGCCGGCAACCTCACCGCGCAGGTCCGCGACATCGCCCGGGTGGCCACCGCGGTGGCCACCGGCGACCTGTCGCAGAAGATCGCGGTGGACGTCAAGGGCGAGCTGCTGGAACTGAAGAGCACGGTCAACACCATGGTCGACCAGCTCTCCGCGTTCGCCTCCGAGGTGACCCGGGTGGCCCGCGAGGTCGGCAGCGAGGGCCAACTGGGCGGGCAGGCGCTGGTGCCCGGGGTGTCGGGCACCTGGCGGGACCTGACCGACTCGGTCAACTCGATGGCCGGCAACCTGACCGGTCAGGTCCGCAACATCGCCCAGGTCACCACCGCGGTGGCCGGTGGCGACCTGTCGCAGAAGATCACCGTGGACGCCCGCGGTGAGATCGCCGAACTGAAGAGCACGGTCAACACGATGGTCGACCGGCTCTCGGCGTTCGCCGAGGAGGTGACCCGGGTGGCCCGCGAGGTCGGCACCGAGGGCCGGCTGGGCGGGCAGGCGCTGGTGCGCGGGGTGTCGGGCACCTGGAAGGACCTGACCGACTCGGTCAACGTGATGGCCGACAATCTGACCAGCCAGGTCCGCAACATCGCCCAGGTGGCCACCGCGGTGGCCCGCGGCGACCTCACCCAGAAGATCACGGTGGAGGCCGAGGGCGAGGTGGCCGCCCTGGCCCAGACCATCAACGTGATGGTCCAGACGCTGCGGGCGTTCGCCGACGAGGTGACCCGGGTGGCCCGCGAGGTCGGCACCGAGGGCAACCTCGGCGGCCAGGCCGCGGCGCCCAACGTGGCCGGCACCTGGAAGGACCTGACCGACTCGGTCAACGTGATGGCCGACAACCTGACCAATCAGGTCCGCAGTATCGCCGAGGTCACCACCGCGGTGGCCCGCGGCGACCTCACCCAGAAGATCGACGTGGCCGCGCGCGGAGAGATCCTGGAGCTCAAGACGACCATCAACACGATGGTGGACACGCTGCGGGCGTTCGCCGACGAGGTGACCCGGGTGGCCCGCGAGGTTGGCAGCGAGGGCAGGTTGGGCGGTCAGGCCGAGGTCGAGGGGGTGGCCGGCACCTGGGAACGGCTCACCGAGAGCGTCAACGAGCTGGCCGGCAACCTGACCACCCAGGTGCGGGCGATCGCCGAGGTGGCCACCGCGGTGACCCGCGGCGACCTGACCCGGCAGATCACGGTGGACGCATCCGGGGAGGTGGCCGAACTCAAGGACAACATCAACCAGATGATCGGCAACCTGGCCGAAACCACCCGGACCAACCTGGAGCAGGACTGGCTCAAGACGAACCTGGCCCGGATCTCCGGGCTGATGCAGGGGCACCGGGATCTCACCGAGGTGGCCCAGCTCATCATGAACGAGCTCACCCCGGTGCTGGACGCCCGACAGGGCGCGTTCTTCCTGGCCGAGCGCGAGCCGGACGGCGACATGGTGCTGCGCCGGATCGCCGGCTACGCGCACCTGGGTGATGGCGCGGCCACGTTCCGGATCGGCGAGTCGCTGGTCGGCCAGGCCGCCCTGGAGAAGCGGCGGATCGTGATGGACGACGCGCCGGCGGACTACCTGGTGGTGCGGTCCGGGCTGGGTTCGGCGCCCCCGGCCACGATCGTGGTGATGCCGGTGCTGTTCGAGGGCGACGTGCTGGCGGTGATCGAGATGGCCTCGTTCCGTCCCCTGCTCGACGTGCACATGGCGTTCCTGGACCAGCTCACCGGGACGATCGGGGTGATCGTGAACACGATCATCGTCAACTCCACCACCGCGGAGCTACTCACCGAGTCGCAGCGGCTGACCCAGCAGTTGCAGGAGCGCTCCGAACAACTCCAGGCCCAGCAGGAGGAGCTGCGCAACACCAACACCGAGCTGGAGGAGAAGGCGGCCCTGCTGGCCGAGCAGAACCGGGCCATCGAGGTGCAGAACTTCGAGATCGAGCAGGCTCGCCAGTCGTTGCAGGACCGGGCCGAGCAACTGGCGGTGTCCTCCCGGTACAAGTCGGAGTTCCTGGCGAACATGTCGCACGAGCTGCGCACGCCGCTGAACAGTCTGCTGATCCTGGCCAAGCTGCTGGCCGACAACCCCAACGGCAACCTGACCAGCAAGCAGGTGGAGTTCGCCGACGTCATCCACAGCGCGGGCAGCGACCTGCTGCAACTGATCAACGACATCCTCGACCTGTCCAAGGTGGAGGCCGGCAAGATCGACGTGCGGCCCGACGACGTCCCGTTGGTGCAACTGGTCGACTACGTGGAGGCGACGTTCCGGCCGCTGACCGTCGAGAAAGGACTACGCTTCACCATCTCGCCTCGGCCGGGCATCCCGGCGGTGCTGCACACCGACCAGCAGCGGCTGCAACAGGTGCTGCGCAACCTGCTGTCCAACGCGGTGAAGTTCACCGAGTCCGGGCAGGTACGGCTGACCATCGAGCCGGTGACCGACACCGCACCGCTGGGGGAGGCACTGCGCGAGGCCGGGCAGGTGGTGGCGTTCTCGGTGACCGACACCGGTATCGGCATCCCCGAGGACAAACTGCGCACGATCTTCGAGGCGTTCCAGCAGGCCGACGGCACCACCAGCCGTAAGTACGGAGGCACCGGGCTGGGCCTGTCCATCAGCCGGGAGATCGCCCGGCTGATCGGCGGGGAGATCCAGGCCGACAGCCGGCTCGGCCAGGGCAGCGTGTTCACCCTGTACCTGCCGGGAACGCTGCGGGCCGAGGGCACCGGGCGGCCGGAGCCGGCTGGGGTGGCCGGCCCGGAGCCCGACACCGGGCCGGCGGAGACACCGGCCGGGACGCCCGCGCCGCCACCGTCGGCGCCGGCACCGGCGATCCTGGTCGAGGAGCCGGAGCCCACCGCCGACCGCGCCGGCACGGCACCCGCCGAACCCGCCGAATCCGACCGGGTCGACGGGTTCGGCGGTGGGCAGCCGGGGGCTGACGGCGACCTCGATCCGTCGGTGCGTGCCGAGCTGAGCGGCCGGCGGGTGCTGATCGTGGACGACGACGTACGGAACGTGTTCGCCCTGACCAGCGTGCTGGAGGAGCACGGCATGGAGGTGCTCTACGCGGAGAACGGCCAGGTGGCCATCTCGCTACTGGACCCGAACCCGGACGTGGACCTGGTGCTGATGGACATCATGATGCCGGGCATGGACGGGTACGCCACCACCGACACGATCCGGCGGCGCCCGGAGTTCGCCGACCTGCCCATCGTGGCGCTGACCGCCAAGGCGATGAAGGGGGACCGGGAGAAGGCGCTCGCCGCGGGCGCATCGGACTACGTGACCAAGCCGGTGCATCTGAACCACCTGCTCACCGTGATCAGGTCGTGGCTGACCCGCTGAGGTGCCCGGGACGGCACACCGGCCACCAAACCGGTAGCTGACGCACGATCGGGTACGTGCAAGGATGCTTTCCGTGAGAAGCTCGGGACATCCCCGTGCGGGACGGCCAGCAGGCACGGTGACCGACCCGGTGAACATCCTGATCGTCGACGACCGTACCGAGAACCTGGTTGCGCTGGAGGCGATCCTGGGGGCGCTGGAGCACACGCTGGTGCGTGCCCGGTCCGGTGAGGAGGCGCTCAAGGCGCTGCTCAGCCACGAGTTCGCGCTGATCCTGCTGGACGTGAGCATGCCGGGCATGGACGGGTTCGAGACCGCGACCCGGATCAAGCGGCGGGAGAAGACCCGCGACATCCCGATCATCTTCCTGACCGGGCTGAGCACCGAACCGGACCACGCGTTCCGCGGGTACGCGGTCGGCGCGGTGGACTACCTGGCCAAGCCGTTCGACCCGTGGGTGCTGCGCACCAAGGTGTCGGTGTTCGTCGACCTGCACCTGAAGAACCGGCTACTGGCCGAGCAGGCCAGCCTGCTGCGGGACGGGCTGGCTGAGCAGGCCGGAAACCAGACCGGGAAACAGGCCTGGTACCAGGCCGGGCACGCTGGCGACGAACCGGGCACGCCGGCACCGGCGGCCGGGCGAGGCGAGTCACTGGTCGCCGAGTTGTCGATGCGGCTGGCCGCGGTCGAGGAGCAGGTCGACGAGCTGGCTGGCCGGCCGGCCGGCGATGGCGCGCTGGACTCCACCGTGGCCGAGCTGGGCCGGCGGACCGCGCGGTTGCGGACCGCGATCGACGCGCTGGGCGGCACCCAGGGGCGCTGAGACACACCAGTCCCCAAACGTCGCCGCGACAACAGTGCTCCCGCGGCACCCCGACCGGGCTCCACCGTGCTCGGGCCCGGGCCGTGGGTTTCCAGAATGACATCCACGGGGATGCCAGACACGATCGGCAGGTGAGCGACCGGGATGATCGCGCCGGTGGGATGCCGCTGTGGCTACCGCGCGCGATCGTGCTGGCCCTCGTCGCGCTCACGGCCTTCCTGGCGCTGTGCTGGGCGCTGAACCGGCTGCGGGGGCTGCTCACCCTGCTGCTCGTGTCGCTGTTTTTGACCTTCGCCATCGAACCGGCGGTGAACTGGCTGGACCGCCGGGGCTGGCGGCGGGGCGCCGCCACCGGCCTGGTGTTCGGTGTCCTGATGGCGGTCGTGGTCGGATTCGTGGGCGCGCTCGGCTCGGTACTGGTGACCGAGATCCGCTCGATCGGCGACAACATCCCGACCTACGCCGACGACCTCGTCGCCTGGGTCAACCACACGTTCTCCACGAACCTGTCCACCACCGGGATCACCCGGGAACTGACCAGGCCGGGTGGCGCCCTGTCGGTGCTCGGTTCCCGGCTGGCGCACAACGCGCTCGGCTACGGGGTGAGCCTGCTGGGCGCGGTGTTCGGCCTGTTCACCATCCTGCTGTTCACGTTCTACCTGTCCGCGGACGGGCCGCGGGTCCGGCACGCGGTGTGCTCACTGCTCCCGCCGCACCGGCAGCGCGAGGTGCAACGGGCCTGGGACATCGCGGTGGACAAGACCGGCGGCTACCTGTATTCGCGGGCACTGCTGGCCGGGGTCTCGGCGGTGGCGCACTACGCGGCGTTCCGGATCATCGGGCTGGACTTCCCGCTCGCGCTGGCCGTCTGGGTCGGCGTGGTGTCCCAGTTCATCCCCACCATCGGGACCTACCTGGCCGCCGTGCTGCCGGTGCTGGTCGGGCTGGCCACCACCCCGACCGACGCGTTGTGGGTGCTCGGCTTCGCCGCGGTCTACCAGCAGGTGGAGAACTACCTCCTCCAGCCGCGGATCACCGCCCGGACGCTGGCCATGCACCCCGCGGTGGCGTTCGGCTCGGTGATCGCCGGGGCGGCGCTGATCGGCGCGCCGGGCGCGCTGCTGGCGCTGCCGGTGGTCGCCACCGTGCAGGGTTTCGTCGGCGCCTACGTCCACCGGTACGAGGTCACCGGCACCACCGAGGCCCAGTGGAAACACGCCGACGACGGCACCGACGACAACGGCGACGACCGCGGCGATGACGGCGGCGGGCCGCCCGGCCGGCGGCGCACCCGCGGCGATGACGATTCCTGAGCGGCCGCCGGTGCGATCCTGGACACATTCGGCAACGCCCCGAAATGCGATACGCCCGCCCACCTCCACGCATTCAGGAAGAGCATTCGTCCGCCGGTACTGCCGGCGAATCGGCTAATGTCACCCGGTGATGAAAGGGAGTGCCAGAGTGAACGAGGAACGGGTCACCATCCGCCAGGTCGCGCGCACTGCCGGGGTGTCCATCGCCACGGTGTCCCGGGTCTTCGCCGGTGCCTCGTCGGTCTCCGACACGTTACGGCGGCGGGTCGAGGAAGCCGTGGACGACCTCGGCTACACCCCGCACGAGGTGGCCCGCAGCCTCGCCCTGGGCCGCACGTCGGTGGTGGGCATCCTGGTCCCGAACCTGGCCGATCCCTACGTGTGCGGGCTGGTCAAACGCATCCTGCACGAGGCGGAGAAGGTGCACTACCGGCTGATCGTGACCGACACCGACGAGAACGGCACGGTCGAGGCCGCGATGGCGGCCGGACTGGTCCAGCGCGGGGACGGGTTGATCGCCTTCTCTCCCCGCAGCGACGACGAGGTCATCGAGTCGTTCGCCGGCGGCGGCAAGCCGGTGGTGGTGGTCAACCGGCCGGTGGACTCGCCGAGGCTGTCCAGCGTCGTGGTCGACGGTTACCCGGCGATGCGTGAACTGGCCGGGCACCTGGCCGACCTCGGCCACCGCCGGGTCGCCTACCTGCGCGGCCCGGCCCGGTCCTGGCAGGACGCCGAACGCTGGCAGGCGGTCTCGACGCTGTCCGAGCGGGGCGTCGAGGTGATCCCGGTGGAGTGCGGCGGCAGCCTGACCGACGGCTACCAGGCGGTCCCGGTGGCGCTGGAGGCGGGGGCCACCGCGTTGATGGCCTTCAACGACTTGAGCGCGTTCGGCGCGCTGGGCGCGCTGCGGGAACTCGGCAAGCGGGTCCCGGAGGATGTGTCGATCACTGGATTCGGTGACGTCCCGCTGACCCGGTGCCTGTACCCGACGCTGACCGGCGCGCAGGGCCGGCAGTCCGACGCCGGCACCGCCACCTGGCGCGCGATGGCCGCGTTACTCAACGGCGAGCGGCCGGGAAACCGGACCGTGCTGCGGGCCGAGCCGGTGTTCCGCGACTCGACGGCTCCCCCGCCGGCCGGCTGACCGCCGCCGGGACCCGGGCCGTTACTTCGACTCTGGTGACGGCCGCGGGTGCCGCCTGGCCGCGGGGCTGTCAGTTGACGCCGCCCGGCCGTGCCCGGCACGATGCGCGTAGACCGCGTCGATCCGGTCGAGGGCCGCGTAGAGTTCCTCAGACGACATGTCGACTCCAGGAACCTTCGTCGGCCAGTCGTCCTTGATCACGTAGTAACCTGTCTTGCGCGAGGCGCCTCGTCTGCTGCCATCCTGATCAGACAATGTATCCGCCCGCCTTCGGTACGTGCCCTCGTCATCACTGACAACCCGATCCCGACCGGCGGTATTCCATTCCCCGTCCCCGTCGGGCGGTTTCAGGTCGAAGAGTGATTGTACCGCGCGACCTCCCACCTGTACACAGCTACCGATCACGCTGGTTGCGCGCGGCAAGTCTGGTAAACAGGAAAAGGCGGTTGACATAGCAGTAACACACCGCGGACGCATTGACCAGGGCCAGCAGGATCAACACCGCCCAGGACATGTCGGTGGCGCCGAGCACGGTGAAGTGTCGGGGCAGGTCCGACCAGACGACCTTGTCGCCGAGAGCCTTGTGCGCCATGAAAAGGGCACTTGCCGCGATGGACAGAAATGTCGTGCCGGCAAGGCTCGCCCGCGAGGCCATAGTACCTTCGAGAAGCCTTCGGCTGGGCGACTCGAAGCCCAGCCAGGCGGCCGCGACGGCGGGAAAGGCGAGCAGGAACGCGGGCGCGTCGGTGCCCGGGTCGGGACCACCCACCGACTCGATTATCCCGACCGTCCACACCAGCAGGAGACAGGCGACCACCGACACCGCCGCCCGGACGACCGAACCCGGCGGTACCTCGTAGTAGGAGAACCGTACCAGCGGACTCTCGCCGGGCGCCGGCACCGGAAAGAAGCGCGCGTAGAAATGCGCGTGGGGCTGGCCGAGCCGTTTCCGGAACCTGATGTGCGGCCTGGTCGGGGCGCCCGGCGCGGTCCGGCGGAGGGTGGCCTCGCACCCGCTGAGTTCCTGCCTGCCCAGATACAACCCGTCCGTCCCGGCCACCCGCAGGTGGTAGCTCTGACAGGTACTCGCGTTCCCCAGGTCGATGGTCAGTTTGATCGGCCTGGTGCCCAGCGCGAGGGTCAGCATGTCCCGCTTCCTGGACAGGTCCATGTCCGGTATCAGGGTCTGCTCGTACCGGATCACGAACCTGCCGGTCCGGTCCGGCCGCACCAGCACCACGATGGCGTAGTGGCTGGTGAGCTTCCGGGCGAAGGCCGCGGCGATGTCGCGCTGGCTGCGCTGGTCGGCGTCGGTGGCGGCCAGTTCTTCGATGCCCTCCCAGCCGGCCGGGTCGGCCGGGTCGGGTGCCGTTGGTGCCGGGCCGGGCAGGCGCCGTTGGATCATCCCGACCAGTGCGCGGTACTCCGCGTGCAGCGCGTCGTCGGACAGCGGGAACGAATGGGGTGGGCCGAACCCGCTGGCCAGGATGTCGCGCAGGGTACGGGCCGCGACCTGGAGGTACTCCCGGTAGGAGAGCTGCGGCAGGCTCGCCCCGTCCGCGCCGTACACGTCGAGGTTGTCCAGCAGGTTTCCCTTGATCGGTATGAGCAGCGGAAAGTAGAAGACGTCGGCCTGCTGCCGGCCGAGGAAGTGCCGCGGTATCTGTGCGTCTATCGAGACCCGCTGGCGCAGGGTCCGATGGTCGGGTTCGTAGGTCTCGACGATGCGCTGCCGTATGTCCGCAGGATTCAACACGCCCAGCAGGAACAGCTTGGCCTGTGCCGCGCCAATCGATTTCGTCGACCCGGCCATGATCTGTAATTCCCTCGCCCGACGCACCGGGACCTGCTGGACCACCGAATTCTGGTGGGTCGTCCTGACGTTATCCGCACGGGCCAACCGCGCGTACCGTATCGACAGAAGGATACCGGAGGCGAGCAGCACCAGTCTCGCCCCGGTGTCGGCGACAAGCGACCAGAAACGGTCATGACCGAAGACCGGCATCCGCGGCGGATGGCCGAACGTCGCCACGCCGAACAGGCAGAGAACCGTGCCGGATAACAGGATTCGAGTGGTCCTGCCCATACGTCCCCCAACACCCCCGGCGAATGACGGCAGGGAGGGAACATACAAGAGAGATTGCCGACTGTCACGAGATCGGGGCGGCTCCGGCGCGATCCACCGGCCGGACCGCCGGTTCGGGTCCAGGGTCAGCCCGGGCCCGGTGACCGGCGTCGCACAGCGGCCGTCGGCCGGGCGTCAGCCGGACAGGCCGAGGGCGGCCATCCGGCCGGCGTGGGCGGCGGTGATCCGCCGGATCAGTTCGGCCACCCCGGCCAGGTCACCGGAGCCCTCGATGATCAGCAGGGCGAGCGCGTCCCGCTCGGCGGCGACCCGTTGCGCCTGCGAGATCGCCTCGCCCACCAGCCGGCGTCCCCACAGGGCCAGCCGGCCGGACACCACCGGATCGGCCCTGATGGCCGCCCGAACCTCCCGCACCGCGAACTCGGCGTGCCCGGTGTCGTCCAGCACCTCCAGGACCAGCGCGCGGGTGGGCTCGTCCACGAACGCGGCGACCTCCCGGTAGAAGTCCGCGGCGATGCCGTCGCCCACGTAGGCCTTGACCAACCCCTCCAACCAGGTGCCCGGCGTGGTGGAGTCGTGGAACGAGTCCAGCGCCGCGGTGAACGGCTCCATGGCACGCTCCGGATCGGCGCCCAGTTCGCGCAGCCGGGCCGAGAGCCGGTCGAAATGCCCGATCTCCGCCGCGGCCATCCGGGCCAGGGCGGCCCGCCCGCCCAGGGTCGGCGCCATCCGGGCGTCCTCGGCCAGCCGGTCGAACGCGGTGAGTTCCCCGTAGGCCAGCACGCCCAACAGGTCGACCACCGCCTCGGCCGCCGGCACCGTGCCGGCTGGGGCACCGGACGGCTCGGTAGGCTCGCGCGGGACGTCCGAGTCGAGGCGCACGGACGCGGTATCGTCCGACATATCCGACTCATGGCACACGGGCAGAATGGCCTCCAAAAGGAATACGGTCCCGGTCGACGGGGCGCCGATGACGCCTTTGCAGGCTACTCGCGTAGACTGAACATGTGTGTGACGCATCTTGCGTCACGGTTCTTGTGCGCGGACGTCGCCCGCCGGATCAGCCCGGCGACGAGCACGGCCGGTCCCGCGGCACCACTGAGGCCGCGGTCGACCGCCCGACCCGATGACGTCGGCGCGTCACGGAGAGAGGCGATCGCCCTGAGTACCACCACAACCACCAGTACCACCCAGTCCCAACCCGCTGACCCCGCCGTCGACCCGGTGGCCGGTCCGGTAGCCGATCCCGCGACAGGGCCGGCCACAGAGGACATCTCCACCGAACCGCTCGCGGCCCGCGCCCCGGTGCGGGAGGACAGTCCCCGGTTCGCCGACCTGGGGGTCCACCCGTCCATCGTCCGCGCACTCGCCGACGTCGGGATCACCCGCACCTTCGCCATCCAGGAGATGGCACTGCCGATCGCGATGGCCGGCCAGGATCTGATCGGACAGGCCCGCACCGGCACCGGCAAGACCCTCGGTTTCGGCGTCCCGCTGCTGGAGCGGACCGCGACCGGGTCGGACCAGGACACCGACAGCCGCCCCCAGGCGCTGGTCGTGGTGCCCACCCGGGAACTGGCCGTGCAGGTCACCCGTGACATCGCCGCCGCCGGCCGGTACCTGCGGGCGCGCTGCGTGGCGATCTATGGTGGCCGCGCCTACGAACCTCAGGTGACCGCGCTGCGCAAGGGCGTGGACATCGTGGTGGGCACCCCCGGTCGGCTGCTCGACCTGGCCCAGCAGGGCCACCTGAACCTGAGCCGGGTGGCCAGCCTGGTGCTCGACGAGGCCGACGAGATGCTCGACCTGGGTTTCCTGCCCGACATCGAGCGGATCCTGGCGATGGTGCCCGAGGAACGCCAGACCATGCTCTTCTCGGCCACCATGCCCGGACCGATCGTGGCGCTGGCCCGCCGGTTCATGCGCCAGCCGACCCAGGTCCGGGCCCAGGCCACCGACGAGCACAGTTCGCTGCCGCCGGTCCGCCAGTTCGCCTACCGCGCGCACGCGATGGACAAGGTCGAGATGCTGGCCCGCATCCTCCAGTCCCGCGAACGCGGCCTGACCATGCTGTTCTGCCGCACCAAGCGCACCGCCGCCAAGGTCGCCGAGGACTTGGAACAGCGCGGGTTCGCCGCGGCGGCGGTGCACGGCGATCTCGGACAGGGTGCCCGCGAACGAGCGCTGCGGGCGTTCCGGGCGGGCAAGATCGACGTCCTGGTGGCGACCGACGTGGCCGCCCGGGGCATCGACGTGGAGGCGGTCACCCACGTCATCAACCACCAGTGCCCGGAGGATGAGAAGGTCTACCTGCACCGCATCGGCCGCACCGCCCGGGCCGGCGCCACCGGCACCGCGATCACCCTGGTGGACTGGGACGACCTGGCCCGGTGGAAGATGGTCTGCGACACCCTGGACCTGCCGCTGCACGAGCCGCCGGAGACCTACTCCACCTCCGAGCACCTGCACGTCGACCTGGACATCCCGACCGGTGTCACCGGGATGCTGCCCCGCGCCCAGCGGGTCCGCGCCGGCCTGGCGGCCGAGGACGTCGAGGACATCGGCGAAACCGGCGTCGGCCGGGGACGGCTGCGGCCCCGGCGGCCCGGACGCCGCACCGAACGCGCCGGCGGGACTCGGGCCAGCGAGGCGACCGCCGGGGACGAGCCGCGCCCGACCGGTTCGGGCGACCACGGCGACCACGGTGGCCGGGGCAACCGAAAA
This sequence comes from Mycobacteriales bacterium, assembly GCA_036278435.1. Classification (GTDB taxonomy): domain Bacteria; phylum Actinomycetota; class Actinomycetes; order Mycobacteriales; family DASULA01; genus DASULA01. The sequence goes on along the minus strand of DASULA010000317.1, from coordinate 2,275 downwards.
CGGCGGCGGACCCGGCGTGGCCGGCCGGTGGAGGCCGGCCGTCCGGCGGGCCCGGTTGCCGAGGCGGCCGGGCAGCCCGCGGCCGGGGCGACCGAGGACGGGTCCGGCCCGCGGCGCGCGCCGGTGCGCACCCGCCGGCGACGGCGTCGGGGCGCCGGATCCGGCAACGGAACCAGCGGAACCGCGGACAACGGCGGCAACGCGGGATCGCTCAGCGCGGAGTAACGGCGGACCGGGCCGATTTCGACGACCCGGTTTCCCGGACCGGTACCGGCCGGGAGGAGAATGGACCGGTGAGTTCGTCCCGCATACGTCCTTTCGTGCCATTCGGTGCTGGCTTGCTGGCGATCGCCGCGTTGCTCGCGGTGATCGCCGTCCCGGTGGTCGGCGGCAGCGACTGGTGGAACACCCGGCTGCGGGTCGCGGCCAGTCCGCCGCCGAACCTCGGCCTGGCCGACCTGCCCGGCACGGTACGGGCCCGATGGCGGTTGCCGGGCGGAATCGGGGACGCCGCCCCGGTGGTCGACTCGACCGTCGTGGTGGCCGGCGCACACGACATCGTCGGGCGCGATCCGATCAGCGGCCAAGTGCGCTGGCAGTACCAACGGAACAACGCCACGCTGTGCGACTGGGTCACCGTGGACGGCGCGGTGGTCGCGGCGTTCCGGCACCACGGCGGATGCGGCGACCTGGTCGCGCTGGACGGCGGGACCGGCCAGCGCCGCTGGTACCGCAACGCCGCAGTCGGCTCCGCGGTGACCCTGACCGCCGGCCCCGGTGTGGTCGTGGCGGGGGGTCGGACCTCGCTGGTCGCCTACGACCCGGAGAGCGGCCTGGAGCGTTGGACCTACACCAAGGCCGGGTGCGCCTTCGACAGTCCGGTGGCCGGTGACCTGGGTGTCGCGGTGATCCTGACCTGCCGGGGCCAGGCTGGCCAGGCTGGTCAGGGTCCGCTGCTGGCGCTGCACGGCCTGGTCGGCAAGAACGAGCGGTGGTCGGTGCCGCTCGGGGGGACGCAGCCGCACCTGCTCGCCGCGAGCGAACGGGTGGCGGTGTACGGGACGTTCCCGAGCGGTCCGGCGGTGACCCTGTTCGACGCCACCGGACGGCAGGTCGGCGCGGTCACCGGACCGGACCTCGCGCTGCGCGGGCAGGACGTGCCGACCGCCACCACCTTCCTGTCCACGCTGGTGACCTGGACCGGCACCCGCGTGGTGGCGGTGGACCTGATCGGCGGGCGGATCAGGTGGAGCGGGTCGGCCAGCGGACCGCCCGCCGGGCAGACCACCACCGTGGTGTACCCGGACGGCGCCGGGTTCGTCGAGCGCGGGCCGACCGACGGCCAGGTGCTGGACCGGGTGAGTGTCGGCGGCGTGCCACCGGGACCGGTGTCGCGGCTCGCCCGGGTCGGGCGGATCATCGTGGCCGCCGGCGCAAATGGGATGATCATGTACGGTTGATCGCCGTGAAGAGGGTCGCGCTGGTCACCGGAGTGTCCCGACGGATGGGTATCGGCGCGGCCGTCGCCCGTCAACTCGCGCCCGATCACGACCTGCTGCTGACTGGGCTGCCGTCCTACGACGACAGCCAGCCCTACGGTGGCGACCGGCGCGGCGTGCCCGAGTTGCTGGCCGAGCTGAACCGGATGGGGGCCCGGGCACAGCACCTGGCCGTGGACCTGCGTGACCCGTCCACCCCACGCCGCATGGTCACCACCGCGGTGACCGCCTACGGCGGGCTGGACACGCTGGTGGCCAACCACGCCCACTCCACCCAAACCCGCCTGGACACGCTGAGCGCCGAGGACGTCGACGCGCACCTGGCGGTCAACGTGCGGGCCACCCTGCTGCTGGTACAGGCATTCAGCAAGGTGCACGATCCGGGCCGGGGCGGCGGGCGGGTGGTGCTGTTCAGCAGCGGCCAGGCACTCGGGCCGATGCCCGGCGAACTGGCCTACGCGGCCAGCAAGGGCGCCGTGGAGGCCCTGGTGCCGTCGCTGTCGTACCTGCTGGCCGGCCGGTCGGTCACGGTGAACGCGGTCAACCCCGGTCCCACCGACACCGGCTACCTCGGCCCGGAGGAGGCCGAGCGGGTGCGGCGGCGCTTCCCGCTGGGCCGGTGGGGCGAGCCGGACGACGCGGCCCGGCTGGTGGCCTGGCTGTGCGGCCAGGACGCCCGGTGGGTCACCGGCCAGATCATCCACTCCGAGGGCGGATTCAACCGGTACGGGTGAGCGGCGCCGTCCCGGTGGCCCGGCGGTGGTGGCGGGCGGTTC
>DASULA010000316.1:0-5678 GCA_036278435.1 Mycobacteriales bacterium | reverse complement strand
ACTACTGGGAGGGTGAACCGGGCGACACCCGGACCATCACCTACTCCGACCTGAAGGACGAGGTCTGCCGGGCGGCCAACGCGCTGGAGTCACTCGGCGTACGCAAGGGCGACCGGGTCGCGATCTACATGCCGATGATTCCCGAGACGGTGATCGCGATGCTGGCCTGTGCCCGCATCGGGGCGCCGCACACCGTGGTCTTCGGCGGGTTCTCCGCCGAGGCGCTGCGCGGGCGGGTGCTCGACTGCGACGCACACGTGGTGATCACCGCCGACGGCGGCTACCGGCGGGGGGCGCCCAGCGCGCTCAAGCCGGCGGTGGACGACGCGCTGACCGAGTGCCCGGACGTCCGCAGCGTGTTGGTGGTGCGACGCACCGGCCAGGACGTGCCGTGGGTGGACGGCCGGGACGTGTGGTGGCACGAGCTGGTGGACAGCCAGTCCGACCAGCACACCGCGCTGCCGCACGACTCCGAGCACCCGTTGTACGTGATGTACACCAGCGGGACCACGGCCCAACCCAAGGGCATCCTGCACACCACCGGTGGCTACCTGGTGGGGTGCACCTACACGCACTGGTCGGTGTTCGACCTGAAGGCCGACACCGACATCTTCTGGACCGCCGCCGACATCGGCTGGGTCACCGGACACAGCTACATCGTGTACGGTCCGCTGGCCAACGGCGCCACCTCGGTGATGTACGAGGGCACGCCGGACACCCCACACCGCGGCCGGTGGTGGGAGATGATCCAGAAGTACAAGGTGTCCATCCTGTACTGCGCCCCCACCGCGATCCGCACCTTCATGAAGTGGGGCGACGACGTGCCGGCCCAGTTCGACATGTCGACGCTGCGGGTGATCGGCTCGGTCGGCGAGCCGATCAACCCGGAGGCCTACGTCTGGTACCGCAAGCACATCGGCGGGGACCGGGCTCCGGTGGTGGACACCTGGTGGCAGACCGAGACCGGTTCCATCCTGGTCAGCCCGCTGCCCGGGGTGACCTCGGCGAAACCGGGTGCGGCGATGCGGGCGCTTCCGGGGGTCAGCGCCGACGTGGTGGACGACAGCGGCAACTCGGTGCCCAACGGTTCCGGCGGCTACCTGGTGCTCACCGAGCCGTGGCCGTCGATGCTGCGCGGCATCTGGGGTGACGAGGAGCGGTACCGGCAGACGTACTGGTCGCGTTTCGACGGGGTCTACTTCGCCGGTGACGGCGCGAAGCGCGACGAGGACGGCGACATCTGGCTGCTCGGCCGGGTGGACGACGTGATGAACGTGGCCGGCCACCGGATCTCCACCACCGAGGTCGAGTCCGCACTGGTGTCGAACACGAAGGTGGCCGAGGCGGCCGTGGTCGGTGCCAACGACGCGACCACCGGGCAGGCCATCGTGGCGTTCGTGATCCTGCGTGGCGTGGTGCCCGAGGACGTGGCGACCGGCGACGCCATCGCCCAGGAACTGCGCAACCACGTGGCCACCGAGATCGGGCCGATCGCCAAGCCCCGGCAGATCCTGGTCGTCCCGGAACTGCCCAAGACCCGGTCCGGCAAGATCATGCGGCGGCTGCTGCGTGATGTCGCCGAGAACCGGCAGATGGGCGACGTGACCACGTTGCAGGACAGCTCGGTCATGGATCTCATCTCCGAGCGGCTGCCCAGCGCCTCGGCCGAGGAGTAGCACCGTTCGACATCCGTGGGGGCCCGGTGACACGATCCCGGGCCCCCACGGTCGTCACCACCCCATGCCGTGCGGGCGGGTCAGTCCCGGCCGCGCCGGCCACGGTGACGGCGTCTCACCACGGCGCTACCGCCACCGCGTAACCCTCGCCCGTACCGGGTTCGCGGCACGCAACCGGTCGAACTCCTCGGGTTCCGGGAATCCCTGGGACGGGTGGGAGCCGCCGACCTTCCACCCGGCGTAGACGGTCGCCGAGGTCAGCGCCTCGATCGGATTGCCGGTGGCCAGCCAGCCGTGCAGGAACGACGCGAACAGCGCGTCGCCGGCACCCAGGGTGTTGCGTACTCCGCGCGGGGCGGCGGCGGGCACCGTGACCAGGGTCCCGTCGCGCAGCCCGAGCACGCTTCCGGCCCCGCCGCAGCCGACCGCGGCGATCGCGCAGCCGGGATACCGGCCCAGCACCTGACCGACCCACTCCGACGGGGAGCACGGCAGCCGTTCGTGGCTACAGAACACCACGTCGGCGACGTCCAGCCACGGCCGGTTGTACGGGTCGTCGACATCGGCGATGACGTGGACGTCCACCGCCACCGGGACACCGAGCTCCCTGGCGAACGGCAGCAGCGGCCGGGCCAGCCCCACGTTGGTCAGCACGGCCAGGTCCGCGCCCGCGGCTGATCGCAGGAAGGTCTCCGGCGGGTACTCGGCCACGGCGACCGCGCCCAGGTACGGATGGCCCCGGCGCCGGCCGTCGGGAGCGACCAGGGCCACCCCCAGGGAGGACTCCGGTGCCGGCAGCACACCCGGCCCGTGCAGTCCGCACGCGCGTAACTCCGCCCGCAGGGTCCGCCCGATCGTGTCCGCACCGACCACCGTGCACAGGCTCACCTGGTTTCCCAGGGTGCGCAGGATCCGCGACACCTGCGCGCCGACCCCGCCGAGCCCGGCGCGGGCCCAGGCCGGAAACGACTCGGGCTGGTACTCGACCGGGAACCCCTCCACCGGGATCGCCACGGTCAGGCTGGTCACACCGACCACCACGACGCTGGCCTGCATCACCGCGCCCCCTGCCACTCCGCCAGGGTGGGCAGCCCGAACGGGTCGCTGCGGGCGGGCCCGGGCGGCTCGGTGAGGCCCATCAGCCGGTACATGGCGCGCCGCACCAGCCCCGCGGACCGACCCGGTTCGGAGCTGACCAGGCCGAGGATCCGCCCGTGCCAGTCCTCCCCTCGGTGGGCCAGGACCCGCTCGACCTGTTCGGTCAGGGGCTGGTCCGCGTTCACCTTCGGCGCGAGGCGTCCCAGCACGGCCACCGCGGACGACGGGTCGAGTTCCCCGGCGGGAAACGCGCCGAGCAGTACCGGAACCCCTGCCGCGGCCGCGTAGAAAGTCACCGAACCGTGGTCGCCCACCACCGCGTCGGCGGCCACGATCGCCGCCTGCCAGCCCGCCTCGGGTTCGACCACGTCCAGGCCGGCCCGCCGGCAGCCGGCCAGCCAGGACCCGACCTGCCACCCGCCGTGACCGAACCAGATGTTCGGGTGCAGCACCGCCACCACCCGGTAGTCGGGTCGGGGCAGGGCGGCCAGGCCGCTGAGCAGTTCCGGTCGGCATCCCAGCAGCGAGCGGTCACCCCAGGTGGAGGACACCACCACCAGCTTCTGGGCTCCGACCACCCCCAGCGCGCGCCGGTACTCCGCCCGCCTGGCCATGCTCGCGGTGACCCGATCGAAGCACGGATCCCCGACCACCACCGCCGCCGGCACCGCCTCCGGGCAGGACCTGCCCAGCCGGTCCAGTTGCTCGGCATGTGACAGCGCGATCGACGCCGGCACCAGCCGACCGTCCTGCACGAGCAGTTCGGGGGTCAACCCGAACGCGCCCCGCCGGACCAGCCGCCCGCCGGGTACCGGGGCCGGGTACTTGTTGAACCCGGCGCCGTGCGGCAGGACCATCACGGGTGCGTGCAGTTCGCCGATCCCGCCGTAGGCCGCCGACAGCGCCAGGTCGAACCGCATCTGGGTCACCTGCGCCCAGGGCAGCACCACCCCGCCCAACCGGGACAGGAACCGTTCAACTCCGTTCCCAAAGATGTCCGGACCGCGGGTGAACACCACCTGGATTCGGAAGTCCGACTCCAACACCGGCAGGACGTCCAGCAGCCGGTTGCCCGTGGTGACCGTGTGCACCACGGCCAGCAGGTGTCGGCACCCCGACCGGGTCACCCACCGCCCCGCGGCAGGACCGACCGGTACCTGGAGCAGTTCGTCACTCACAGCCCACCTCCTCGACATCGCGTGATGCGCCGAGGTTTGGCGGGGGCTCCGGATACCCGACCGGACGCCCGACCGGACATCTACCGGACATCGGGCCGGACATCCGACCGGACAGTCAGCGCACGAAAGCGGGAATGAGATCTTCTTCCACCGTCTGGAAGGGTCCCTGTCGGGTCAAGCGGTTTATCACTATTCTGTTTGATGGAAGAATCGCGGCAATTGAATCATGTGCCGAGGGTGACTACGGTGTCCGGCTGATGGCTGACGATCACGAGGACCCAAATCCGGATCTTCGTGATTCCGGCCGCCGCTCGTTGGCAGACAACACCATCTCGGGCGCCGTGTTTGGGTCCGTGGTGCAGGCCCGCGCGGTCACCGGCGATATCCACATTCACCATTCGGCGGGTGAATCCGCCTTTGTCACCCCATCCCAGCTTCCACCGGTTCCGGCGCACTTCACCGGCCGGACCGGCGAACTCGCCGAATTGGACAGGGTGCTGGACGAACCCGAGAGCGGGGCCGTCCGGCTGGTGGTGATCAGCGGCGCGGGCGGCGTGGGCAAGACCGCGCTGGGCCTGCGCTGGCTGCACCACGTTGCCGACCGGTTCGGCGGTGCCCGGCTGTTCGCCGACCTGGGTGCCCGCGGCGTCACCGCGCCGGTCTCCCCTGGGGAAGTGCTGGGCCGGTTCCTGCGCGCGTTCGGAGTGCCGGCCGAGCAGGTGCCGGCCGATCTGAGTGAGCAGGTGGCGCTGTACCGGACCGTGACGGCACGCGGCCGGACCGTGGTGTTCCTGGACGACGCGCTGACCGCGGCCCAGGTACGGCCGCTGGTTCCGTCGGCGGGCGGGCTGGTGCTGGTCACCAGCCGCGGCGGCCTGGGCGGGCTGTCCCTGGACGGGGCGCGCCGGCTGTGGCTGCACCCGCTGGAGGCCGACGTCGGGGTGGAACTGTTCACCCGGCTGGTCGGGTCCCATCAGGCCAACGCCGACCCGGACGCGGTACGCGAGGTCGCCCGGCTGTGCGGCGGGTTCCCCATCGCGATCCGGGTGGCCGCGGCCCAGATCGCGCTGCGGCCACGGTGGACGGTGCGGCGGCTCGCCCGTGAGCTCGGCTCCGGTAACCGGCTGGCCGCGTTCTCGGTGGAGGAGGATCAGCCGGTGCGCTCGGCGCTTGATCTGTCCTACGAGGTGCTGACGGCGCCGGCCGCGCGGCTGTACCGGTTGCTGTGCCTGCATCCCGGCCCGGACTTTGGTACCGGCGTCGTGTGCGCCGCCCTGGACGTTTCGACGGACGAGGGGGAGGACCTGGTCGACGAGCTGCTGAGGGCCAGCGTCCTGACGCAGGGCGGGAACGGCCGGTTCCGGTTCCACGACCTGGTGCGGGTACATGCCCGCGGCCGGGCGGACAGCGACGAGACACCCGCCGCACGGCGGGCGGCACTGCGCCGGATGCTGGACTGGTACCTGCACGCGGCCAGCGCCGCGGACGTGACGCTCACGCCGTACCGGGAGCGGCTACCCCGGGACTACCGGTACGTCCCGCCGGACCCGGAGTCGTTCGCCGACCGCGATCGGGCACTGGGCTGGCTGGAGGACCAGCGGGAGAACTTGGTCGCGGCGATCCACGCCGCGGGCGAGCAGGATCATCCGAGCGTGGCCTGGCAGCTCGCCGACGCGATGTGGCCGCTGCTGCTGCTCCGTAAGCACTACCGGGACTGGATCGACAT
>DASULA010000315.1:0-22868 GCA_036278435.1 Mycobacteriales bacterium | reverse complement strand
ACGTACCTGGGAGGCGTTGCGTCCCTGTACCCGGTCGATCACGTGGTCGGCGACCTGTGTGGCGGTGGTGTCGTCGAGCCGGTGGGTGGCATCGGTGATGACCTTGGCCCGGTACAGGTCCACCGTCCCGGTTCGCAGTGCGGTCAACACTGCCGGGACCCGGGTGGTCATCTCCACCGCCTGGGCAACCCGACTCTCCGCCACCCGCCGAGTCAGACCCAACTCCACCGCGACCTCATCGGCGACGAACTCCCCAAACCGGCGCCCCGGGGTGTGCGGGCGGACCCGGGTGAACTCAGCCAACGCCGCGACCTGCACGGCGTGCGCCGCTGCCACTATCCGTTCCAACCCCGACAGCACCGTCAACAAACGATCCGCGTCCAAACCCGAGGGGTCGAAACTGGAAAGTAATCCGGCCACGGCGACCGGGTCGAATCCGGTAACCGGAAACCCGCCATCGGACTCCACACCAACACCGGTATCGGTGTGGCGTGGAATCGAATGGGTCAGGGTATCCATACCCACAATTCTAACTCGACCCCACCACCATTTAATCACACGAACGAGTGAACCCGACAAACAAGCCAGAGACGTGCGGGAAAAGGCGAAACATGAATTTGTCAGTGGCATTGTTCCAGTGACCTCACGACGAAGGCGTCCGGGATCGCGATGGCGTCGCGTAGGTCGGCTGGTGCCGGTCAGGGTGGGTCGGGCCAGGCGGCGGCGAGCAGGTCGCGGGTCTCGGCGAGGAGTTGGGGCAGCACGCGGGTGTGGCCGACCACCGGCATGAAGTTCGTGTCCCCACCCCAGCGCGGGACCACGTGCTGGTGCAGGTGCGCGGCGATCCCCGCCCCGGCCACCAGGCCCTGGTTGATGCCGATGTTGAACCCCTGCGCGCCGCTGGCCTTGCGCACCGCCCGCATGGCCCGCTGGGTGAACCCGGCCAGTTCCGCGCACTCCGGCGCGGTCAGGTCGGTGTAGTCGGCCACGTGCCGGTACGGCAGCACCATCAGGTGCCCGGAGTTGTACGGGTACAGGTTCAGCACCGCGTACACCAACTCGCCGCGGGCGAACACCAGCCCGCGCTCGTCGGGCAGGGACGGGATCAGGCAGAACGGGCAGTCGGTGTCCCCGACCGGCTTGCCCTCCCCCCGGATGTAGGCCATCCGGTGCGGCGTCCACAACCGCTGGAACGCGTCCGGAAGGCCCACCCCCTGCTGCTGGCCGGGCGGTTCGCCCAGATCCTGGTCGCCGGCGCCGGTCACGATCCAGATGTCCCGGGCACGCCGGAGGTTCCCAGCTCCAGGCCGGCTGTGGTCCGGTCGGTCGGGCCGTCGTTGAGCCGGGCGGCGACCACCTCGACCACGTGCCTGACAGCCTGGTCGACCGGCACACCGTTGCGCTGCGAGCCATCCCGGTACCGGAAGGACACCGATCCGGCGGCCATGTCCTCATCACCGGCGATCAGCATGAACGGCACCTTCTGCTTCTGCGCGGTGCGGATCTTCTTCTGCATCCGGTCGTCCGAGGTGTCCACCTCGACCCGCACGCCGCGCGCCCGCAGCCGGTCGGCCACGCCGTCCAGGTACGGCACGTGCGTGTCGGTGACCGGGATGCCGACCACCTGCACCGGGGCCAGCCAGGCCGGGAACGCCCCGGCGTAGTGCTCGGTCAGCACCCCGAAGAACCGTTCGATCGACCCGAACAGAGCACGGTGGATCATGACCGGCTGCTGCCGGGCGCCGTCAGCGGACTGGTACTCCAGGCCGAACCGCTGCGGGAGCTGGAAGTCCACCTGGATGGTGGAGATCTGCCAGGTCCGGCCGATCGCGTCGCGGGCCTGCACCGAGATCTTCGGCCCGTAGAACGCGGCGCCCCCGGGGTCCAGCACAAGTTCCAGACCGATCTTGCCGGCCGCCTGGCGCAGCGCCTCGGTGGCCTGCTCCCAGTCCTGCGTGGTGCCGATGAACTTCTCCGACTCCCCCCGGGTGGACAGTTCCAGGTAGAAGTCAGTCAGGCCGTAGTCGCGCACCAGGTCGAGCACGAAGACCAGCAGGTCATGCAGTTCCTGGGCCATCTGCTCGCGAGCGCAGAAGATATGCGCGTCGTCCTGGGTCATGCCGCGCACCCGAGTCAGTCCGTGCACCACCCCGGACTTCTCGTACCGGTACACCGAGCCGAACTCGAACAGCCGCATCGGCAGCTCCCGGTAGCTGCGTCCCCGGGACCGGTACACCAGGATGTGGAACGGGCAGTTCATCGGCTTGAGGTAGTACTCCGCACCCTCCATCTTCATCGGCGGGTACATCGAGTCGGCATACCAGCCCAGGTGCCCGGAGACCTCGAACAGGTTCGACTTGGTGATATGCGGGCTGTTGACGAACTGATATCCGGCGTCGGCGTGCCGCTGGCGGGAGTAGTCCTCCATGACCCGGCGCACGGTGCCGCCCTTGGGGTGGAACACGGCCAGGCCGGACCCGATCTCCTCAGGGAAGGAGAACAGGTCCAGTTCCACGCCCAGTTTGCGGTGGTCGCGTTTGGCCGCCTCCTCCAGCAGGCGCAGGTGCTCCTTGAGCGCCTCGCGGGACTCCCACGCGGTGCCGTAGATCCGCTGCAACTGGGGGTTGCGCTCGTCGCCCCGCCAGTACGCCGCTGCGCTGCGGGTCAGCCGGAACGCCGGGATGTCGGCGGTGGTGGGCAGGTGCGGGCCGCGGCACAGGTCGGTCCACACTCGCTCGCCAGTGCCCGCGTCCAGGTTGTCGTACATGGTGAGCTGCCCGGCGCCGACCTCCACCGAGGCGCCCTCGGCGGCCTGTTCACCGGCCTGCCCGGCCCCCTTGAGTTCGACCAGTTCCAGCTTGAACCGCTCGTGCGCCAGTTCCGCGCGGGCGTCGGCGTCGGACACCGGCCGGCGGGCGAACCGCTGCCGGGCCTTGACGATCTCCCGCATCCGCCGGTCGATCCGGTCCAGGTCGTCGGGGGTGAACGCCCGGTCGGGTGAGAAGTCGTAGTAGAACCCGTTCTCGATCGGCGGGCCGATGCCCAGCAGGGTGCCCGGAAACAGGTCCTGCACGGCCTGGGCCAGCACGTGCGCGGTGGAGTGCCGCAGCACGGCCCGGCCGTCGGCGGAGTCCATCGGCACCGGCTCGACCTCGCAGTCGGCGTCGGGCACCCAGGACAGGTCCCGCAGCGCGCCGGTGGCCAGATCCCTGACCACCACCGGGCGGGAGGCTCCGCGGGTGACCACCCCGGCCTCGGCCAGAGCCGCCCCGGCCGTCGTGCCGGCCGCCACCACGACGCGGGTACGGTCGACTGACAGTCGGTGCTCGGACAAGGTGGGCTCCCCTGGCGTCTGGTGGCGGTTCGCGTCGCGTCACTGGCTCGATGCTATCGGTGCGACCGTCCGGCGGGCGCACGCATAACCTCTCCGCAACCGGCCGCCGGCGGCCGTGGCCCAGGCGGTTCGGTGCGGCACCGGTCACAGCGAGAATCCACCCGCGCCCCTGATGGTCAACAACGCGGCATAGACTGGTCACAGAGGAGGGCACCCGCCACCCGGGTGCGGCCGGATGAACACGGTGGACGAACTGGCGGCGGTGGCGCTGCTGGCTGAGCCGGTGCGACGCAGGCTCTACGAGTATGTACGAGACCGCCACAACCCGGTGGGTCGGGACGAGGCCGCCGAGGCGGTGGGGATCTCGCGCAAGCTCGCCGCGTTCCACCTGGACCGGCTGTCCGACGTCGGACTGCTCGCGGTCGACTACCGACGGCTGTCCGGCCGGGTGGGTCCCGGTGCCGGCCGGCCGGCGAAGTTGTACAGCCTGTCCCCGCGCCGCTTCTCCGTGACGGTGCCGCAGACCGGCTACGCGCTGGCCGCCGCGATCATGGCCACGGCCCTGTCCCGCCCGGACTTGAACGGAGACGGGCGGGCCGCGGTGGAGCGGGTCGCCGCCGAGGTCGGCGAGCGACTCGGCAGCACGCTGCGGGCCGAACATCGCGGCGGCACCGCCCGCCGTGGAGCGGTGGAGCGCACCCTGGCCGAGCTGGGCTTTCAGCCGCACCAGCGCAGGTGCGAACTCGTCCTGGGCAACTGCATCTTCGCCGAACTGGCCGAGTCGCACCGCGAGCTGATCTGCGCGCTGAACGCCGCCCTGGTGACCGGGCTGCTCACCGGAGCCGATTTGACCGGGCTACGCGCCGCATCGGGCGAGACCGCGGGCGGGCTGTGCTGCGCCCGGGTCGTCGGCACCTGACCCGCCCGCTCCCGCCCCGACGGGTCCTGCCGTGAGAACCTCAGACGGGTGAGGGGGCTCAGACTGCGGTCTCGGTGGGCACGGCCGGTGGTGGGCTGAGCGCGCGGGCCAACGTCTCCACCAGATCAAGGTCGCCGGTGGCAGCGGCCTCCAGCATTGCCTGGGTGGGGGCGTGCACCAACCGGTGCACGGTCCGGTGCACGGCCAGTTCCAGCAGCGCGCGGGCCTCGGCGGGCAGCCGGGTGGCCACCCGGTCGTACTCCTGCCGGCCCACGTCGTCGGCCTGAGCCCGCAACCGGCGCACCGCCGACACCGCCGAACGAGCCCGCAACCAGTGGCTGAACCGGACAAGTTCGTCGCCGAGGATCTCCTCGGCGACGGCCACGTCCGCGGCCAGGGTGGCCGCGTCATCAGACCCGGACGCGCGCAGGTCCGCCAGGTCGACCAGGTTCACCCCGGGCAACCCGCGGACCTTCGGGTCGACGTTGCGCGGCACCGACAGGTCGACCAGCAGCAGCGGGGACCGCCGCTCCGGTCGAACCCGGTCGAGCATGTCCGGATCGACCAACCGGTGCGGTGCGGCGGTGCCGAGTACGACCACGTCGGCCTGGGCCAGGTGGTCCTCCATCTCGGTCAGGTCCACCACGGCGGCCCCGGCGGCGGCGAACCGTTCGGCGTGCCGGAGGGTGCGGTTGCACACCGTCACCGTGGCGCCGAGCCGGGTGGCCCGCGCGACCACGGCGTTGGCGATCTGGCCGGCCCCCACCATGAGCACTCGCCGGTCACCCAGACCGTGGCCAGCCGGGGATGCCTCGGCGTCTGCCGCGACGGACCCGGCCGGACCCACCGCCGGACCCGCCGGGTGCGCGGCCACGGGTGCCACCGGATGCGTGGCCGACCACGCCGCGGCGGTGTCCACCGCGGCCGCGCCGACCGACCTGCCGGCGGCCACGAACGACGTCTCCCGGTGCACCCGGCGGGCCGCCCGCACCGCGGCGCGCAGCAACGCGTCCAGCTCGCCGGCACACACCCCCGCGGTGCGGGCGACCTGCGCCGCGAGCCGGACCTGGCCGATCACCTCGGTCTCGCCGAGCACGAACGACTCCAGCCCGCTGGTGACCCGCAGCAGGTGGCGGGCGCAACCGTCGCCCTGCCACCAGGTCACCGCCCCGCGCACCACTTCGATCGGCAACCCCCGGTCGGCGGCGAACACCGCGAGCAGGCGGTCCGGGTCGGGCCGACCCGACCAGGCCGCGTACAGCTCAGTGCGCTGGCAGGTGGACAGCACCGCGATCTGGTCCGCGCCGGACGCGGCACGCAGCGCGGGCAGCCGCGCGGCCAACTCGTCCCGGGAGTAGGTAACCCGTTCGAGCAGGTCCAGCGGGGCCCGGCAGCCAGCCAGCGAGGCACAGTCCAGAGTCGTCATTTACTCGGCGCCGCCGCGATCATGGCGAGCAGGGTCTGCACGGTCGTCTTGTGCGAGCCGAACGGCGCCGCGGCCAGGTAGCCGTCCAGGTCCTGCTTGGCCGGACCGGTCTGCCCCAGCCCCATCAGCTCGATCAGGCCGCGGGCGTAGAGCGCCTCGGGATACTTGGGTTCGGCCGCCAGCACCTTGTCCACCATCTTCTTGGCGTCGGCGGTGTGCCCGGCCTGGAAGGCCAGCAGCGCCAGGCCGGTGTTCGCCGCGGCGTTGTCGGGCTGGAGCTGGGTCACCGCCAGGTACTCGATGGCCGCCTCGTTCGTCTTGCCGGCCGTCACGTACGCCTGGGCCAGGTCGAGGTGGGCCGCGACGTCCCTGGGGTTCTGCTTCACCCGGGCCTGGGCCGCGGCGACCGCGGCGGCCGCGCCGTTGGACGTACCCGGTGCGTCCGACGCACCCGGTGCGCCCTGCGCGCCCACCCCGCCGGTGATGGTCGCACCCGACTGGCGGGGGTTGACCGCACCGGTGAGCAGGGCCACCACCCCGCCGAGTACGACCAGCCCGGCCACGGTCCCAGCCACGAGCCGAAGCCGGCGCCGGCCGGGCGGTGCCGGCGCCGGCTTCGTGACCGGGCGGATCTCTCGGAGGCCGGTGGTGAGTTCGCCACTGCCGACCCGCCGGTCGATCCGGCGTAGGACCGCGATCGCCTGGGTCTCCACCGGCCCCCGCAGGGTCCGGTGCTCCTGCTCGGTCAGCTTGCCGGCGGCCAGGTCGTCGTCGAGATCCCGGAGTTGGCGGAGCAGCCCGCGGCGCAGGTCCTCATCCGGGTCGACGTCCGCGTGCAGCGCACCGGAACGGTCGACCGCGAACGGGCGCAACACGGCCAGGCCGGCCACGCAGGCCAGCACCACGACCACCAGGGTGACGATCACGGCTCCTCCTCCCGCAGCCGGGCCAGCGCGCCCTCCAACCGGTCGCGGTCGGCGACGGTCAGGTTGGACTGCCGGCCGCCGGCCGTGCCTTCGGCCGGTGCGACCGCCGGTCGCCGCCAGCCGCGCAGCAGCAGCACGGCCGCCGCCACGCCGGCGGCCAGCACCAGGATCGGCAGCAGGTAGGCCACCTGACCGATGCCGCGATGCGGCGGAGACAGCAGCACCGAGTCGCCGTAGGAGGCGACGAAACTCTTCCTGATCTGGTCGGCCGACTTTCCGGCCGCGAGCTGCTGGTTGATCTGCTGGCGCATCTGGGCGGCCAGCGGGGCCGGCGAGTCGGCGACCGACAGGTCCTCACAGATCGGGCAGCGCAGGGTGGAGGCGATCTGGTGTGCCTGCTGCGCGCGGGTGGCCGGTGGCGGTTCACCGCGCACCGCCACCACGATCAGGGCGACCAGTCCGGCGGCCACCACGATCAACGCCGCCAATCCGGCCAGGCTGGTCCGGCCGGTCAGCCGGCCGGGCCGCACCGCGTCGGGGGCACTCATCGTGCCCCCGAGCGCACCAGTGCGTCGAGCGTGCCACCCAGCGTGTTCGCGTCCACCGCCCCGATGACCCGGTCCACGATCCGCCCGGCCTGGTCCACGACGTAGGTCTCGGGCACGCCGCGCACGCCGTAGGCCAGCGCGGTGTGCGAGTCGGCGTCCACCACGACCGGGTAGTCACTGCCCTCGCTGGCGATGTAGTTACGCGCGTCGGCGTCGTTGTCCTCGAAGTCCACGCCGAGCACCACCACGCCGGAGTCACGGAACCGGTCCCAGGTCGCGTTCAGGGCCGGCTGTTCGGTGTGACACTCCGCGCACCAGGATGCCCAGAAGTTGACCACCACCACCTGGCCGCGCAGGCCGGCCAGGTGAACCGCCGGGCCGTCCAGCGCGGGCAGGGTGAAGTCCGGTGCGGTACGTCCGACCAGCGGGGAGGCACTGACCGACGGGTCGTGCCGCAACCCGGAGGCGAGCAGCGCCGCGACCACCGCGACGACCGCGATGACTCCGGTCAACAGGATTCCGCGCCGAGCTCCGGTGGACATCAGTTGGCTCCCGTCTCGACGAGCTCACGCCTGTCGGCCGGGGTCTGCCCGTCCTCCGGATCCGACCGGCGCCCGCGCCGACGCCGGGCCGGCAGGGCCGCCGCGATCCCGGACAGCACCATGATCGCGCCGCCCACCCACAGCCAGGTGACCCCGGGATTGACGAAGAACCGGAAGGTGGCGGACTTGCCGTTGTTCTCCAGCCCGATCACCGAGGAGTACAGGTCGTTGACCACGCCATGTCGGATGGACGGGGTGCCGATGGGCTCGGACTCCGACGGGTAGAGGTTGAGCGAGGGGTGCAGCGGGTCCAGCCGGGTGCCAGAACTGTCGGTGACCGCGACCCTGGTGGTGAGCACCTGCCGCTGCGGCTGCTGCTGGCTGCGCAACCCCTGGTAGCGCAGGGTGTATCCGGCGAACGTGGTCGACTGTCCCTGCTTGAGGGTCACCTCGGTCTGCTTGGCGAAGTTCGACGACGCGGTGATACCGACCACCAGCACGGCCAGCCCGACGTGCACGGCCAGCCCGGCGTAGCGCCGCCGGCCGTTGCGCAGCGCGGTCCACCAGCCGCGGTCGACCCCCCGCCTGGCCGCTGCCAGACCGGAGATGATCTCCGTACCGTTGCCCACCGCGACCGCCCCGGCCAGGGCGAACCCGGCGATGGCGTACACGTCCCGGATGCCGGCGAAGGCAAGGGCGATGACAATCACACCGGCGACCGCGCCGGGCAGCCGGAGCCGGCGCAACGCGCGAGTCCGGTTGGCCGCCCGCCAGGGCAGCAGCGGGGCGCTGGCGACCAGGAGCAGCAGCAGCAAAAACACCGGCGCCAGGGACTCCCGGAAGTACGGGCCGCCGACGGTGACCTGCCGGTTGGCCACCGCCTCCACGACCAGCGGGAACACGGTGCCGAGCAGGATGATCCCGGTCACCACCAGCAGCAACACGTTGTTGCCGACGAACGCGGCCTCCCGGGAGATGGCCGAGTCGATCCGGGCCGGTGTCCGCAGGGTGGGCAGTCGCCAGGCGACCAGCCCGAAGCCGACGACCAGGACCAGGGCGAGGAACGCCAGGTAGGCCGGCCCGACGCCGGTCTGGGAGAAGGTGTGCACCGACGACAGCACGTTGCCCCGGGTCAGGAACGTGCCGAAGGTGGTCAACGCGAACGCGCCGATCACCAGCACGACGTTCCACAGTCGGGCGATTCCCCTGCGTTCCTGCAACATCACCGAGTGCAGGAACGCGGTGGACACCAGCCAGGGCAGCAGCGCCACGTTCTCCACCGGGTCCCAGGCCCAGTAGCCGCCCCAGCCCAGCACGGAGTAGGACCACAGGCCGCCGAGCAGCAGGCCGATGCTCAGGAAACACCAGACCACCAGGGTCCAGCGGCGGGTCAGGGCGGCCCAGTGGTCCGAGCCGCCGCCGACGAGCAGGGCGGCGATGCCGAACGCGAACGGCACGGTGAAGCCGATGAACCCCAGGTAGAGGAACGGCGGGTGCACGGCCATCAGCGGGTGGTTCTGGAGCAGCGCGGCCGGCCCGCGCCCGTCGGCCGGCGGGTTGGCCAGGGTGCCGAACGGCCGGGACGGGCCGTTCACCAGGATCAGGTAGAAGATCTGCACCGCGTTGAGCACGGCCAGCGCGTAGGGGAAGGTCACCGGCCGGTAGCGGCGGAAGCGCAGCGCGACGGCGACCAGGTAGCCGGCCAACACCAGGTTCCACAGCAGCAGCGAGCCGTCGTCGGCGGCCCACAGTGAGAGCACCTTGAAGAAGGTCGGTGTCTCCAGCGAGGAGTTCTCCGCCACGTAGCGGATGGCGAAGTCGTTGTGCAGCAACGCGACCAGCATGGCGCCGTTCGCGGTGGCCACCGCGGCGAACAGCGCGAAGGTGGTCCGCCGGGCGCTGTCGACCAGGGCGGGGCGGCGGCGTCGGGCGCCGATGGCCGCGGCCACCATCCCGTAGGCCGCCAACACCATGGCGAGCAGCAGTGCGAAGCGGCCGAGCTGGTCCACGTCAGCCTCCTTGGCTCAGGTCAGCGCTGTTCGGCGGCTTCTCCCCGGGTTTGGGTGGCTGGTAGTCGCCGTTGTGCTTGATAAGCAGGGTGTCGGAGTGGAACCGGCCGTCCCTGCCCAGCGATCCCTCGACCACCACGCCCTGACCGGCCTTGAACAGTTCGGGCACGCTGCCGGTGTCGACCACGGTCATCGACCTGGTGCCGTCGGTGACGGTGAACTTCAGCAACTCGCCGGCGCGGCCCACACTGCCGGGGACCACGAAGCCGCCCAGCCGGATGCGCTGACCCACGTCGGCCTTGTGGTGGCTGATGTCGGTCGGGGTCAGGTAGTACACCAGGTTGCCGGTCAGGCCCTTGATCGCCACCCAGCCCAGGGCGGCGACCACCACGGCCAGGCAGGCGACGATCCGCCACTGGGCGGGCCGCAGCCCACGCCGGCGCGGTACCGGTTCGGCCCGGAAGTCCTCGGGCAGGAAGTCGTCGGGCATCAGGCCGTCGTCGATCGGCGGGCCGTCCCCGGCGACCTGGCTCATCGCTGCCTCCCGGCCGCGGCGGCCCGGCGGCCGGCGGCGGCCCGGACCAGTTCGGTGGCGCGGCGGGCACGCACGGCCAGCCGCCAGCGGTAGCCGCCGATCGCCACCGCGGTGAGCGTGTATCCGGTCACGATGTAGCTGAGGTCATGCATGGTCGCCACTCCCTCCGGGGGCGGCGGCGGTCGCCACCGGGCGCGGTGCCCGAGCCCGCGGCGCGGGCAGCGACACCACGGTGCTGGCCGCGCGGTCTTCCATCCGGCCGACTCGCATCCGGACCGCCATCAGGTAGCCGTAGGCCAGGGAGAACGCCAGCAGGGCGAACAGCAGGGTGGCCAGCATGCTCGGCGCGATGGTCGGCGAACCCGGGCGCAGCACGGTGGCCTGCTGGTGCAGCGAGCGCCACCACACCACCGACATGTGGGTGATCGGCACGTCGACGAATCCGACCACGCCGAGCACGGCCGACCAGTGGGCGCGCCGGGTCGGGCTGTCGGCGACCCGGCGCAGGGTCAGGTAGCCGACGTAGATGAGGAGCAGTACCGCGGTGGTGGTCAGCCGTGGATCCCAGGTCCACCAGGTGCCCCACACCGGCCGCCCCCACAGCGAGCCGAGGACGATGGTGAGTGTGCAGAACAGGACGCCGATCTCCGCGGAGGAGACGGCGACCCGGTCCCAGCGGGTGCGCTTGGTGCGCAGGTAGGCGACGCTCGCCAGGAACACCACGCCGAAGGACGCGAACGCCAACCACGCCGCTGGCACGTGCACGTACATGAGTCGTTGCACGTCGCCCTGGCTGGCGTCCGGCGGGACGACGAACAGGGCGAACACCCCGGTCGCCGCCAGGCCAGCCACGGTCGCCCAGCCAAGAACGCGCTGGGCGCCGCGGCTACCGGCCTTGGCGAGGGCGGTCTGCAGGAGCTTCACAACCGACCTCCAGGTTCGGCAGGTACTACAGAGTGCTACCGAGATTGGTGCGTGTTACAGGGACAGCAGGTACTGGACGAGGTCGTTCTCCTCGGCCGCCGTGAGGTTGAGATGGAACGTGTCGTTGTAGTGCTGGACCACCGAAAGCAGGGTCGGGAACCGACCGTCGTGGTAGAAACCACCCTTCTGGTGCGTCCACAGACCGGCGAGCGGGCTCGTCCGGTACATGTGTGTGGGCGACCGATCGGCCTGGAAGTTGTCAATGCCGATCTCCGAACCGGAGTGCAGGTTCTCACCGGGTTCGGTGAAGGTCGGTGCGACGTGGCAGGAAGCGCAGTTGGCCTTCCCGTTGAACAGGGCCTTCCCTCGGGCCGCGGCTGCCGGATCGAACGATCCCTTCGGTGGATTCGGTGCCTTCAGCGAGAGCTGATAGGCCTGGAGGGCGGGTAGCTTCGCCGACACCAGGTCGTTGGTCGTCGTCACGTGACCGAAGTGGTTCTCCGCGGCTATCGGGAACTGTGCCGCGTTGTCCAGCCGGGCATCTGTGAAGTTACCCTGTCCGTGCATCTCCAGGATCGCGACGAAGGCATTCCAGTAGGGGACTGATCCCCAACCGGTCCAGGTATGCAGGTTCACCCCGGCCAACCCGAACGCGGGCGGAATCAACACCGCCGCGGAACGACCGTCGGGCTGGAATGCCTTGCCGTCCAGGAAGAGCTCGGCGTCGAACTTGCCGGGCCCCCAGGCGGCGAGCACCTTCTGCACGGTGGGAACGTCGGTGTGCAGCAGGTTGGCGATGGGCGTCAGGTTCGGCGACAGGCCGATGACCGCTCCCACGTTCAGGTCCCGGTTGGCCCAGCCGTCGAGCCGATGACCGATCCCTGGTGCGAAGGAGTTGTCGACGGTCGAGTGGCACAGGGCGCACTCGATGCCGACAGCCTGCAGGTTGCCCGCCGAGTTGAAGGTGCCCTTGACACCGACCACCGCGTCCAGCCTGAGCAGTGCCAGCGTCGTGGCCGGGTCGTTGAGGTCTACCTGACCCGCCTTGATCGCCGTCTGCAACGAGTCCGGAAGCGCGTTGACGTCGACCTTGAGCCCAACCGCAAGAGCGGTCGCCGGGCTGACGCCCGGGCCCTCTCCGCCGTTGGCAGCGCCCTCGATGGCCTTGTCGAGTTGCAGCGTGCCACTCCAGAACGGCTCGTCGCCGAACGTGTCGAAGCGGAACGTCTGCTTTCCCTCCTTGACCATGTCCTCGGCGTTTTCCTTGGGGTCGTTGCTGTCATCGTGGCCGGAGATTCCGTGCCCGTGCCTGAGCTGCACGGAGGCCGCCGCCGGAGACGCACCACCGGTGGATCGGAACGCCACCGCCGCGACAGCGCCGAACGCCAGAACACCGAGGACGAGCATCAGCCGCCGGACGCCCCACGTGCGTGGAGCGGAGGCGGTTGGCTCCTCCTCGACGGTCTGGTCGGTGCTGTCAGGATCCGCCATGACCATCACCTCGAATCTATGACTAATGGAATTTAGCCATAGGAAGTCTCGACCCGCGGCAGGGGGCTGTCAAGGGGATCCGTCCGCCTGGTACGTCAGTCCTCCAGCAGGTGGGCGAAGACCAGGAACCCGGTGGCCACGAAAGCCGCGTCGAACGCGGCCAGCAACCCCAACCAGCCGCCCACCTGGTCGGTGCGGCCGGCGGTGAGCAGCGCGGTCGACCGGATCGCGGCGATGAGCACCGGGCTGACCAGCGGCAGTACCAGCAGCGGGAGGGCCGCCTGCCGGCTGCGCGCGGCCACCGCGAGCAGCCCGAGCAGGCTGCCCAGCGCGGCCAGTCCCACCGTGCCGAGCAGCACGGTCAGCGCCAGCAGGCCGGGGCGGGGCCCGATGGGCAGACCGAAGAGCACGATCACCAGGGCGGTGGTCGCGGCGAACAGCACCAGGAGTTGCACCGCGGCGGCGAAGGCCTTGCCCAGGTAGATCGCACCCTTGTCTACAGGGGCGAGCAGCAGTCCCTCCAACGCGCCGCCGTCGGCCTCGGCCTGGTAGGAACGGTGGAACAGTTCGACCGCGGCGAACAGCGCGGCCAACCAGAGCAGGCCGGGCGCGGTCTGCACCAACAGGGTGCGCCCGGGTCCCAGCGCGAACCCGAACGCCAACAGCATGGTGGCCGCGAACGGCAGTACCGACACCAGCGCGTACCGGCCGCGCACCTCGATCCGCAGGTCCTTCACGGCGATCGCCCAGGCGACCCCGGCGATCCGGACCACTCCGGTCGATCGGCTCGCGCCGGCGGTACCGGCGGTACCCGTGACCCCGGCGGGGGCGGTCCGCGCGCCGCCCAGGTCGGCGGTCCGTGAGGTCACCGACGTCATCGGTCCGCCTCCCCGGTGGTGCCTGTGATGCCGGTGAGCCGGCCGCCGTCGATCGACACGGTCCGGTCGATCAGCGCCGGCGGCGGTGGCTCGTGGCTGGCCAGCAGGATCGTCCGGCCGCGCTCCCGCGCACCGGCGAGCAGGTCGTCCACCACCACCCGGGCGTCCACGTCCAGCCCGGCATAGGGCTCGTCGAGCAGCAGCAGGTCCGGATCGCGCAGCCGGCAGCGGGCCAGCGCGAGCCGCTGGCGCATTCCCTGCGAGAAACCACCGGTGCGCACGTCGGCCACCTCGTCCATGCCCACGCTGTCCAGTGCGGCGTGGATGCCGGCCGGGTCCAGACCGTGCAGGGTGCAGGTGAACCGCAGGTTCTCCGCGGCGGTGAGGTCCTCATACAACCGGAAGTGATGGCCGAGCAGGTCGGTACGCGCCCGGATCCCGATGCGGCCGGAGACCAGGTCGTGGCCGAGCACCGTGCCCTCGCCGAAGGTGGGGGACAGCGCGGTCGCGATGATGCGCAACAGGGTCGACTTGCCCGAGCCGTTCGGCCCGCACAACCAGATGGTCTCGCCGCGGTCGACGTGCAGGGTCGCCCGCACCAGACCCGGTAGCGCTCCGAACAGCCTGGTCACGCCGCGCAGCGCCACCGCCGTGCCGGACACCGGACGGGCCGGCGGCCGAGTCCGGACCAGCGGCTCCCCCAGACTCATGCCCGTCCTCGCTTCGCTCCGGGCGGGCCTGAGGCGCTTCGGCACTGCACTGCCGGATTCGCTCGCCAAGGCTCGCTCATCGCACCACCCTCGACGTAGTACTGCCAAATGACGTTGGTGATAGAGCACGGTATGCCCACGGGCACCGCCGGTCAACGCCGGTGTACCGACGTTGACCCGATCCGTCCGGCCGGTCTGGACGGTCCGGGGGTTCCGCGGCACCCCT
This sequence comes from Mycobacteriales bacterium, assembly GCA_036278435.1. Lineage (GTDB taxonomy): Bacteria > Actinomycetota > Actinomycetes > Mycobacteriales > DASULA01 > DASULA01. Next base: position 8,400 of record DASULA010000315.1, on the reverse strand, counting down.
TCTAAGGTGCATAGTTCTTAGTTATACAGTGACCCGTGCGGCTGAGGGGGCGGTGTGGCGGGCGAGGTCAGCTACGCGATCGCCTTCGGCGGCGGGGTGGTGTCGTTCCTGTCGCCCTGCGTGCTGCCGTTGGTGCCGGTGTACCTGTCGGTCACCACCGGGATCGGGGTGGCCGAACTGTCCGGGGGTCAGCGGCCGCACCTGCGCGCGGTGGCCCGCGGCACCGGCCTGTTCGTGGTCGGTTTCTCGCTGGTCTTCATCGCGCTCGGGCTGTCGGTGACCGTCCTGGGGTCGGCGCTGCTGCGCAACCAGGTCGCCATCACCCGGGTGGCCGGCGTGGTGGTGATGGCCATGGCCGGGTTCCTGTTGGCCGGGCTGGTGCTGCGCCGGGGCTGGCTGGTGCGTGAGGCCCGCCTGCATCCGAGGCTGTCCCGCTACGGTCCGTGGGCCGCACCGGTGGCCGGCGCCGCGTTCGCCTTCGGCTGGACCCCGTGCATCGGACCGGTTCTGGGATCGGTGCTGGCGATCGCCGCGGCCCAGGACGGGGTGGCCCGCGGCGGGGCACTGCTCGCCGTGTACTCCGCCGGCCTGGCGGTGCCGTTCCTGGTCACCGGGCTGGCCTTCCACCGGGTGGTGGGCGCGTTCGCCTGGACCCGGCGGCACTCGGTCGGGATCGTGTCCGGCTCGGCGGTGCTGCTCGGCGCGTTCGGCCTCCTGCTCGCGCTGAACCAGTTGTCCTGGCTCACCCTGGAACTCCAGTCCGCGGCCCGCGCCCTGGGTGTCGGGGGGCTCGTCAACCTGGGCTGAGCACTGGCCCGTCGATCCCCCCGGCGGTGAGGCCGCCCCCGCCCGGCACCGCCCGGGACGGGGGCGGCCCACGGCCGGACATGGACCACTTGGCCGGCCCACCCGGCCGCTACCGCCGCTACCGCGCGGAAACCCCGACCTCGGTGAGGATCCGCGCGGTCAACGCGGCGAAGTCCGCGGCCGCCGCGGCCACGGCCGCCTGGTGGCCACCGAAGGCCCCGTCCGCCGGCTTGAGTGCGAACACCGGTTTTCGTGCCTCCTGCGCCATCGGCATCAGGCTGCGGAAGTGCCTGAGCTGCGCGAGGCAGTACGGATCCGACCCGATCGCGGGCGCGGGCTCGTCGGTGTCCAGGACGGCCCGGCGGTACACCTGGGGGATCCGGTCCATCCATCGCTGGTACGCAGCCACCGGTCTGCCCAGCCGCACGCCGTGCTGGAGCAGAACGTAGCCGGCCGGCGCCATCGCACCGCCGGGCAGGTCGAGTTCGGGGTCCGGGTTCCGGGGGATGCGCTCGCTCCACCCCCGCCGCCAGGCTCGCAGTGTGGGGCCGAGGTTCTGTAGGCCCTGCACGCTGAACAGGTCCGGAGCCATCGGTATTACCACGTGGTCCGCGGAGATGAGCGCCGCTCGGTTGACCGCGCCAAGGTTCGGGCCGACGTCGACCAGCACGACGTCCGCGTCCCCGCTCCGAGCCGCCTGCGCCAGCAGCCGCCAGAATGCGGAGATGACGCGAAATGCTCGTTCCTTCCCGTCAAGGCAGTCGGGCCACTGGCTGGACAGCTCGTCCTCGAATCCCGACAGCGTGAGATCACCTGGAACAAGACTCAACAGATCGGAGATCTTCTTGAGCGGAGCGTCGCCGATATCACCGACACCGCGCAGCAGTGGCGCCAAGGCGCCGTACACCGTCCGGACCGACGAACCGCTCACATCGCCGATTGGCCACAGCATCCCGAGTTCGTCCTCGTCCAGGAAGCTCGCCGTGAGGTTGGCCTGCGGGTCGAGGTCGGCCGCGATCACGCACAGACCCTTCCGTTCCATCATCCAGGCGAGATGATAGACCAGCGCGGTCTTTCCCACTCCGCCCTTGTTGTTGAAGAACGCGATGACCGGCGCGCTCATTCGGCCTCCCGGATGACAACTCCGACATAGGACGGATCCGGCATGAACTCAGCCGGCGGGTTGCCGTTCTCCTGCAACGCGCGGCGTGCGATCGGCAGTCCGGCTCCGAACTTCTGCACGTACCCGAGCCCGCTCATCGCCTCAGCGAGAATCGGATTCCGATAGTCGGTGACACCCGGCCGGCCGAAGTTCTCGACGGTCACCACGCCGTACGGTCCGCCCGGCGAGTAGACTTCCACGCGGTCGTGGTACCAGGTCAGCCGCACCGGCGCCGCGGTTCCCTCGTAGCTGCGGTGCAGGACCGCGTTCCGGGTGACCTGCTGGAGTGCCGCCAACGGATAGTCCGCATGCCGATGATCGCGAAGTTCTGTGCCGATCCGCACGGATGTTCGGATATTCAGGCGAAGGAGCTCATCCAGTTCACGCAGCAACATGGGCAGGGCCGACGCGAGGCGGCGTTCGTCCAGGATCGGCGCGTCGAAATCCACCCCGTCGACTCGCACAAACTGAACATACGCACCGGGCAACGACTCGGTTGGAGTCCTTGCGAGTATCAGGATCCCGGCATTGGTGGGGACACCGTCCACCGAGATGAGCCGCAGTGAGAGAAGTCGTTCCTCGATGGTACGGCCGTTGGCGTCGAGAACCCCCTGGCTGAGCACGCCTGGCAGGTAATCGCGTTCGAACAGGTCGATGTCCAGGTCGGAAATGGAACTCCCCACGGCCGGCCGAGCGTCGAAGGGTAGGTCACCGCTTCGCCTGCGTTCGGCCAGGCGACGCTCCTCGTCCGCGGTGGCGATGGCCCGGCGCGGCCCGACCCTGATCCACACCTGGCCGTTGAATCTCACCGGCGGGCTTGGACTCGGCTCGACCTCGATGACCGCCACGGCCCGGCCAGAAACCTCAATTTTGCGCACAGCCATGATCGGCGGCGGAAGGATCCGCCCCTGGTCACGCAGATCAGCCAGTTCCAGCAGCAGTTCGTCATCGACCCGGCAACCGGTCGGGCTGCCGTTGTCGGTCACGCCAACCAGGATCACTCCGGAGGTCCGATGGCTTGGCAGGTCATCGGCGAACGCGCAGATCGCCTGGCAGATCTTGTCCTTGACCGAGCCGCCCTTCAATGACTCCTTGCGTTCGACCTGGTCGGTCTCCACGTCCGCCAGCAGCTCCAGCAGTTCCTCGGTCGTCCTCGCCACGCCAGGATCCTAGACGAGCGGTCCTCAGGGCCACGCCCGGCGGCGGCTGTCTGGACGGTCAGGACTCCGGTCGCGGAGCGGGTCCGACCGCGGCGAGTTCGGCGCGTACGGTGGTGGCGGCCTCGACCATGGCCCGCAGTTTGCCGAACGCCAGGTCACGGGGCAGGTACTTCATGCCGCAGTCCGGCGCTATCTGCAACCGGTTGGCGGGCACGTACCGCAGCGCCTCGCGGATCCGGTCGGCGACCCGGTCCACCGGATCCGCCCGTGGGTCGCTGAGGTCGATCACGCCGAGGATGATCCCCTTGTCGGGCACCCGGCTAAGGATCGACAGGTCCAGCCGCGGCTGGGCCGTCTCGATCGCCAGCAGGTCGGCCGCGCAGTCGTTCAGCTCGGCCAGGAACGAGTAGCCGTCCGGGCGGGAGTGCACGATCGCCGCGTACCCGAAACAGGTGTGCAGCGCGACCGTGCCACCCACACCCTCGACGGCACGGTTGATGACCTCGACACCGTACTTGCGGGCCGGCTCGGGTCGGGCCTGCAAATACGGCTCGTCGATCTGCACGATGTCCGCGCCAGCCGCGAACAGGTCCCGGATCTCCTCGTTGACCGCCGCGGCCAGGTCCAGGGCGAGCGCGCGGTCGTCGGGGTAGAAGTCGTTCTGCGCCTGCTGGGCCATGGTGAACGGGCCGGGCAGGGTGATCTTCACCCGGCGGTCGGTGTTCTGCCGCAGGAACCTCAGGTCGTCGACCTCCACCGGACGGCTGCGCCGGATCTCACCGACCACCCGGGGCACCGGATTGGCATGCCCGGTGCGGTCGATCGCCGTGCCGGGATTGTCGATGTCCATACCGGACAGTGCGGTGGCGAACCGGTTCGAGTAGCTCTCCCGCCTCGCCTCGCCGTCGGTGAGCACGTCGAGGCCGGCGCGTTCCATGTCGCGGATCGCCAGCAGGGTCGCGTCGTCCTGCGCCTCGGCGAGGAACCGGTCGTCCACCCGCCAGATCTCCCTGGCCCGCACCCGGGGCGGCAGCCGACTGCCCAGCATCTCCCGGTCCACCAGCCAGTCGGGCTGCGGGTAACTCCCCACCACCGTGGTCATCAACACGTCGACCGCACCCATATCCGCCCCTTCCGTCCGCCAGTACGGGCGCGGCCGACCCTACCGGAGGCGGCGCTCACTCTTCAGAGGTCGCGCCACAGGCTCATCCCTCGCCGGTGACCGGGTCGATGATCGCGCCGACCCGGTGGATCAGGTCACAGGGGAAACCACCGCGCCTGGCGTGCTCGCGGATCAGGTCCTCGTTCTCGGCGTTGTACACGCAGAACAACCGATCCGTGGTGGCGTAGGAGTGGACCCACTGGATCCCGTGGCCCATTCCGCTCAGCACCTTGTTGGACGCCGCGGAAAGCCCGCACAACTGCTCGGCGCTCATCCCACCGACACCGGGAACGTCCCGCTCGATCACGTACTTGGGCATGCGACCCACCTCCTCGAACCGCCGCGGCCGGTGCCGCGATCCGTTGGGAACACGGTGCCGCCGGCACCGACTCGGCGTCATGGGGTGTTCACCCCATGGGACACAGCTCGCGCCGGTCTGTCAGCCGAACGGTTCCAGCGTGCGCAGCAGGCCGTGCCGCATCGCGAACAGGGTGGCCGCGGCCCGGGTGGTCACGCCGGTCTTGGCATAGATCCGTTCGACGTGGTTGCCGGCCGTCTTCGGGGTGATGCCCAGCCGGCGGGCGATCTGCCGGTTGGACGCACCCCGGGCCAGCAGTTCCAGCACCTGCCGTTCGCGGACGGTGAGGCCGGCCGGGCCGGCCGGGTGCTGGGTCGGCCGGTGCCCGGCGACGGCCAGCACGGCGTCGACGGCCTCGGGATCCAGCAGGCCGGTCCGGGCGGCGTCGCGCAGCCGGTGCGCGGCCTGCTCGGCCGGGACCGATTCCCGGTGCGGCCGGGGTTCCAGGCTGGCGTGGTAGGTGTCCGCGGCGGCCAGCAGCCGGCCCGGCATGCCGATCGCCGCGGCGGGCAGGCCGCGGTGGTAGCCCGAGCCGTCCAGCCGTTCGTGGGCCAGGGCCGCGATCGCACCGATCTCGGCCAGCCTGGCCGGCCGGGCCAGCATCCGCTCGGTGTAGTAGGAGTGCATCCGCACCCGTTCCCGCTCGGCGGTGGTCAACGGCTCGGCCTTGTCCCAGATGGTGTTGGGAATGCCGGTCCGGCCGATGTCGTGCACCAGCGCGGCCCGCCTGGCGGTCCGGACCTGCTCGGGTGGCAGCCCGACTCGTTTCGCCGCCGCGCCGACCAAGTCGGCGACCCCGCGGGAGTGCCCGCGCAGGTACGGCGACTTCAGGTCGGCGTAGTCGGCGAACACGCTGAGCGCGGCGTCGAGTTCGGTGTGGGTGAGTTCCGGGCGCAGCGCGGGCTCGGCGTCAACGAGGTCGTCCCAGCTCGACCCGGCGGGCAGGCTGGCGAAGATCGCCTCGGCTCCCCCGGCGAACTCCGCCACCACGGCGGGGTCGAACTGGCTGCCACCGCGCTGCCGGGCGACCTCGACGGCGGCGGCCACCCCACCGCGGCGGTGGTGCACCTCGGCCACGTCGGCGACGTGCCACAGCCGGACCGGCAGGGCGATCCGCTCACCGGCCAACCCCTTGGGCAGGCCCCTGCCGTCCCAGCGGGCGAAGATCTGGTGCAGCGGCTCGCAGACGGTGGGGCCCAGACCCAGCCGCCCGGCGATGTCGGCGGTGACCTGGCAGTGCGCGGTCAGCGACTCCTGGACGCTGCGCGCGCCGGTGGCGACCAGCGCCGCCCCGATACCGATCCGGCGGGCCGGCGAGCCGTCGGAACCGGCCCGCCGCAGCAGGTAGCCGAGGAACGGCAGTGGCTTGGCGTCCACGTCGTACACCCCGGCCCGGTAGGCGATGTCATCGCCGAACCAGGTGCTGGCCTGGTGGCTGTCGGCGATGCAGCCGACCCAGCCGAGCATCGCGACGTAGTACAGCGACGCGCGTTCGGTGTCGTCGAGCCCCATCCGCTCGCCCAGCCGGCAGGCGATCAGGCAGGAACGGGCAACGTGTTCCATCGGCTGCCCCAGCCCCAGGTCGACGGCCAGGGACAGTGCCCCGACGATCTCGGCCAGCCGAAGCCCCGACGGGCCCGACGCCGGGACGCCCACAGGGTCCTCCATCCACCGACAATACCGGCGCCCACACCCGCCCACACCCGGTCGCCCCGCAACGCGAGAGGTACACCCGGTCGTCCACCGAAGAACCTCGGTGCCCGTCGTTCACGAGCGGTGTGGCACCGCATGGACCACCGTGATCCACAATCGAACCGTGACGGGGTCGCCGAGGAGGCCGGCGCGCTTCGCTTGGGGCGGCCGCCCGAAATCAGAACCAGCCGTGCGGTTGAACGACCACGTTGCTGAACCGCGGGATGCCCCAGCGCGCAATCGCCGTGACAAGCTGCGTGGCGTCGCGCGCCACTATGGCCGTCGGGGCGGAGATTGCCCCGATGGAAGTCTTGATGCTGATCCGGACGAGCTCAGCGCCGGCAACGCCGACCACTTCGGCATCACCGTTGTTGCCAGACTCCGTGCCCCACACGATGCCCTTCCATCCCGCCGGCAGATCCGTCATCGGTCTCACCGGCGCAGGGTCAGCCAGTTGGCGTTCCGAGGCCAGAATGGACGCGACCGCGGCGTCCGGCCGCACCGGGCCGAGTGTCGCGACGTCGACGTGCGCTGCCACACCGGCGGCACCCGGCACGGCGCGAGGCTGGATCCAGATGTTGTCGATGACCGCCGCCCTAGCGGCGGCCGGCACGTCGCTCATCTCCAAGTGCAGGAGAACGGTGCCGGGGTGGACATCGTCATAGCTGACCAGGACGTTCGGATCCCAGGTCGTGTCGTCAAGGATCGACAGGGTGAGATGGCGCTCGGTCAGCCTCTGCCCCACGGTACGCCACAGTCCGATCACGACACCCACCGCCATCACCATCACAATCGCGACGGTGATGGTGATGATCCGCCGACGCGAGCGCCCCGCGGGCACCTCGACCGCTGTGTTCGACATGGATACATGGTGCCAACCGGCCGCATCCCAACGCCAGAGCTCGACTTGGTCAACAGGGGCGGTGATGCTGTGTTCCCGCAGACCCGCCCGAAGGGCACCTCGGCCGGGCCCGACTTGGTGAACCAGCCGGTGAACTGCTCCCCGTTGAGTTCCCAACCGGTGTCATGGGCTTGATTTGAATATCTCGCCACCACCATCAAACACGCCACCAACTTCATCGACGCGCTCACTCTGCTCGTCGAGCTCCGCCTGCGGCCGCCCCAACCCTGGCCTTTTGTAAAGCTGGTCACGATGCACATTCGCATTGTTTTCCAGTACAGGGATCGCGGCGATCTTCTCGGCCCGTCAGGTGTCCCCCATACCAGGCCCCGTGGTCGCCGTCGTGGGTGGTACGTCGATGTCGCGCGGGTCGAGTTGGTAGAACGGCAGTGGGTCGGCAAGCATCGGTACGGCCACATACAGCAACTCGCCAGCCTCCAATGCCAGCGCCCGCACGGGTCGCTGGGCGGTGTCGGGCACGGCCTTGACCACACCAGCCGAGCCACACGGGCAGCGCGGCCAGGCGGGCAGCGGCGTGGTCGGCGCCGTCGAATGCGGGGATATGACCGTGGACACCGCGCGCCACCATGTGCGCGCCTTCCAGGGCGGCCCACACGCGCTCGCGGACTTCCTGCTTCGCCCGATCGACATCCACGCCCGGGGCTCCTCCTGACGTTCTAGCTCGCGGCCATGAGGCCGAGCAGGCGGTCATACACCTCGTGCACGACCGGCAGTGCACGCCACTGGTGATCACGCGCTCAGGCGGCACGCTTCCTGACCACGCCCGGACATGCCAGCGGCGCCTCGGCCGGGAGTGCACCGGGACGCCGCGGGGTAGCGGTTCGTGGTCAGTCCGGCCGGCCCTGTCTGTCAGGTATCTGGCACGGCCGGGGCGGTGATCTTCGCTTCACCGGCTCTGACCTGCGGTTTTGCCGGTGGGCGATACTGGGATCGAACCAGTGACCTCCTCGGTGTGAACGAGGCGCTCTCCCGCTGAGCCAATCGCCCGTATCCGCGGCATTCCGGGTGGCCGCGAAAGCAAGCTCAGCGTAGCGCATCCGCGAGGCCGGCGATGCCGGACCGCCCTGGAGCGACTGGCCCCGTCGCCTGGCCTGCCGACCGGGACCGGCCGCCGGGCGAGCACCCGATCCGGGTGCC
>DASULA010000314.1:0-15297 GCA_036278435.1 Mycobacteriales bacterium | reverse complement strand
GGGTCGACCTCGACCCCGACCCGTTCGAACGCCGCACCGGCGGACAGGTGCGCGGCGACCGGGGCGAACACGTCGCGCCCACGGAAGCTTCGGGCCGCGTTGGGGTGCCACAGCTCGGTGTTGGTCAGTTCCCGCACGGCGGCCACACCACCGAGGACGGCCCAGGCCAGCGAGGAGACGCCGTTGTCCGGGCAGACGATCGTCGACCCGTCGCGGCATCGCACCGCCACGGCCCGCGCGCTGGCCGACCGGTACGGATCGACCAACGCCAAATGCACGCCGTTGGGCTGGTAGGGCAGTGCTTCGGCCAGGATGGACGCGCCGATGCCGACGTTCTGCGGCGTGACGGGTGGCAGATGTCGATGATCTTCGCCCCCGGAGCGATCCGAGCGACGGCACCCTTGCACACGCCGACGAAGTGGTCGTCCAGACCGTAGTCCGACAGGAAGGTGACCCAGCTCTCGCTGCTCACGTGGGAGTCCTCCACGAAGTTGACCGGCCCCGCTGCCGGTCCGGGTAGTACGGCACCGTACTCGTCTGCGGGTGGCGGCCCGGTACCTGGCCAGACCGGCCGCCACCGGCCGCTACTTCTTGTTACGGCGCTGGACCCTGGTGCGCTTCAGCAGCTTGCGGTGCTTCTTCTTGGCCATGCGCTTGCGGCGCTTCTTGATCACAGAACCCATACTGGACCCCTCTGTTTCCGGCGACATTCGCTGGATGCGGGATGAACCGGCGCGCGTCCGACGGACCGCGCAGGCTGCCCAGACTACCCGTGCACCGGCGCCGGACCGTAGCCAGGCCGGTTACCCGTCCGGCGTCTCCGGCAGCGGTGCCGACCGCGGACCCGACGGGGCCCGCCAGCGCCCCTCGTAGTGCCGCGCGCTGGGCGCCGGGCCGGGCAGCGACCCGGACCCGCCCGCCCGCAGCCCGTCGAGTGCGATCGAGAGCAACCGCCGACCGATGATGCCGTCCTCGCCGGCATCCCGGACCGGGCCGCGCTGGCCGAACAGCTCGACCAACCATGCGACGTCCAACGCGGTGACGTCAGGGCGCAGCACTCCGTCCCGCTTCGCCCTGGCCACCAGATCCTCCAGCAGCCTCCTGGCGCGTCGGCTGGTCTCCCACATCGGCGGAGTGGTCTCGATGGTGCCGGCCAGCGGGGCGAGCGCCCCGGCGCCCAGAGCGACGCAGGTGCGCACGTAGTCGGTGAGGCCGACCCATGCGTCCTCGGTGGCCAGGGCGGTCCGCGCGGCGTCGACCGTCTGCTCCATGGCCAGCATGCACAGGTGCCGCAGCAGGTCCGCCTTGCTGCCGTACCGGCGGTACAGGCTGCCCACGCCGACTCCGGCGCGCTCGGCCACCGCGGAGACCGGCGCACCGGCGCCCTGGCTGGCGAAGACCTCGCGGGCGGCGTCCAGCACGCGGCGGTCGTTGCGCTCTGCCTCTGCCTGCCGGCCCCGCCGTGCGGGGCGCGCCTGCCCGGTCACGGCGGACAGCCTACCGTTGTCGGAGTGGAACGCTCCGGTAAGGTGGATTCCGGAACGTTCCACTCCGCAAAAGAGGGAGGTACCAGCGTGCGCGCTGTGGTCCTGCCGGAGTTCGGGCCGGCTGGGGGGCTCGTCCTGACCGAGGTGCCAGACCCGGTCGCCGGGCCGGGCCAGGCGCTGGTCGACGTGGAGATCGCCAACATCACGTTCGTCGAGACCCAGGTGCGGGCGGGCAACCCGCCGAACCCGGCGATGGCACCCCGGTTGCCGGTGGTCCTGGGCAACGGAGTCGGCGGCGTGGTCAGTTCGGTCGGCGCCGGAGTGGACCCGGCCCTGCCGGGGCGCCGGATCGTGACCACCACGGGCGGTTCCGGTGGCTACGCCGAACGGGTCGCGGTCGATGCCGCGGGGCTGATCGAGGTGCCGGCGGGGCTGGGACTGGCCGAGGCGGTCGCCGTGCTGGCCGACGGGCGCACCGCCCTGGCGCTGATCCGGGCCGCGGCGGTACGGGCCGGGCAGGTGGTGCTGGTCGAGGCGGCGGCCGGCGGCGTCGGCAGCCTGCTGGTGCAACTGGCCCGGAACGTCGGTGCCCGGGTGGTGGCCGCCGCGGGCGGGCCGCGCAAGGTCGCCCTGGCCGAGGGGCTCGGCGCCAGCCTGGCGGCGGACTACACCGACCCGAGATGGGTTGGGCGGGTCCGCGCCCTGATCGGCGGAGTGGACGCGGTCTTCGACGGGGTGGGCGGAACGATCGGCCGGGCAGCCTTCGACCTGGTGCGCGACGGCGGGCGGTTCTGCGCGTACGGCCTGGCCAGCGGAGCCTTCACCCAGATCCCCGTGGACGAGGCGTCCCGGCGCGGCGTCACGGTGGTCCGCGGCGCGGCCCTGAGCCCGGCCGAGATGGGTGAGTTGACCCGGGCCGCGATCGCCGAGACCGCGGCCGGCTGGCTGCGGCCGGTGATCGGCCAGACGTTCCCGCTGGCCCGCGCCGCGGACGCGCACGCGGCCATCGAAGCCCGGGCCACGGTGGGCAAGACTCTGCTGCTGGTCTCAGGTCAGGCTGGCAGTGATCGGTGAATCGAAGGGACCGGGGACCAGCGCGTCCGAAGGCGACGCTCACTCGTGCGCGCGGCCGAGTTCGCGGCTGCGGTCGCGGGCGGCCTCGATGGCGGCCAGCAGGGCGGCCCGCACCCCGTGGTTCTCCAGTTCCCGGATCGCGTTGATGGTGGTGCCGGCCGGCGAGGTGACCGCCTCGCGCAGCGTCACCGGGTGCTCGCCGGAGTCGCGCAGCATCACCGAGGCACCCAGCGCGGTCTGCACGATCAGGTCGTGCGCCACGCTACGCGGCAGGCCGAGCAGGATCCCCGCGTCGGTCATCGCCTCGACCAGGTAGAAGAAGTACGCCGGCCCGCTGCCGGACAGCGCGGTCACCGCGTCCTGCTGCGACTCGGGCACCCGCACCACCCGGCCGACCGGGCGCAGCAGTTCCTCGGCCAGGGCCAGGTGCGGCTCCTGGGCATGCGCGCCGGCCGATATCGCACTCATCGCCTGGTCCACCAGTACCGGCGTGTTGGTCATCACCCGGACCACCGGGGTGCCCTCGGGCAACCGCCGCTCGTAGTAGCCGGTGGGGATGCCCGCGGCCAGCGAGACCAGCAGGGTGCCCGGCCGGTATGACGGCACCAGCTCGTCGGTCAGCGCGTCGATGTCCTGCGGCTTGACCGTGACCAGCAGTACGTCACACTCGCCGGCGGCCTGGGCGTTGTCCACGATTGCCACCCCGTAGCGCTCGGACAGCACCTTGCCGCGCTCGGACCCGCGCACCGTGACCGACATGTCGCCGGCCGACCGCCCGGCCCGCAGCATCCCGGATAGCAGCGCCTCGCCGATCTTCCCGCCGCCCAGCACGGCCAGCCGGGTCATCGGGTCGACACCAGTGAACGCAGGAAGAACGCCAGGTTCGCCGGGCGCTCGGCGAGCCGGCGCATCAGGTACCCGTACCACTCGGTGCCGAACGCCAGGTACACCCGCACCGTCTCGCCGGCAGCGACCAGCCGCCGCTGCTCGTCCGGGCGTATCCCATAGAGCATCTGGTACTCATAGCCGCCCGGCTTCCGACCGTGCCAGCGCGCCCGTTCGCCGGCGATCGCGACCAGGGTGGGGTCGTGGGTGGCGACCATGGGGTAACCCTCGCCGGCCATCAGCACGTTCAGGCACCGCACGTAGGACCGGTCGACCTCGGTCCTGGACTGGTAGGCGACCGAGGGCGGTTCCCGGTAGGCGCCTTTGCACAGCCGCACCCGTGACCCGGCGTGGGCCAGGTCGGCGCAGTCGGACTCGGTGCGGCGCAGGTAGGCCTGGAGCACCGCGCCGGTGTCGGGGAAGTCGGCCCGCAGATCGGCCAGTACCCGCAACGTGGAGTCGGTGGTGGTGTGGTCCTCCATGTCCAGGGTCACCGTCGTGCCGGCCCGGGTGGCCGCGGCGCACACCTGCCGGGCATGGTCCAGCGCCAGCCGCTCGTCCAGCTTCTGCCCGATCGCGGACAGCTTCACGCTGAGCTCGGCCCCGCCGGTCAGTCCGTCGTCACCGAGCCGTCGCAGCAGGGTGGTGTACGTCTCGGCGGTGGCCGCGGCCTGGGCCGAGTCCGTGGTGTCCTCGCCCAGGAAGTCCAGGCTCACCGACAGGCCCGCGGCGGTCAGCCCGGCGGTGACACCGACCGCGTCGTCCAGGTCCTCACCGGCGACGTAGCGGCGGACCACGCTCCGAGTCAACGGGGCGGTCTGGACGAGGTGCTTCACCCGCTGGTTACGGGCAGCGGCGAGGATCAGCGAACGCAGCATGCCTAGAGGCTACGACGAACCGGGCAACGCATCGTGACCGCCCAGGGCCGCGACCGGGTCACCCGTTGTGGGCGGCCGAGGCCAGGTGCTGCCGGGTGAACTCCAGCGCCTCGGCCAGGTCGGACCTGCGCTCGTCCCGGTTCGCGGCCCGGCGGGTGTTGATCTCCACGATCACCGACCCGTCGAACCGCTGCCGGGCCAGCAGGTCGAGCACCTCGGCGCACGGTTGGCCGCCACGGCCGGGCACCAGGTGCTCGTCCCTGGGCAGGCCGGTGCCGTCGGCCAGGTGCAGGTGGCTGAGCCGGTCGCCCATGGCCCGGACCACCGCGAGCGGGTCGGAGCGGGACACCGCGGTGTGCGACAGGTCCAACACCAGGTGCGGGTAGTCCTCGTCCACCGGGTCCCAGTGCGGTGAGTACACCGACACCTCGGTGCCGCCGAACCGCAGTGGGAACATGTTCTCCACGCAGAACCGCACGTCGGTCTGGTCGGCCAGCCGGGCCAGGCCATCGCCGAATTTGCGGGCGTAGTCCCGCTGCCAGCGGAACGGCGGGTGCACCACCACGGTGGACGCGCCCAGCGTCTCGGCCGCCGCCCGCCCCCGGCGCAGTTTCTCCCACGGATCGGTGGTCCACACCGCCTGGGTCACCGCCAGGCACGGCGCGTGCACGGCCAGCACCGGCACGCCGTGGTAGTCGGACAACCGGCGGAGCGCGGTGGCGTCCTGGCTGACCGGGTCGTTCCAGACCATGACCTCGATGCCGTCGTACCCGAGCCGGGCCGCGAGTTGGAACGCCACCGCGGTCGACTCCGGGTAGACCGACGCGGTGGACAGTCCCACCTTCACCGCCGGGACCGCCCCGGCCGGCAACGTCGGATCGGGCCCCAGATCGGATCCCGCATCGGACCCCAGAGCAGATTCCGGACCAGAGTCCGCCAGCGCGCCCACGCCTTCACAGGCTACGCCGCCGCGGGCCGGCCTCCGGAGGCGCGGCACCCGGCCCGCCCGCCGGCTAGATCGGTCGCAGGACGAACGCGGCCGGGGAGATGGTCAGCACCAGCCCGACGATCACCAGCACCCCCACCGTGACCATGTCTGGAGGTTCGTCCGGGTGCCGGCGCCGGTGTATCTGGTGGCCGCCGAGCAGCAGGATCACCAGTACGGCCGCGGCGGCGATCGCGGCGCCGTACGGCCAGCGCTGCCACAGCGAGCGGAACCCCAACCAGACGAGCAGTCCGCCGACCGCCGCGACCAGGATCTGTCCGATGAACGACGCCCACGCCTGACCGAACGAGCGCCCGTCGTCGGGCTTGTCGGCCCGGTCCGGGTCATCGTCGCGGTCCGGGTCGTCGTCGAAGCCGCGGTCGAGGTCGGCCCGCCCGGCCCGCGCTGGCAGCACGGTCCGCACCGGCACCAGGTCGCGTCCGGGTGGCCCCGGCTCCGGCGCCCGGTCGATGCGGTCGGGGTCGGGCGGCCGGACCGGTCGGCGCCCGGGGGCGAGGACCATCTCCCGGCCCGGCCCGATGGGTCGTTCGACCGGGCCGGATCGCTCGGCGATCCGGTCGGCGAGGCGGGGGTCGGTGTGCTCGCCCGGACGGATCGGCCGGCGCGCCCGGTGGGAGTACCCGCCGGTGGAGGATTCCCCGTCGACCCACGGCGGCGGTCCGGCCGGGCGGCGGTCGACCTCGTCGGGACGTTGCGGGCGGGACGAGGGTGCCCCGGGGCGGGATCGCAGCGGCGGCGGCTCGAAGCGCGGTTCCGGAGTGTCCGGACGCCCCCGCACGTCAACGGGTGGGACCCGTCGGGTGTCCGGGGGGCCGTCCGGCCGCCGGACCCGGTACGGGCCGCTGCCCGGGTCCGGACCCCCCGGCGCGGGCGGGCGGGCCGGGTAACCGGTGCGCTCGACCCGGGGTTGCCGTCCGGTTCGGTACGGCGGAGGCTGAGTGGGTCCCGGCTGGGTCGCTCCGGGCCGGGTCGGTCCGGGCTGGGTGGGTCCGGGCTGGGCCGGCCGAGGCGGGCCGGGTGGCACGGGCGGTGCGGCGTCGGCGTCCGGCCGGCCCCGCCGCCGCGACCCGGGTTGGGCGTATCCGGAGGCGCGCAGCATCTCCGAGGCCGACCTCGGTGCGTCGTGTGCGTCCAGCGACTCGTCCTCGGAAGGATGTCGGTGGCGTCCCATCGCGTACCGTCCAACCAGTCAGGGCGCCCGAGGATAGTCGCAGCAGGGGCGCCGGAGGTGCGAATCCGATTACCCGGGTCGGACTGTTCGTGCCGGGCCGGGACCCGACCGTGCTGTTCGGTGTCGAAACGAGAGTACGTGCATCCCGGCCCGGCGTCCCGGCCATGTCACGTCCCCGGTGTCCGGACACGGCGGGTCCCCCCGTCCGTTCGGCTGCCGAACCTGGTCCGACGCCACCCGGACGCCACCCGGACGCCGGGCTGCGCCGCGGCGGGGCGTGCGCCCGGATCATCTAGGCTTTCCCGGTGACAACGCTGCCAGGCCGGGAGGTGGGGCTGGACTTCGCCCGCGAATGGGTGGAGTTCACCGACCCGGCCGACCCCGAACACCTGGTGCGGGCCGACCTGACCTGGTTGTGCTCGCGATGGGCCTGTGTCTTCGGCCGCGGTTGCCAGGGCATCGTGCCGGGCCGGCCCGACGACGGTTGTTGCAGTCACGGCGCGTTCTTCACCGACACCGCCGACGAGAAACGGGTCCGACGGGCCGCCGCCGAACTGGACCCGGCGATCTGGCAGCACGCCAAGGCGGCCCGTCGCGGCCTGGTCGCGCGGGACAGCATCGGCGATGATCACAACCGGCGGCGCACCCGGACCGTGGACGGCGCCTGCATCTTCCTCAACCGGCCCGGGTTCGCCGGCGGCGAGGGGTGTGCGCTGCACGCGCTCGCGCTGCGTACCGGGCGGCATCCGTTGGAGACCAAGCCGGACGTGTGCTGGCAACTGCCGGTCCGCCGCGAGCAGGACTGGGTGGACCGGGCGGACGGGACCCGGGTGCTGGTGAGCACGATCACCGAGTTCGACCGGCGGAGCTGGGGTGAGGGCGGGCACGACCTGCACTGGTGGTGCACTTCCTCGCCGGACGCGCACGCCGGCGGCGAGCCGCTGTTCGTGTCCTACCGGCCGGAACTGACCGCGCTGGTCGGCGAGCGGACGTACGCCGAACTGGCCAGGCTGTGCCGGGCCCGGCTGGCCGGCGGGCTGGTCGCGCCGCACCCGGCCGGAGTGCCGGCCCGGCCCGCCGACGCCGCGGCACCCTAGCCGACCGTACCGCCACCGGCACCGCGCGATCCGCCCAGCCGTCCGGGCTGGCCCGGACGCTACGGCGAGGCGGACCAAGGCGTCGAATTACGCCCAGCCGGCGACCCGGGTGTGGTCGAGTTGGGCGAGAGCCTGTGATGTTCCGAAGTCGAGGAAGTACCGGGTCCCGTTGTCGAACGCCTTCAGGCGCCGCCGAGCTATCAGCGCGGGAAGGATCGTCGTGAAGAGGTCAGGCGCGCCGTCCGGGTGGTAGGCGGCCAGCAGCGATCTGCGCAGTAGCAGGACGCCGGTGCTGCTACCGCGCCAAACGTAGGAGGAGGGTTCGGGGTGTGCCGGCACGGCTTCCCGGGTGGCCAGGACGGTGCCTCCGGCGTCGACATACCACGCACCCTGGTTGGGTACGCCACCACGTCGGGTCAGCGCGATGACGGCGCTGCCCGTGGCCTGCTCGCCACAGCGGAACAGGTCTGGTAGGTCGAGGTCGACAACGGTGTCGCCGTTCCAGACGATGAAGGTTGGGGTGGGCAGGACGTCCAGGCAGGACATCAGATCCGCACCGGTACCACGCTGGCCGGTGTGGACGAACAGCAGGTTCTGCTCGTACGGGTGGCCGTTGAAGTGTGCTCGGATCATGTCGGCGTGGTGATGGACGGCCACGGCGACCGGGCATAAGCGTGCACCGAGAAGCCGGCCGACCAAGTGCTCAAGGTATGGCCGGCCGGCTACCGGGATCATCGTCTTGGGCATCCGCGCGCCGAGGTCTTTCAGCCGGGTCCCCGGCCCGGCGGCCAGCACAACCGCGCCGGTCACAGGTTCTCACCGCGCAGCAGAGCCCGGCGTCGCGCGACGAACGCGACATGACTGTCGTCACTGGCTGGATCGCAGTGGACCCTCCGGTACAGGTCGTAGGTCAGGACCTGGATTTCCGCAATCCCGAACGGCGCCTTGCGGTTGAGGTGGATGGCCTGGTCGTAGTGTGCCGTGGTGGCCTGCGACAGCCCGGCGTGATCCCGCCGCCGGTAGTCGCGCCACGGTTCGAACTGGAGTTCCCCGTGCCGGAGAAGGAGTTCGGCCGGCGCGGGAGTCAACCACAGATCGGCGCAACACCGCGCGACGGTATCGAGGGCCTCCTCAGAGGCCACCACGAGTCGGTAACCCCAGATATCAAGCATGACGCGCAACGGCTCCCCGAATCGGCGCATCTTGGCGACCAACGCACGGGAATCCTTGAGTCGGGCGGACACGACAACCGAGCCGGGTTCGATGGCACGCTGCCCGGCCGCCACGTCCAGACGTTCACCATTTGCGAACGGTACATATCCGGCGCGGTTCAGGTGGTTGATGAGAACACGCAGCCCTGACGCGAGTTGGGACTGCCATTCGGCGCGGTGCGACGTGACATGGTCGAGCACCCGCGCGTAGTCGTCGTCAGTCGCAGGTGAGAGGTCAGGCAGGTCAGGCACGGACGGCTCCTCGGCCACGATAGATGCGCCGGCCGCGGACCAGCCGGCAGTGTATGGGGTCTTCCTCGGTTAGCTCATCGGTGCTTCGGTAGGCGAGGGTCAAGACTGCTCGCGGTCCAGTGGATGTCGCTCCGGCGCCAGAGTGGTAGAGCTGCCCGTGCATCAACACAGCGTCTCCGGCCTCGGCTGGCACGGACACTGCCTGTCCACTCAGGGCGGAATACCACGACGATTCATTCAGCCATGTGCCGCCATTGTTGGGTTCACCGGTGGAGGGCCAGACGTGGCTCGCCGGAACAACCCGGGTGGCCGCCGCCGAATCGGTGCAGTCCGACAGGTACACCAGAGCGGTGAGGATGCTACGGCTCCATTGCAGGACGTCCCTGTGTAGCCGGTCCCTCACGGGTTCATGGTAGGTGCACAGATGATTGTGGCGGTTCTCAATTAGTTCGATATTCTGCCCCAAGAGCGGTGTCATGGCATCGAGAAGTCGATCCGAAGTCGCGATGGCGAGATATTCGGAATCCATCGACACGATATGATCGATGCGCGTTCGACCGGGTCGAATCGCTGCATGAGATGGTTGGTGCTGCGCGGCGACACATCGTGCGACCTCACGGAGGCGACCACACTCCTGCGGGTCGAGAACGCCGGGCACACGGAGATATCCAACAGCATGGAAGAAAACGGCCGAAGCATTCATGGTCTCTCCCGTCAATCGCGGTCTCCAGTATCCCGGTACCGTCTCGTCCGCCTACCTGCGGCGGCCGAACGGCTCGCTTGCGCAGGACGGCCACCGAGACCTCACACCGACCCTGTTACGGCACTCCCCCTTCGCCATCCCAGCCACGACGGTAGGAGGGCGTCGGAAGCCAAGGGTGGACGGGCGGTGAACCTTCTCGGGTTCCCGGTGTGTGAACGTGGGTCATATTCACAGCGGCCGGCCATCGATGCGCGTTCGGAAGGTCGACCGGACCCGGTAGTCTCGATGGCACGATGGAACAGGAGGTACCTTCGATGCCGGTACCTGTCAGTGCGGACATGTCCGTCGGGGAACGTATCCGGGCATGGAGGGTCTACCGGGGAATGACGCAGGAGCAGTGTGCCGGGTTGGTCGGTAGATCTCTGTCCTGGTGGAAAAAGGTCGAGGCCGGCCTGCGTCACGTGGAAAGGCTCTCCGATCTCATTCTCATCGCCCAGGTCCTCAAGGTGAAATACCTGGAGGACATCACCGGTGCCCTGGAGATCTCGCTGTCCCGGGACCGCATTCGCGAACATCCCATGCGTCCACACATTCAGGAGGCGATGCATGCGGCGGTGGCACCACAAACCCGTAGTGACGGTGAACCTGTCCCGCTGGTATGTCTCCGAACTCGACTCTCCGAAGCCTGGGCGATCTACCGCGACCATCCGCGGCTCGTCGCACGGCTGGCCGATGTCGTTCCCGACCTGCTCGGCGCTGCCGCTGACACGCATCACCGCGCCGAAGATCTACCAGCCCGCCGGGATGCGGCTGCCGTGCTGTGCGAGGTCTACATACTGATCAGCCGGTTCATGCGGCACGTCAGCGCGTTCGATCTCGCCCGAATGGCATCTGACCGTGCGATGTTGCTGGCCCGCGAGGCCGATGAGCCGGTGACCCTCACCCTGGCGGCGTGGCAGACCGCCGGTGTTCTCAAAGATCTGGGCATGCTCGATGAAGCGGTGCAGACCGGCCTGGACGCGATTCCCATCCTTGAGCCGTATCTGGCCGATGCGTCGGACAATGTGCTCGCCGCATGGGGTCACCTTCAGCTTCAGGCTGGACTGAACGCGGGCCACCTGACTGACGAGGGAACCGCGCTGCGCTATTGGGATGCCGGTGCGGAGGTGATGCGGCGGCTTCCGGCTGACTACGTACACCCCGTTACCGCGTTCAGACATGGAGAGGTAGGTGTGTTCGCGATCCGAACGTACACCGCACTGGGTCGCAACAGCGCCGCGCTCCAGGCTTCCCAACGGCTCGACATTTCCACCGTTCCGGTTCGGGCCTCACGGGCACTCGGCCTGATCGACATGGCCAGGGGGCACGTGGCCAGGCGACAGAACACGGCAGCCATGCACATCCTGCGCCAGGCCGAGACCGAATCGTCCGAGACGGTGGAACACAACGTCTACGTGCGGGAGATCATCCGGCTGCTGCTGCGCACGGCCGACCGGAACCTGGGCCGGGAGGCTCACGAGTTCGCCCAGCGCATCGGGGTGTTCGCCTCCTGAGGCGGGACTCCTACTCGCGGGCGCGGCCGAGTTCGCGGCTGCGGTCGCGGGCGGTCTCTGCCGGACAGCGCGCTCATCGCCTCGTCGCCCAGCACCAGCCGATCCGGTTCGGTGGCGCTGTTCAGCGGCCCTGGTTGCGGACCGCGGCGATGGCGGTCTCGGCCGACACCGGGTCGAGGTACACCCCGCCGGCCGGGTCGGGTACCAACCGCCCGTCCGGGTCCTGGCGCAGGTCGTAGCGCAGCGGGATCCCGGTCGGGATGTTCAGCTCGGCGATCCGCTCGTCGTCGATCCGGTCGAGGTACTTGACCAGGGCGCGCAGCGAGTTGCCGTGCGCCACCACCAGCACGCCGCGTCCGGACCGCAGGTCGGGCACGATCGCGTCGTACCAGTACGGCAGCAGCCGGTCCACCACGTCGGCCAGGCACTCGGTGCGCGGGGCCGCGCCGACCAGGTCGGCGTAGCGCGGGTCGGCGGACTGGGAGAACTCCGCGCCGTCGGGCAGCGGCGGCGGCGGCACCCGGTAGGAGCGCCGCCACACCATGAACTGCTCGTCGCCGTACTCCTGGCGGATTTGAGCCTTGTTCTTGCCCTGCAACGCACCGTAGTGCCGTTCGTTGAGCCGCCAGGACCGGCGGACCGGGATCCAGTGCCGGTCGGCGGTGTTCAGGGCGATCTCGGCCGTGCGGATCGCCCGGCGCAGCACCGAGGTGTGCACCACGTCCGGCCGCAACCCGGCCGCGGCGAGCAGGTCCCCGCCGTGCCGTGCCTCGGCCTCGCCGGTGGGGCTCAGGTCCACGTCGACCCAGCCGGTGAACAGGTTCTTCTGGTTCCAGTCACTCTCGCCGTGGCGGAGCAGCACGAGCGTCCCGGTCATGGGCGTGATCCTGCCCTACCCGGCGCGGGACCCCTGGGCGCACCCCTCCGGATCGGGCCGGCCAGCGGTCCGCGGTCCGGGCCGGTCAGCGGCGGTCCGGGTCGGCGAACCGGGCGAAGGCCGCAAGGTTCGCCAGTGACTCGCCCCGACTGGACCGCCAGGCCCACTCGCGCCGGATGGCCGAACCGAACCCGATCTCCAGCATGGCGTTGAAGTTGTCATCGGCGTAGCTGAGTACCGCGCCGAGCAGGCGGTCCAGTTCGTCCGGGGTGACCGCGTGCAGCGGCACCCGGCCCACCAGGTAGATGTCCCCGTCGGGGTCCTGGCAGAACGACACCCCGTACATCCGCGCGTTGCGCCGCAGCATGAAGTGGTACAGCCGCTCGTGCTGCTCGTCGGGCCGGCGCATCACGAACGCCTCGACCAGCATGGCGTGCTCGCCGAGGACCAGCCAACACATGGTGCCGAGCTTGTGGACTCCGGGCAGGGTGACCAGGAACTCGCCCGGGTCGACCCGCCGGTACTCCAGGCCCAACCCGTCCAGGGTGGTACCCACCACACGGTCCAGGTCAGCTCGGATGGTTTCGGTCACCAGGAAAGCGCCAGGATGCCTTGGCCTTCGGGCCGGGGAGGAATGGCGTTCAGTGTTGGATCAGGGCGTGTTCGAGCAACCACAGGATTTCCGCGTGGATGGAGCGCCGGTTGGTCTCGGCGCTGGTTTTGATGCGCGTGTACAGGTTGTCGGGGAACCGCATCGTGTACCGAATCATGACGCCATGCTAGTGGTAAAATGGTTGCGTGTCCCGGTACCGGCTCTACCCCACCGTGTCGCAGGAGCAGTCGCTTCTCCTCCACTGTAGGCACGCCCGGTTCGTGTGGAACCTCGCGGTGGAACAACAGTCCTGGTGGCGGCCCGGACGCGGCCCGGCACCGAACTTCGCCGTCCAGTCCCGGCAGTTGACCCAGGCCCGCGCCGGATTCGACTGGCTGGCAGCCGGATCGGTGACTGTGCAGCAGCAGGCATTGCGGGACTTCTCCCAGGCGATGACCAACTTCTTCGCTGGCACGCACCGCCGCCCGATGTGGCGGAAGGCCGGCCGGCACGAAAGTTTCCGGATCGTCGGCGTTCGACCGGACCATATCCGCCGGCTGTCCCGGCACGTGGGTGAGGTGCTGGTACCGAAGATCGGATGGGTTCGGTTCCGCTGGTCCCGGCCGGTGCCCGAAGCCAAGTCCTACCGGGTCACCCGGGACCGGGCCGGCCGGTGGCACGTGGCCGTCGCCGCGATCCCGACACCGGTGGACCCGCCCCGCACCGGCGAGATCGTCGGAGTGGACAGGGGTGTGACCGTGTCCGCCGCGCTGTCGACGGGAGAACTGTTGCACTGCCCCGGCCTGCGACCGGCGGAAGCCGCGAGGTTGCGCCGACTGCAACGTCGCCTCGCCAAAGCCAAGCGCGGATCGAACCGGCGCGGCAAGGTCAAGGCCGCGATCGCCCGGCTGAAGACCCGGCAGGCCGACCGGCGGAAAGACTGGGTCGAGAAGACCAGCACCGCGCTGGCCACCCGGTTCGAGGTGATCCGCGTGGAACACCTGCCGATCACGAACATGACCCGTTCGGCGAAGGGCACAGTCGAGGCGCCCGGCCGGAACGTCCGCCAGAAAGCCGGCCTGAACCGGGGCATCCTCGCCAACGGGTGGGGACAACTGGTGGCCCGCCTGGAGCACAAGGCACCAGACCGGGTGGAGAAGGTCAACCCCGCCTACACGTCCCAGACGTGCTCGGACTGCCGATACCGCGACCCGGACAACCGCGAGAGCCAAGCGGTGTTCCGGTGTCGGTCCTGCGGATTCCGGTGCAACGCCGACGTGAACGCGGCCAGGACCATCGCGGCGGGACACGCCGTGACTGCGCGGGAAGGCCCGGCGTTGGCCAGGCCGATGAACCGCGAACCTCAACCCCTCGCCTCCAGACGGGGTTGGAATCCCTGTCCTTCAGGACAGGGAGGATGTCAAGCCAACAGTCTCGCGGACTCCACCTCGCAGCGCGCGGCCCGGTACACCGCGAGCAGTCGTTCGGCGGTGCGCTGCCAGTCGAACCCGCGGGCGTGCCGCAGCCCGGCCATCGCCAGTTCGGCCCGGCGGCCAGGTTCGGTCAGCAACCGGTCGATGACGGCCGCGTAGTCGGCCGGGTCGTGCCCGTCCACGAGCACCCCGGACAGCCCGTCGCGGACGGCGGTGGACAGCCCTCCCACCCGGGCCGCGACCACCGGCGTGCCGCACGCCTGGGACTCCAGCGCGACCAGGCCGAAGGACTCGTTGTGGCTGGGCACCACGGTCAGGTCCGCGGCCAGGTAGTAGTTCAGCAGTTCCTCCGGCGGGCAGGGCGGCACGAACCGCACCCCGTCGCCGAGGCCCAGCGACTGGCACATGTCGCGAAGCCGGGCCGGCTCGTCGCCGCCCCCGCCGCTGGACCCCCCCACCACCACGCAGGCCAGCCGGCCACGCAGTTCCGGGCGCCGAGCCAGCAGCAGCGCGGCGGCCCGCAGCAACACGTCCGGCGCCTTCAACCGCTGGATCCGGCCGACGAACAGCAGCACGGCGGCGTCGGCGGGCAGCCGCAGCCGGTGCCGGGCGGCCCGGCGGTCACCGGGGTGGTACGTGTCCAGATCCAGCCCCGGGGGCACGGTCACCACCCGGTCGGGATCGGCGCCGTACAGCTCGACTAGCTGGCGGGACTCCTCGCCGGTGGAGGCGACCAGCCGGTCGGCCTCGGCGACCAGTTGTTCCTCGCCGGCCACCCGAATGTCCGGTTCGGGCGTGTCGCCCTGGGCCAGACCGGCGTTCTTGACCTTGGCCAGGGTGTGCGCCGAGTGCACCAGCGGCACGCCCAACCGGGCCCGGGCCAACCAGCCGACCTGGCCGGCCAGCCAGTAGTGGGAGTGGATGACGTCGTACCAGCCGGGCTCGTGTTGCGCCTCGGCCCGCAGCACGCCCGCGGTGAAAGTGCACAGATGGTGTGGTAGGTCCTCTTTGGACAACCCACCATAGGGGCCGGCCGGCACGTGCCGGACCAGCACGCCGGGCACCAGTTCGACGCTCG
>DASULA010000313.1:0-4942 GCA_036278435.1 Mycobacteriales bacterium | reverse complement strand
CCGGCTGCGTTCCTCCAAGCAGCGCGACGGCATCATCGCCGCGATCGAGCTGCTCGCCGTGCTGCTGGCGGCGGCGGTCGCCACCGTCATCGTGGCGCGCTCGATGACCCGGCCGCTGCGGATCCTGCGCTCCTCCGCACTGGACGTGGCCGACCGGCGACTCCCCGAGGTGATCGACCGGCTACGCCAGGCCGACACCGGGAACCTCGCCGACATACGGGTGGAGTCCACCGGGATCGACTCGCACGACGAGATCGGCGAGGTCGCCCAGGCGTTCGACGCGGTGCACCGCGAGGCGGTCCGGCTGGCCGTTGACCAGGCCTCACTGCGGCAGAGCGTCAACGCCATGTTCGTCAACCTGTCCCGGCGTAGCCAGGGCCTGGTCGAACGGCAGTTGCGGCTGATCGACGAACTGGAGAGCAGCGAGCAGAACCCGGACCAGTTGGAGAACCTGTTCAAGCTGGACCACCTGGCCACCCGCATGCGCCGTACCGACGACAGCCTGCTGGTGCTGGCCGGGTCGGAGACCGGCCGGGGCTGGAACGCCCCCATGTCGCTGCCGGACGTGCTGCTGGCGTCCATCTCCGAGGTCGAGCAGTACACCCGCATCACCCGCACCACCGTCACCGAGTCCGGCCTGGTGGGGTACGTGGTCAGCGACGTGGTGCACCTGCTCGCCGAGCTGATGGAGAACGCCACCGCGTTCTCCCCGCCGGAGACCACGGTCACCGTGTCCTGCCGCAAGCTGTCCGGCCGCGGCGGTGCCATGATCGAGATCGAGGACCACGGCATCGGGATGACCAGCGACGAGCTGGAGGCCGCCAACGCGCGGTTGGCCGCCCCGTCCACCATCGACGTGGCCGTGGTGCGGACGATGGGTCTGTTCGTGGTCGGCCGGCTTGCCAACAAGCACAACATCCGGGTACAACTGCGCAACTCGCCCCGTTCAGGACTGACCGCACTCGTGCTGCTCCCTCCGGCCCTGATCACCAACCTGGAGGGCGACGGTTCCAACGACGCCGACGACGGCGCCCACTTCGGTTCCCCGACCGGCCAGGAGACCCAGCACATGCGCCCCGAGTACGGCCACAACGGTCTGGCCGGACCACTGGGCAGCGACACCGGGCCGGTGCAGATGGAGCCGTCGCCGATCTTCGACTCGGTGTCGGAATGGTTCCGGCACCGGCGGCGGATCGACCACGACGCGGTGCAGGACCGGCCGGCGAGCCCTCCGTTCCCGCCCCGGACGCCGATGTACTCGCGCCCCCCGGCGGCGGTCGAGCCGACCGCACGCCGGATGCCCCCGCCCCCGGCGCCATCGGCACCACCACCGGACTCCCGGCGGGCACCCCGCCCGGCCGAGCCGCCCCAGCCACCCCCCCAGCCACCGCGGCGGCAGGGTCCGCCACGGCAGGCACCGATGCAGCAGTCGGCACCGCCGGCACCGCCGGCACCGCTGCCCCGGCGGGGCGGGATGACCCGGCGCACCGGTCCGGCCGGCCCGAACGGGCTGGGTGGTCCGGGCGGTCCGGTACAGGCGTCATCGACCTCACCGTCGCTGCACCGGCCGCCGGCACCGCCGGCACCCCCACCGCGGTCACCCGTACCGGGCGTGGAGGAATGGAGCACCCCGGCCGACGAGGGCTGGCGGGCCGCCGAGGCCACCAGCGCCCCGTCCTACGACCGGATGACCCCGTCCGGCCTGCCGGTACGTACTCCCCGGGCACACCTGTTCCCCGGGTCGGCGTCCACCGACCAGCAGAACCGCACCGCCGTGTCTCCCCAGCCCCGTGACAACAACCGCTCGCCGGACACGGTCCGCAGCGTGCTGTCGACGTACTACTCAAGTTATCGGCGTGGTCGGACCGACGAGGGTGATCCTGGTGGCAGGCACCGGGCGAACTGGGGAATGATGTCGCCCGACGAGCAGGAGGGTTCGTGAGACCGCTCAGCGTAGAGGCCCAGAACATCAACTGGTTGATCAACCAGTTCGTCGAGCAGGTGCCCGGGATCTCGCACGTGATCGTGGTCTCGGCGGACGGTCTGTTGCTGGCGTTGTCCGAGGGGCTACCGAGCGAGCGTGCCAACCAGTTGTCCGCCATCGCCTCCGGGCTGTGGAGCCTCTCCCAGGGTGGGTCGGCCTGTCTGGGCGGCGGCGAGGTGACCCAGGCCGTGGTGGAGATGCATGAGGGCTTCCTGTTTGTGATGTCCATCAGCGACGGTTCCAGTCTGACCGTGCTGGCATCCAATCCGTGCGACGTCGGGCTGGTGGGCTACGAGATGGGCCGGCTGGTGACGCGGGTGGGTGACGTGCTCACCCCTGCCCTGCGCAACGAGTTGCGCGCGGCACTCCCGCACTGACTTCCCGGGCACCGCTTTCTTCCCGGGAACCGCCTTCCCTCATCCGGCCCCGTCCGGGATCGACATGGCCGCAACAGACGAACACGCCAGCGAAAACGGCATCTGTTGACAACTGACGCTGAACGGGACAACCTCACACCACCGTCGGACCGGTCGACCGGCTCAACCACCGCCAAGGACCGCGCGACGTCATTCTCACCGCAGGCGGACTGGAGCCCCCATGCCTGTTCTGACCGCGAACGACCTTGAGGTCTGTCTCTCCTTCGCCGAGGAGGTCGCCTCCTGGGCGATCGACC
This sequence comes from Mycobacteriales bacterium, assembly GCA_036278435.1. Lineage (GTDB taxonomy): Bacteria > Actinomycetota > Actinomycetes > Mycobacteriales > DASULA01 > DASULA01. The sequence continues at coordinate 2,285 of DASULA010000313.1, read as the reverse complement.
GGATCGGGTCGCGGCGACCTGAGGACCTCGCCGAGGTGGACACCAAGGAGGGGCCCGGCGACTATGTCACCGCCACCGACCGGGCGGTGGAACAGCACGTCCGGGGGCTGCTGCACGGCCGCTTCCCGGACCACCAGGTGATCGGCGAGGAGTTCGGTACCGGAGGGGGCGACCCGGGCGACCGGGTGTGGTACGTCGACCCGGTGGACGGGACCACCAACTACGTGCACGGCCTGCCCCTGTCCGCGTTCAGCCTGGCCCTGGCCGACGAGAACGGCGCCGCGGTGGGGGTCGTCGCCGACCCGTACCGGGGTGAGATCTTCAGCGCGGCCCGCGGTCACGGAGCCAGGCTCAACGACCGGCCGCTGGAGCCCGATGACCGCACCTCGCTGTCCGGCGCGCTGGTGCTCACCGAGTGGTCGGAGAACCTACCCTGGGACGGCCTGCTGGCCACCCAGCGCGCACTGGCCGCGGACAGTTGCGCCATCCGGGTGTTGGGCTCGACCGCTCTCGCGCTGGCCTACACCGCCGCCGGCCGGGCCTCGGGGATCCTGCTCGGCCGGTTCAGTCCGTGGGACGTGTTGGCCGGGGTGCTGATCGCCCGCGAGTCCGGTCGGGTCGTGTTGAGCCGGCACGACGGCGGCCGACCGGTGCCGGCGGACGAACCGCTGCCCGAGGACGGCCTGATCGTGGCCGCGCCCGGCGTGGCCGACTCGCTGCGCCGCATCTGCGCTTACTGAGTTCGCCAGCTTCGCCACAGTTCGCCAGCCGGGGAGTTCCTCGGTGCGGATCCCGGGTCCGCCGGCTAACGGGCGAAGAAGTGGTAGCCGGCCCAGACCCATCCGGCGAACGTCGACGCCCGTCCCATCGGGGTGGACATGACGGTGGTGAAGATCTTCGACAGGGTGGGGATGCGCGAGCCCTCGCGCCGACCGGCCGATTCCAGCGTCACCGCGGTCAGTCCGATAAGCACGAAGGTCGCCATGGTCAGGCCGCGGCTCATCGCTTCACCAGGGCCCAGCCCACCACGATCCACACGAAGTAGCCCATTGATCTCCAAACATGAATATTCAGGACAGGATCCATCAGGATGCTCAGGGTGGGGTGCGCCCGGGTGGACCCCAGCAGATCGTCCACGATCTCCAGCACGCAGAAGGTCAGCAGGGGCACCGACCAGGCCACCGCACCGGCGGTCCCGATCGGGACCGGTCTGGGCCGGCGGTCCGGCGGGCGGGCCACCCCGAGTGCGAAGATGATCATGCCCGGGATCAGCACCGCCGCGGTGGACTGCCAGGTGAAGCTGTCGAAACCGCCGGCCAACCAGCAGTACACGACGACCCCGAACCAGGCCGCCGTGACCCCGCGTCGGGATCGTGCTGTGGTGATGGTCTGCTCGCCAGTTGTCACGCCCTGATTGTGCACGGCACGCACCGCCGCCGCCCCGCCGTGGTGGGATCGGTACCGTCGGTTCGCTCACCGGCGTCGCGGGCCGGTGCCGGGCCGCACCCACCTGACCGGCGCCCCGGTGGCCCGACCGAGCGGAGTTCACCAGCGCGTTCACACCGGCGTGGCCCGCGCCCCGGGTGTTTCCGGCGCCTGCCCGGAGCCCCCGGTGCTCCGGTACGGCACCGGCGCGGGGTCGGCCACGGCGAACGCCAGCGACCCGATCGCCGCGGTGAGCAGCGGCAGGGTCCACAGCGCCGCGGACAGCCCCACCACCCGGGCCAGGCCCCCGATGATCGCCGGTCCGAGCAGCCAGCCCAGGTATCCGCACGTCGCCACCGCCGCGATGGCCGGCCCGGATGGGCCGGGCCCGCGCCCGGCGGCACCGAAGAGCACCGGGATCACGCAGCTCAACCCGGCGCCGAGCGCGCCGAACCCGCAGATCGCGCCGGCCACGCTGCCCGTCCCCAGTCCGGCCGCCAGAGCCAGGGCACCCAGTGCGGTGAACACCCGTATCGTGCGCACCCGGCCGAGCCGCGCGGTCACCCGGTCGGCCACCGAGCGACCGGCCACCATCGCCAGGCTGAACGCGACAAAGGCCGACCCGGCCACCCCGGCCGACGCGCCCAGCGAGTCCCGGAGCTGCACCGCGCTCCAGTCCGAGGCGGCACCCTCGCAGAGCAGACCGGCGAACGCCGCCAGACCGAGCACCAACAGCCGGCCCGACGGCACCGCGAACACCGGCCCGGACCCAGCCCGGTCACGCCGAGGGTGTTCCGCGCTGTCGGGACCATCTGGACCGTCGGGATCACCCGGGTCGGGGATCATGGCCCGGGTCAGCG
>DASULA010000312.1:0-3419 GCA_036278435.1 Mycobacteriales bacterium | reverse complement strand
GTAGTTCCGGACGATCTCCCACGTGCCGCCGAAGTCCACGAGCCAGCGCAGCGGGTGTATCCGCGGACGGACCCGCTCGGTGCGGCGTTCGTAGGCTTGCCGCGCCTCCGACATCAACGACTCGAACACGGTCACCGCGCTGATCGGCAGCAACGCCGCGACCCAGCGGCCGTGCGGGTCATCGATGTGGGTGTAGTTGATCCAGGACGACAGCCCGGTGAACGCGACCACCAGAAGCCGCCACACCATCGCCCCACGGCCGTGTATCGCCGCGCGGGCCACCGACATCGTCAGACCCAGCGCGGCACCGTCGAACGTCGTCGGCACCAACCACGCCGCCGTGTCGGCCAGACCCATGTGGTCGGTGGCGAACTGGTGCAGGCCCACGAACGACGCCGACCAGCCCGCAACCGCCACGGTGGCCACCAGGACGTACCCGGCCGCACCGAGTCCGGTGTCCCGCAGCCACAGGCCCGCCGCGCGGGCCCGGTCGGTCCGGCCGGTCACCGGGCACCGTCCCTGGCGTCAAGCAGGGCGGTCAGCACGTGCCCCAGTCGGGCCGCCCACATGGCACCGGCGCCGGTGCTGGCGCCGTAGCGCGCCAGCTCCCGACGGGCGGTAGCCCGCAGGGTGGCGGTACGCCGGTCGGTGTCGCCGGGCAGCACGCCGCGCAGCGCGTCGGCCAGCGGCGCCGCCCACCGGGCGCGCTCCGCGTGCGGCCCGCCGGCGCCGCTCTGGTACCTGGTGAGTACCTGCCGCGCCCGGGCGGCAGGATCCGACCGGTACTGCGGCCAGACCGCGACCACCACGCCGTCACGGCCGGCCAGGTGCTGACCGGTGTGCCTCGCCTCCCGGGCGCACTCGTGCTGCCCGGAGTGGTCTGGCACCAGGCACGGGTCCGGCTCTTCGGAGTCGGTCAGGTCCTCATCACCGGGCCGGGCCTGGTCCAACCCGTCGGAGTCGGTGTCCAGCACGTCTCCGCACTCCTGGACGCCGTCCTGGTAGCCCTCCTGGTAACCCTCGTCGTAGCTGCTGTCGGCGGCAGCCGTGACCAGCCCGGCCACCGCGGCGGCCTGCCGGTCGGACATGCCGCCGAGCACCGCGGCCACCCGCTCGGCCGGCAGCCCGGTCCAGTCCGCCAGGTCAGCCGCCCGCCGCCGCCGGTCCAACACGTCGGCCAGCTCGGCCAGCACTCCACCACCGGTACTCACTGGGCACCTCCCGCCCGCGCCTCAGATCCGGCCAGCACCACCACGCGCGACCCCAGGGGCAGCACCCCGGCCCGGCCAGACAGCCGGCCCTCGGCCCGCTCCAACCCGTCCGCCGCCGCCCCGGCCCCGACCGCGACCAGGGCAACCGCCCGCCCGGTCAAGTCCGCGACCAAGACCACGACCAGAGCCACCAGGCGCACGACCAGCACGACCACCGCCGCGGCCACCAGGGCCACCGCGACCCGGGCCGGCTGGCGGTGCAAGTCCTCACGCACGCTCACGCCGCCACCCCCTCAGCGACCTGGTGCACGACCTGCCCGGCCCGGGTCCGCACCCGGCCGACCCGGGCACGGGGCACCTCACCGGCGCAGGTCAGGCACTGCCCGTAGGCGCGGGGGATCACGTAGCCGCGCAGCACGTGGCAGACCGGGCACACCTGCCGGGCCTCCAACGCTCCGGCCAACGCCACCCGCTGCGCCGGGGTGGCGGTGCGCTTGGGCCGGGCCAACTCGACCCGGTACAGGTAGGCCGTGCGCACCCCGCCGATCCCGCGCCACAGGATCTGGGCGGCGATGTCCTGACCGCCCGGACGCAGGCCTTGGGCGCGCAACTGGCGGGCGGTGGCCAACCCTTCCGGGGCCATCTGCCAGGGGTAGGTGGGCCGGGTGAACCGGGCACCGGTCGGGTCGAAGAACCGCACCGACGTGCGGCCCCCGCGGCTCACCGGGTGCTCCCTGCCAGTGCGGCGCGCAACGTGGCCATGGCCTGCGGTGAGATGTGGCGGGCCGCCGGGGTGTCCAGCATCGTCGCGCACTCCGCAGCCGTGGTCCCACCCCGGCCCTGGAAGTGTCTGTCGAGTACCCGGGCGGCGGTGGGCGCGTACCCGGCGAGTTCGTCCAACGCGGTCCGAACCGCATCGGGGTTCACCGCACACCACCAAGGCGTCGCACCGGACGGCCGGCCGGGACGCACTGCGGGCAGGGTCCGCATTCCGCGCAGGTGTCGTGTTGCCATACCCCGGCGTGGCGGCGGAAGGACTGGTGCCCACACGTGGTGCACTTGCCGTGTTGGGGCATCCCGGCGCGGGATACCTGCCGGCCCCGGCGGGTCATGACACCGCCCCCGTCTCGGTGGTGGTGGTGGTGTCGACCTGGACCACGTCGTGGTAGGAGCGGCGGGCGTTGAAGGCGCGTTCGGCGGCGGCGGGGATGTGGACAATCCGGTAGTTGACCGGGCCGAAGGTCCGCACGGCGGTGTAGTGCTCACCCGATGTCGCGGCGACGCCCAGCGCGGCGGCGACCCGGTCCACCTCAACGCGGCACGCCCCCTCGTCGGTGTCGGTGTTGCCGCGGGTGAACAACGTGATGTCGGTGTCGTACCTGCCGGGGGCGGGTACCTGCGGGTGCGATTCGAGGAAGTCAGCCAACTGGCGCAACCCGGCCACCGCAGCGGCCCGATCCCCGAAGGCCAGGAACCTGTAGGAGGTGCCCATCTCAGGCCACCTCCAACGGCCACGGCCCCGTGTCGGCGGCCAGGTGCGCAGCGGCGGCCAGGCACTGGCGAACCGCCCGCCGGTGCACCCGCTGTGCCCACTGGCACCCCGGAGACACCGACAACACCGCCTCGGCCTGGATCACCGCGAACTCGGCCAACAACAACGGCACCTCAGCCTCAACCGCAGCCAACTCCCCAGCCGACGGCTCCCGATCCACCTCGACCGGAACCAGATGCACACCCTTCAGGCGTGCGATGCTTCCCACCGGGTCAACTCCTCTCATGTAGTGACCCACCGGGAGGGGCGGCGCGTGCTTGCCGGCTTCGGCCGCCCCTCCGCCCGAACTAACTGCTGATCCGACCGCGCCCGCCGCACCTGCGGCACGAGACAACCGCGTGCGTCCCCGGCTCCACCCGTGAAGCCATCACCACTCGCCCGTCACCCCGGCACCACGCGCACGGCTGCGAGTACCGCTCCGGACCCTGCGAACTGGTCACCATCTAGACCAACTCCCTCCAACAAGGGTTGGGCAACCGCGCCGAGCGGAGCCCGGCCTGGCGCCTCTGTTTCCGTCCAGTGGGCCGACTCGGTGGCCTGCCCTTCGGACCGCAGGCGGACCGTAGCATCATGTTGTACTCATTGCAATGAGTACTCTGAGAGGGTCATCCGATCGAGTGATCTACTATCCTTGGCAGGTGATCGACTTGAGCAGT
>DASULA010000311.1:0-3753 GCA_036278435.1 Mycobacteriales bacterium | reverse complement strand
GCCACGAACGCGGCCGGACCGCCGGTGGCCACCTGGACGTGGTCGGCGTGCGGGACCATCCGGCCAGACACCGACCGGGTCAGCGGTGCGCCGGTGATCCACCCGCCGGTGGGCGCCCACGCCCGGGTACGGGCGAGTTCCCGGGACAGTGACCAGGCGATCAACTCCGCCGGCGCCCGATGGGCGTGGAACACCGACCGGCTCAGCCGGCGGGCCAGGGTCCCGACCCGGTCGGCGTACCCGGCGGCCTCCCGGCGGCTCACCCCGACACCGGACACCCCGAAGGCGTGTTCGGTGGCGCGGGCGGCCCGCCGCCACCCCGCGCCGATGTTGCGCCACGCGATGCGGGTGCCCAGCAGCACGTGCCGCTGGGGTAGGGCCAGCGACTCGACCCGGGTGGCCGCCAGTCCGGTCCAAGTGTCGATGTCACCGGCGGTGCGTGGTGAGGCCCGGCGGATGCCCGCGGCGTAGTCGGCGGCTGACAGCCGACCCCACAGGATCTTCAGGTGTACCTCGCCGCCCGGGTCGAACAACCGGGACAGGTCGCTGGCGGCCTGGTCGGTTCCGGCGTCCAGATCCGGTTCGGTGAGCCAGTCGGTGGCCGCGGTCGGCACGACGAACCACGCCCACGCCGCGTCGGCGGTCACCAGCAGCCCGTCGGCGACCAACAGTGGCCGGACCGGCGGAGCCGAGCGCCGCGGCAGGCTCAGCGCGCGGACCATCGGACACCCCCGGCCATCCGACGGCGGGTGGACAACCGCACCGTCACCGAACGTTCGGCCGCCACGTCGCCGCGCAGCCCGGTCAGCGGACGCCGCCCGGTTGTGACGAACCGCGCGGCGTCGACCCACCCGGCCAGCCGGGACCGCCGCCCGGACGCCTCGGATTGGGTGCCGTAGTAGGTGACCACCAGCGGCGGTGCCACCCAGACCAGGAATGTCGACGGGTGCAACGCGACCCCGGCGGCGAACAGCAACCCCACCCACACCAGCACCGCGGCGACCCCGACCAGCAGCGCCCGGCGGCGCACCCCTTCGCCCAGGTCGATACCGAACAGCTCGTACTGGCGGGACTCCAGCTGGTAGTGCTTGGTGAACGTGCGCAATACCCGCATGGCGTTCACCCGGCCCCGAAGATCTGCGCGGCCAGATTCTTCAACGTGGTCACCGCCGAGTCGGAGAAGAACACGATCCAGGCGACGAAGATCCCGGCGACCACGAACCCGATGAGCTGCCCCCAGTCCTTGGCCGCGTAGTGCACCACCGCGCGGATCACGAAGATCACGATGAACAGCGTCCCGACGATGGTCAACACCCACGTCTTAAGGCCGGACAGGTCCAACGGCACCGATCCGGCCGCCCGCGGCACCAGCAGCGCGACGAACACGGTCATCTCACCTGCCCCCGTTCCCGGTGTCCGCGCCGATCCGGTCGACGAACCAGCGGCTCCCACCATTCGTGGCGATGCGGACCAGACGTAGCCGGTAGGGCTGGGTCAGCACCGCGCCGGTCACCTCCTGCCACCGCACCACCGCGGTCGCCTCACGCGCGCCTGGGGGTCCGGTGTGGACCGACCAGGAGTCCAGGCCGGCGAAGGACACCTGCCCACCGAGTCCGACCAGGTGTGTGCCCGGGGTGGTGTAGGCGGTGGTGTCCCCGGCGGCGTAGGCGGTGAAGAACGCCTCGGCCTGCGTCCGGGTCCGTGCGCTGACCACGGCGTCGGGGGTCGGCGTCGTCAAGGTGGGCGGGGTCGGTGGCGGGGTGGGGCCGAGGTAGGCCGGGGCGCCGGTCACAACGACCCGACCGGACACCAACCCGACTGGCACCGCGAGGGTCCGCCACACCGGCGGCAACGCCCGCCAGGACGACCCGGTCCGCGTGTAGGGGACCACCTGGGCCTGCACGGTCGCCACCGCCCCGATCCGTCCCCGCCGGTTCAGGTCGCCGGGGACAGCGACGACCACGGTCTGGCGGCCATGCCCGTCCCACCCGGCGGTGGTGTCCACTCCGGCCGGCCGGTCGGCGGACAGTGCCTGGGACCGTGCGCCCGGCTCGTCCTCGTCGAAGGTCAGGTAGTCCACCGCGAACCGTGTCGCGACCTGTCCGGCTGCCCCGGCCGGCCACGCCGGGCCCGCGGCTCGGTTCCGCGCGGAGTTCGGGTGACTCGGCGGGTAGACGATCTGCCGCAACCCGGCCGCGAGCACCACCGCCGCGGCGGTCCACAACACCACCCGTCCGACAGTCCGGACCGCGCGCGTCCGGCCGCGTTCACCCTCACCGACCCATACGCCACCGGGTTCGGCCGGCGTGCTGTCTGATGTGGACGATGGATGTCCCGGTGGCGGCCAGCCGTGTGGCGCCGGGGCCGGGGTCAGTACGGTCTGGTTGCCCGCCGGTCCGCGCGGTGCCACCGGCGGGCGACCGATTACGATTCGGCCGGCCCGCCACACCCGGTGCCGTTCCGGGTAGCCCGGGGTGGGCATGCCGGTCACGGCTGAGCCCGGTCCGGTGCGGGTGGCACGCTGCGGTGGGCGTGTGAGGCCGCCAGCCACGCCGAGAAGTCCCCGCGCGGTACCGGGGAACACAGATGGGTGCTGCCAAGGAGGGTCGCACCGCCTTCGTACAGCCAGGCGTGCACCACCACCGCGGCGCCGTCGATGACCCAGTCCACCGCCGCCCGCCGCCGCATGTACACACTGGACCGGTCGTCACGGAACCCGAACGCCCGGTCCAACGCGTCGAGGACCCCGGCGTAGCGGTGCGGGTGGATCACGAACAACCGGCCCACGGTCGCGTAACCGGTCTGTGCGGCCACGAACCCCATCAGGTCGCTGTTCGTGGCGAACATCGCCGCCCGGTACAACCGGTACCCCGCCGCCCGAGCCGGGAACACCCCCACCGCCGCGCCGACCAGCGGGTCGGCGTCCACCCCACGCACCAACGGCACCGGGGTGTAGAGGAACACCGGGGTCTGCACCGGAAACGTGTCCGCCGACGTCGGCATCGGCGCCACCCCGGTCACCAGAACCCGCCCGTCGGCGAGCCCGTTTCCACCAGCGCCGGAGCGTCGACCGAGACCCACCCGGACCAGTCCCCGCCGGGTACCTCCCGGGCGTTGCCGCGAAGCGCGTGCAACGGGGCGCCCGGCAGGTACACCCACGCCGGTACCGCCACGGCCCGGCCCAGCCCCCACTCGTTCAACGGCAGCAGTACGTCGAGTAACCGCCGCCGGTACGGGCAGCGCGGGTCGGCCCGGCAGTACCCGGCGAACTCGTAGGCATCCAACGCTTCGAGTACCTCGTCACGCCGGTCCGGGCGTAACACCAGCAACTCGCCCACCACCGACCCGCCCGGCGCCGGCACCGCCATCGCACACCCGGCCCACCGGCCCGCCCCCGCACCGGCCACCACCAGCCGATGACCCGGGATCCGCGCGGCGGCCACCGCCACGACGTCGCTGTCATCAACCAGCCTGGCCCGGGCGGGCTGCCCGCCCCGCAAGCTTCCGTACACGCACACCGGCGCGACCAGTCCACCCGCCAACGCCGGAACCAGCCGTGCCACCTCGCCGCCGAACATGCCACTCCCGGTAGCTCAGGGCCGGCCCACCCGGTGGAACCCACCACCGCCGAACCGGCGAAACCGCCACAGGAACCGGCGAAGTGTCGCCGGCACGACCGCACCCAGCGGGCCACGAGCCGCGCCGGCGACCTCCCCCGTGTCCCCCCGTGAGACCGCGCACCCCGCGCGGCCA
>DASULA010000310.1:0-6298 GCA_036278435.1 Mycobacteriales bacterium | reverse complement strand
GCCGTGGTGAGGACCGCCGACGAGGTCGCCGGCCTGCTGCGAGTCTGGGGCGAGGTAGCCGAACCGGGTGTGGTACCCATCCAGGACTGGCACCCCGACTCCGGGGCCGGCGACGACCCGGCACCGGGGGAACCGCCGTTTCCGGTCACCGTCCTGGTCGGGCTGGCCCACGCCGGCACCGCGGTGGATCCGGCCGGCTGATCCCGCCGTGCGGCCGGCGCTAAGCCCCAGCGGCTGGCGGCCAGGTCGGCGACCGCCGCCGCCAGCGCGGCCACCACGAACGCGATGACGATCGACAGGGAGTCGTCGAAGGCCCGGGCGAAGTCGCCGTGGCTGGATGTGACGGTGGCGAAGAACAGCGAGCCGACGGTCGCGATCCCCACCGCCGTGCCGATCCGCTGACCGGTCTGCAACACCCCGGCGGCGCTGCCGGCGCCGCGCACCGGCACCTCCGACAGGGTGATGGTCTGGTTCGGCGCGATGACCAGGCCGCTGCCCACGCCGGCCACCAGCAACGGTACGGCGGTGGCCAGCGCCACCCCGTGCCCGCCGGCCTGGTGCACGGCCACCTCGACGCCGGCCAGGCCGGCGAGCACGAGCAGCAGGCCGACCGCGACCAGGTGCCGGCCGAACCGGGACACACTGCGCCCGCCCAGGCCCGAGGCGGCTGCGGATCCCAGCGCGAATGGCGTCACCGCGGCCCCGGCGAGCAGGGCGCTGTAACCCAAGCCGATCTGGAGGAAAAGGGTGAACGTGAAGAAGATAGACGTGAACCCGGCGAAGTACAGCAACGCCAACGTGCTGCCCAGCGAGTAGGAACGCACCCGGAACAGGCCCAGGTCGGCGACCGGCTCGCCGCCGCCCGCCCGGTACCGTCGCTCCCAGCCGACGAAGCCGGCCAGCGCCACGACCGCTCCGGCGAACAGCCACCACTTCGATCGGCCGGTCCACTGCCGGTACTCCACCAGCGGGAGTAGCAGCAGGAACACTCCGGAACCCAGCAGCACCACCCCGACCGGGTCGAGGCTCGGCCGGCGGTGCCGAGCCGGCCCAATCGGGACGAGCCGGTGTGCCAGCGGCAGTGCCGCGATGCCCACGGGCACGTTCACGTAGAAGATCCAGCGCCACCCCGAGGCGGCTCCGGCCGCGCTGATGATCAACCCACCCAGCAGCGGGCCGACCGCGGTGGACACCCCGATGCTGGCCCCGAGCAGCCCGAACGCCCTGCCCCGCTCGGCGCCGGTGAAGAGCTGTTGGATCAGCCCGGCGATCTGTGGGGTGAGCAGCCCGGCCGAGGCACCCTGCACCAGCCGGGCCACGACGAGCCAACCCGGTCCCGGTGACAGCCCGGCCGCCGCGCTGGCGACGGTGAACGCGGCCAGCCCGGCCATGAACCCCAGCCGCCGCCCGTAGGCGTCGCCGAACCGGCCCGAGGGCACCAGCACCAGCCCGAAGGTCAGCGCGTAGCCGGACAGTACCCACTGCAGGTCGCTGTCGGTGGCGCGCAGCCCGGTCCGGATCGAGGGCAGCGCCACGTTGACGATGCTCACGTCCAGCAGGGTCATGAACCCGGCGACCAGGCAGACCGACAGCGCCCGCCACCGGTGCGGGTCGGGCTCCACCCGTCAAGTCTCCGCCCGTACCGCCGCCCCCGCTCACCGTGCCGGCCCGGCCACCCGGCCAGGTCGCGCGACCCACCACCGGTTCGGGTGAGGCTCGGACTCTGAACCGCACATGCCCGACGGCCGCCGTTGATCGCGTGCGGATCGGCAGAGCACTAGACTATCCCTGTGTCCGAACTACATCTGACCGCCGCGGTCACCCACGAGGGCGATTGGTACGTGGCGCGCTGCCTCCAAGTGGAGGTCGCCAGCCAGGGCCACTCCATCGAGGAATCCCTCACCAATCTGCGTGAGGCGTTGGAGTTGTACTTCGAGGACCAGCCCGCTCCCGCAGCTTACGACGTTCTCACCGCTCCGATCACGGTCAACGTGGCGTGACTCCTGCCGCCCTGCCGCGCGGACTGTCCGGTGCGGATATTGCCCGTGCATTGAAACGCGGTGGCTTCGAGTTCGTTTCGTCACGCGGCAGCCACCACAAGTACCGGGACGGCACCGGCCACACGGTGATCGTTCCCCAGCACCGCGAGGTCGCACCCGGCACTCTGCGGTCAATTCTTCGGCAAGCTGGCTGGGATACCGACACCCTGACCACCTATCTCTAGTCTTCAGGTGGTCGGGGACAGCACGACCACGGAGCGCAGCACGTCGCCGTGGTGCATCCGGGTGAACGCGGCCTCCACGTCGTCGATGCCGACGGTCTCGGAGACGAACGCGTCCAGCGGGAACCTCCCCTGCCGGTACAGGTCGACCAGGGCGGGGAAGTCGCGGCTGGGCAGGCAGTCGCCGTACCAGCTCGACTTCAGCGCGCCGCCCCGGGCGAACAGGTCGAGCAGCGGCATCTCGATGGTCATCTCCGGCGTGGGCACCCCGACCAGCACCACGGTGCCGGCCAGATCGCGGGCGTAGAACGCCTGCTTCCAGGTCTCCGGCCGGCCCACCGCCTCCACCACCACGTCCGCGCCGAAGCCGCCGGTGGCCGCCCGGATCTGCTCCACCACGTCGGCGGTGCCGGCGTTCACGGTGTGGGTGGCGCCCAGGTTCCTGGCCCAGGCCAGCTTCCGCTCGTCCACGTCGACCGCGACCAGTGTGGTCGCCCCGGCCAGCCGCGCCCCGGCCAGGGCCGCCATGCCCACACCGCCGCACCCGATCACCGCGAACGAGTCGCCGCGGCCGACCGCGCCGGTGTTGACCGCGGCGCCGAACCCGGCCATCACCCCGCAGCCGAGCAGGCCGACCGCCTCGGCCGGGGCCCGGTCGACCTTCGTGCACTGCCCGGCGTGCACCAGGGTCTTGTCGGCGAACGCCCCGATGCCCAGCGCCGCGGTGAGTTCTGTGCCGTCCTCCAACCTCATCCGGGCCGAGGCGTTGTGGGTGGCGAAGCAGTACCACGGCCGGCCCTTCCGGCAGGCCCGGCAGGTGCCGCACACCGCCCGCCAGTTCAGGATGACGAAGTCTCCCGGCGCCACGTCGGTGACGCCGTCGCCGACCTGTTCGACGACTCCGGCGGCCTCGTGCCCGAGCAGGAAGGGGAAGTCGTCGGTGATCCCGCCCTCGCGGTAGTGCACGTCGGTGTGGCAGACCCCGCAGGCCTCGACCCGCACCACGGCCTCGCCCGGCCCTGGGTCGGGGACGAGCACGGTTTCCACCGTGACCGGAGCACCCTTGGTTCGTACCACCACGCCGCGCACCGCCTGGACCATGTCGCCTCCACCTCACCGCCGGGTCGTGCCCCGGAGTCTATTGAGATCCCGGTCCGCCGGAGGCTGGAGCGGCCCATCACCCTCGGCCCTCCCGGCCCCCTCCCGGCCCCCGTCCGGCCCCCGTCCGGCCCCCGTCCGGCGCAGGCTCACCACTGCGCCGCTGGTCGAACGTCTGAGGTTTTCGCGAGAAAACCTCACCATGTAACCGGTTACACCTGAGGTTTTCGCGAGAAAACCTCAATGTGGGTGGGCCGGAGGGGCACGGCGAGGGCTGGTGGTCACCGCGCTAGATGTCGCCCATGACGGTGTGCGGGTCCACACCCAGGTCGCCCAGCAGGGTTCGGGCGGTGTTGCGGCCGGCCCGACCGGACACCGAGCCGCCGGGGTGGGTGGTGGCGCCGGTGAGGTAGAGCCCGGGCACCGGGCTGCGGTGCGACGGCCAGCCGGGCAGCACCTCGCCGTTCCAGACGAACTCACCGCCGTGGCAGGAGCCGCCCACGTTGTGTGGGTTGCGCCGGGCCAGGTCGACCGGGGACTCGGCGAGGGTGGCGAGCACGGACGTGTCGTCCAGCCCGTCGGCCCTGGCCCGGACCAGGTCCAGCAGGGACCGGGCGTAGTCGTCCTTGGTGTCCTCCCAGGACCGCCCGTCGGCGCGCCGGTACGGCGCGACGGTGAGCAGCTTGAGAGTGCACCCGCCGTCGGGCGCCCGGCCCGGGTCGACCACGGTGGGCGCGACCACCAGCAGCCACGGGTCGACCGGATCGGGGCGTCCGGCGGCGAACTCGGCCAACTGGTGGCGCAGCCCGGCCGCCGAACCCAGCGCGCCGGCGACCGCGGGAGTCGGCCCGTTCCGGGTGTGGAAACGCGGGTCGGCGCGCAGCGCGGCGTGCACCGCGAACAGGCTCAGCCCCGGCCGCCAGGCCGCACTGGCCCGGGTCAACTCCTCGGGCGTGTCGCGATCGCCCAGCATCGCCGGCAGCGAGGTCAGGTGGGCCGAGGACACGACCGCCCGCCGGGCCCGGAACCGCCGGCCGTCGCGGGTCTCCACCGCGCAGGCCCGGTCGCCGCGCAGATGTATCCGGGACACGGCGGCCGAGGTGAACGCCGTGCCGCCGTGCGCGGCCAGGTGCGCCAGCAGCGCGGCGGGCAGCGCGGCCGACCCGCCGAGCGGGGTGGTCCAGCCGTACCGGGTGCGGCCGGAGACGATGGCCGGCACCAGCGCCCCGGTGCCCGGCCGGTGCGGGTCGGTGATGGTGGCGAACGCCAGCCAGAGCATGAACGAGCGCACCACCGGATGTTCGAACCGCTGGTGGATCACGTCGGCGGCACGGCATCGACGCAGCGCGGCGTACCGGCGACCGGCGTCGTCCTCGGCGGGCACGCCGGAGTTCCACCGGGCGTGCGCCCGAGCCAGCCCGCCGTCCCACTCCGCCAGCATCCGCCGGTAGGCCACCGCGTCGGCCGGCGACCAGCGGGCCAGTTCGGCCTCGGTGGCCTCGGCGTCCGGACGCATCACCAGCGCGTCGCCGCCGTCCAGCGGCATCACCACGGCCGGGTCGGGGTAGACGTAGTCCAGCCCGTAGCGGGCCCGCAGGCCCAGCTCGTCGTCGGCCAGCAGCGGGTTGGACTGGATGAGCACGTGCGCGCTGGAACACGAGTCGTGGGCGAACCCGGGCAGGGTCAGTTCCTCGGTGGCCGTGTTGCCGCCGACGACGTCGCGGGCCTCCAGCACCAGCACCTCGAACCCGGCCTCGGCCAGATAGCCGGCGCAGACCAGTGCGTTGTGGCCAGACCCGATGACCACGACGTCGGCCTCCTCGACCAGCCCCGAGCCGCCGGTACCGGTCATCGCGCACCTCCCGATCCGGAGCCGCCGGCCAGGAACCCGGCCGGGAAGCAATGCAGCGATCGCGCACCGCTCTCGGTGATCTGGAACATCTCGCCAGTCTGCACGCCCGCGCGCAGGTCCGGGGTGCACACGTTGGGCTGGACCACCACCGTCATGCCGGCCCGCAGCGGCTCGGCGTCCAGACCGGAGGGTGTACCGGTCCGGTGGCTGACCACCGGCGGCAGGTACCCGCCGCCCAGCCCATGCACCAGGTCGTCCACTGTGCGCAGGCCCGCGTCACCGATCAGCGAGGCCGCGGCGAGAATGTCCCCGGCGGTGGCGCCGGGTCGCAGCACCGCCACGATCGCGGCCAGCGCCGCCTCGGCGGCGGCGTGCAACTCCCGGTACAGCGGGGTTGGTTCGGCCTCCACCGCGACGGTGCGCAGGAGTTGGCCCGGGTAGTCCTGGCCCCAGGCCGTGCTCAGTTCGAACGTGACGACCGAACCGGCCTCCAGCCGGCGGTCGGTGGGCCACTGGCCGGGCACACACCGATCCGGTGCGGCCATCGAGGTGGCCGCGACGTAGTGCACGTGGTTCGTCCCACCGGTGCCGGCGTAGGCCGACTCCACCGCGGCGACCAGGTCCAGTTCGCTCGCGCCCGGCCTGGCGGCGGCAACCAGGGCCGCGGCCGAGGCGTCGGTGAGCGCGGCGGCGTGCGCCAGCCAGACCAGTTCCTCGGCGCTTTTCACCTGCCGCAGCCGGGTGTACTCGGCGTCCAGCCAGACCAGGGTGGCGCGCCCGGCCAGCGCCGCGGCCAGCCGCGCGGGCAGCGGTCCGACCACCCCGAGCCGGACCTGGCCGCCAGCACTGGCGGGCAGGTCGGCCAGCAGTCCAGACAGGGTGTCGGCGATCCGCGCACCGGCCGGGCGGACCCGGGCGTGCCGGGCGATCCGCTCGGCGTTGGGCACGTGGTTGGCGAAGCCGACCAGCAGCGTGGGCGGGTCATCGCCGGTCAGCAGCACGGCGGCCTCGCCGGTGACCGGCCAGCCGGTCAGCCAGCCCACCGCGCTGCCGGACCGGTTCACGCCATAGGCCAGCACCGCGTCGACGCCGCGCTCGGCGGCGCGGTCACGCAGTGCCGCCCGCCG
>DASULA010000309.1:0-4520 GCA_036278435.1 Mycobacteriales bacterium | reverse complement strand
TCACCGACGAGGTGATGGCCCGCGACGGGCAGCAGGTGTCGTTCGGCCGGCCACCGGGCGGGCTGGTCGCCGTGGTGGTCCGCGGGACCGTCGAGGTCGACGAGATGGGAATGCTGTGATGAACGCCCTCACCGCGGTGGTGGCCACCGACCGGGGGGCGGTCCGCGCCGGCAACGAGGACCGGGTCGGGGTGTTCGGCTGGGTCGCCCCGGTCGAGCAGGCCACGCCGGTGCTGCTGTCGATCCGCGGTGGCGGCCCGGCGGTGGTCGCGGTCGCCGACGGGCTGGGCGGGCACGCCTGCGGTGAGCGGGCCAGCCGGCTGGCCGTGCAGTGGCTGCTCGCCGCCGCGCCCCGGCTGGACGGCCCGGCGGCGCTACGCGAGGAACTGGTCCGCATCCACGGGGAGCTGCTCCGGGACGCCGCTGAGGACCCGGCGCGGGCCGGCATGGGCACCACCCTGGTGGCCGCGCTGGTGCTGGGCGACGGGGTGTTGGGCGATCAGGTGGTGCTGGCCCATGTCGGCGACAGCCGCGCCTACCACGTCGAACCGGGCCTGGTGGAGCGGTTGACCGACGACGACGCGGCCGGTGGCGGGGCGATCACCCAGTGCCTGGGCGGACTGCCCGGCGTCGAGGTGTACCCGCACCTGGACACCCAGAAGGTCGCCCCGACCGCCCGGCTGCTGCTGTGCACCGACGGGCTGCACGGCGTGGTCCCGGCCCCGCTACTGCGTGAACTGCTCGCCGAACCCGACCCGGTGCGCTGCGTCAGCGGGCTGATGGACGCCGCCGCTGCCGGCGGCGCCCCGGACAACGTGTCGGTCTGCCTGCTGTGCTTCGACGACGGCCAACCGTGGAGGCCCTCCGATGGATGAGTCGAACGAGCCGGCCCCCGCCCGCCGGCAGCCCACCCCCACCGTCGTCCAGGGCCAGCAGCGCCCTGCGCCCCCTGAGGGTTCTGGCCGCCAGCCCGGGAGCGCGCCCACGGTCGTCCAGGGCGGTACGGCCGATGCCGCCGCACCGCGCACCATCGTGCAGGGCGCCTCCGCGCCGGACGGCTCGGCCGAGTCCGACCGGTCGGCCGGACCCGGCGGGGCGGCGACCATCCGGCAGGACGGCACGGTCGGCGGCGAGGCGTCCGACCAGCCGGTGTTCCCCGAGGCCCTGCTGGACCGTTTCGACCCGGTGGCGGTGCGCGGTACCGGCAGCGAGGCCGCGGTCTGGGAGGCCCGCCGCCGGGACACCGGGCAGCCCCGGGCGGTCAAGGTGTACTGGCTGGGCCAGCAGATGGACTCCGACCACCTGACCAGGCTCCGGGACCCTCGGTTCACCCGCCACGTGCCCTGGCTCGGCGAGTTCGGCCACGTCTTCACCCCGCGCGGCCAGGTCGGGTGGACCGAGATGGAACTGCTGCCGCGGACCCTGGTCGAGCTGATCGACGCCAGCCGGCAGCCCCCGGGCGGCGTGCCCGCGGACCGGGCCAGAGAACTGGTCGCCGAACTGGCCGCGCTGCTGCGGTTCTGGCAGCACGACATCGAACTGAACCCGGTGGACTTCAAGCCGGACAACATCCTGGTCCGTAGCGAGCGGCCGGTGGAGCTGGTGCTGGCCGACTTCGGTGGGTTGGCCGGGTTCACCGCCACCCAGCAAATCGGCACGGGGATGGCCGCCCGCCAGTACAGGCCGCCGGAGGAGATCTGGGGTGAGATCAACCGCCCGTGGCCGTGGTGGGGCCTGGGCGAGATCGTGTTCGAGATCATCACCGGGGCGCCGCGGCTGGGTGGCACCAAGTGGGCGTTCAGGCGGGACCGGGTGCTGGGCGTACCCGAGCTGCGCGACGCCACCGACCCGCGGTGGGGCAACCTCGTCGCCGGACTGCTCACCCGCGACCCGGACGACCGGTGGGGTTACGACCAGGTCAGCCGGTGGCTCGCCGGTGAGGACCCGCCGGTCGCCCGCCCCGACCCGGCCGCCGACGTGGCAGGTCCCGGGTATGACCCGATCACCTTCGACGGCCAGACGTTCGCCACGCCGCGCGACCTGGCGGTCGGCATGCTCCAGCGGTGGCGGCAGGCGGCCGAGTGGCTGGCCGGTCCCGGGCAGCAGCGGCTGAACGACTGGCTGGCCGACGACGTGGGCGACCGCAACTTCGACCGGCGACACTACCTGCGCGGGCTGCACGGCGCGCCAGATGCGGCACACCTGGCCGTCACCGCGTTCGGCGCGGCCACGGCACCCGACCGGCGTCCCAGCTACCGCGGTGAGCCGGTGGACGCCGACGGGCTGGCAGCCCTGCTCGCCCGCGGGGCCGACGGGTTCGCCGAGTTCCGCCGACTCGTTGACACCGGTGTCCTCCAGGTGGCCGCGCGGTACCGGTGCGGGCACCCCGAGTGCGCCGGCCAACAGCGGTGCGGGCGCCTGGACGCGGTCGCCGCCGAGGTGCCCGACACGGTCGGCGCGGTCGAGCGGGCGGTCACCGTCGCCGGAAGGCAGAGCGGCGAACCGCCCTGGGGTCCCCTCGACGCGGGGGAACGGGACCGGGCCTACGGCCTGGCCGGGGCACTGGCGCTGCGACCGGAGCAGGGCGCCGCGATCGTCGCGGAGCTTGGCCGGACCAGGCTGGCCGAACCCGAGTGGTGGCGCGCCGTGCGAGCCGACGCCCGGTCGGCCGACGCGTCGACCGCCGCCGGCCGGGCCCGGATCGTCGCCGCGGCCGTCCTGCGGGAGCGGAGCGAGGCCGGTGCGGCGCGGATCCGGGCCGACGCGGCAGGGCGCCGGATGCTGGTGTTGCGGTCCTGCGGGCTGCGGCTGTCCGGTGCGGCGGTGGGTGTGGTGGCCCTGGTGTTCGCGGTGGGCGCCGGCGCCTGGCTGCGGGTGGCGGTAGACGCCCACAATGCCGGCGTGGTGCGCCTCACCGGGGTTGCCGGCCAGCTCGACGCCGCCGCGGCGCTCCAACAGTCCCGACTGTTCGGCGCCCTGGTTGCCGGCGGGGTGTGGCTGGCCCTGATCGGCCGCCGGCTCACGGCCGTGCCCGGCCTGGCCGTCGCCGCCGCGGCTCTGCTCGGCGTGATCGGAGTACAGGTGCCGGCGTTCGGGTCGGCGCCCGGTGCCGTGCACACCTGGTTCGACCAGCTCGGCGGCGAGTGGACCGGCAACCGGATGTCCGGCCTGCCCCTGGTCTACGCGGTGGTGGCCCTGCTGCTCGGCGTGTGGGCGAGCCGCCTGCTCGGTCGGGGTGCCCGAGTGTGGCCGCCGGAGCGCTGGCTGGACGGGGCGTGGCCGGCGACCCGCATCCAGCGCCTGGCCCTGGCCCCGGTCGTGTTCGTCGCCCTGCTCGCCGCGCTGTGGGCGGCGGTGGTGATCCGGCTGACCGTGCGCCCACCGTCGCTGGGCGGGCCGGTCAGCGCGGTGGCCGCGGGAATCCAGAGCCTCGACGTGCCGCTTGCCGCCGGAGTCGCGCTGCTCGCCTGCCTGGTCACCGGCCCGCTGGTGCGCCGGGTCGTGGCCGTGGGGCTGCTCGCCGCAGTGGTCCGCAGCCTCGTCCTGGTGCCGCCGCCGTGGTGCCAACCGCTGGAACACCCGGTCGCCCGGGGTCTCCTGGGCGCTGTCGACGGCGCCGTCGGCGGGGCGGCGTTCTGGATGGCGGTGCTGGTCCACCTGCCCGTCGTCGTGCTCGGGTTCCTGGCCACCGTCGGCGTTCTTGGCCCCCGGCGGCCAGCGAACCGCAACCGCTGATCCACCCGACCCAACAGGAGGTCAGAACCATGAAATGCCCGAAGTGCAGCGGTCCGCTGCACAAGTGCGATGCCTGTAAAGGACAGACTAAGACGAGCATTCTCGGAGATCGCCTGACCTGCAAGGCGTGCAACTCGACCGGGCTGATCTGCCCGACCCACGGCGGCTACTGGAAGTAGCGGGCAACTGGTGTCAGAGCCGAGGCATCGGTGTTGCCACCGATGCCTCACCATCGAGGGGGAGTAAGCGGATGGCAAGCTGGCCGGAACTGGTGGGCTATGTGCGGTCGAACTACAAGATCGCCGACGAGAGCCCGAACATGATCAAGATGATCTTCAACACCGAGGGGCTCCGCTCACAGATCGTGTTCCTGTGGCGGCAGCAGCTCATGAACGGGACCGAGGAGTGGGTCCAGATCGAGTCGCCGTTCGGGGACGCCGGGTCGGTGGACCTGGGCCAGGCACTCCGGGAGGTCGGCGACGTGGTGTGTGGGGGCGCCGCGGTCACCGACGACGTGGTGCTGTTGCGGCACTCGGTTCCGCTGGCCAACCTCGACATCAACGAGTTCGAACGGCCGCTGATCCTGGTCACCGCGACGGCCGACAAACTGGAGAAGACCCTGGTCGGCGGGGACACGTACTGACGCCGCCTCGACTGCGGCCGGCGGCGTAGTTAGTCGTCGCCGGCCGCGTTGCTGCCGACCTCCCTGGGCGACCAGCTTGGTATCGGGCGAGCCCGGCTCCCCGACCCTGCCCGTCGGGGCGGTGCCGCTGCTATCGGGTGGTG
>DASULA010000308.1:0-7887 GCA_036278435.1 Mycobacteriales bacterium | reverse complement strand
CGTCCAGGGGAAGGGCGGCCTCGCGCTCGGCAAGGTCGGCGCGGACGCCGACAAGGATCTCGTCGAGCACACTCACGATGGCAGGCCCCCTCGACGGTGCTCCCCCGGACCCGAACCGGGGGAATCTCATGCTAACCAGGTGGCCAAGCCCGCGTTCCTCCGCCCCTGCTGCCACTTGGGATTCCGCTCAAGTGTGGCAGTGGAACGGTGACGGGGTCCGGTTCGACGAATGCGGAGAGTGGCAGCCGCACCGTGAACGACGCGCCGCCCTCGGGCGCCCGCCCGGCCGTGGCCGTGCCACCGAGCCGGCTGGCCAGCCCGTGCACCAGCGCCAGCCCCACTCCGGTGCCCACCTGCCGCACCCCCCGGTAGCGTTCGTAGAGGACGGACCGCTCGAACGCCACCGCGCAGTCCTGCGGGGTCAGCCCCGGGCCGCCGTCGCGCACCTGCACCAGCACGGCGCCGGGTGTCGCACTCAGCGCGAGCACGATCGGCGCTCCGCACGGGGTGACCCGCAGCGCGTTCTCGGCCAGCCCGTCGACGATCTGCCGGATCCGGGTGGCGTCGGTGAGCACGACGACCGGGTGCTCGGGCGCTTCCAGGGCGAAGCACACTCCTTCGGCATCGCAGCGTGCCCGCCACACGTCACCGGCATGGCGCACGAGTTCGGAAATGTCAACCTCGGCGAGGTCGATGCGGAAGTCCTGGGCGCCCAGCCGGGCCAGGTCGAGCAGGTCGCTGACCAACCGTTCCAACCGGCGCGCCTCGCCGAGCATGATCGCGCCGACCGGCGGCACCTCGGCGCCCGCGGTGACACCGTCGGCCAGCGATTCGGCGAACCCGGTGATCGCGGTGAGCGGGGTACGCAGTTCGTGTGACACCGACAGCAGGAACCTGCGTTGCCGGCTCTCGCTGTACTGAAGGGCCGCGGCCAACGTGTTCAGCGAGTCGGCCACCTCGGCGACCTCGGCCGGGCCGTCCGGGAGCACCCGCACGTCCCGCCGGCCGCCGGCCAACATGCGCGCGGCGTGCGCGGCGCGTTGCAGCGGCCGGGCCAGTCGGCGGGCCAGCAGCACCGCCGCCACCACGGCCACGGCCAGCCCGATCGCCAACGCCAGCAGTGTCCGCCGACCCACGCTCGACCCGATGTCGGTGGCGTCGGAATGCCGTTGCACCAACACCAGCCCGCCGTCGGGGATCACCCGCGCCTCGATCAGTACCCGCTGCCCGTCAACCCTGCGGGCCGCGCTCACGTCGTGGCCGGCCAGGATGGACCGGACCTCGTCGGGACCCAGCGCGTCCTGTACCAGTTGGTCACGTCCGCGCACCGTGCCGTCCGGGCTGACCAGGCCGACGTCCACCCGCTGCCGGGCCAGCAACCGCAGCAGTCCGGTCAGTGGCCGGTTGCCCCGCTCGACCGCCGCCGCACCCCCGTCGGCAAGGGTGGCCAGCGAGCGCCGGGCGTCCTGCTCGGCCGCGCTGCGTACCAGGCCGAACGACACCACCCCGGCCACCAGCACGGTGACCACGGCCACCGCGATCGTCACCACCAGGATCCCGGTGGCCAGGCTGGCCGGTCGGCGCCGTTCGGTCGACCGGGCCGGTCCGGCCGGACCCGGACCGGGCTCACCGCCGGAGCCGGGACCGGCGCGCGGGCGGGGCGCCGGGCCGGGGTTCGGGCCGGTCACCGCGACTCCGCCGCGTAACCGACACCGCGTACGGTACGGATCGGGCTGGCCGTCCCGAGCTTGGCCCGCAACTGCGCCACGTGCACGTCCACCGTCCGGGTGCCGGCCGCCGCGGTGTACCCCCACACCGCGGAGAGCAGGTGGCCACGCTGGTACACCCGACCCGGCCGGCGCATCAGGTAGGCGAGCAGTTCGAACTCGGTGGTGGTGAGCGCCACCTCCCGCTCGCCGACGAACGCCCGCCGCCGCGATGGGTCCACGGTGACCTCGCCGACCCGCAGCACCGGTGTCTCGTCGTGGCGACCCTGGGCGCGTCGCAGCACCGATTTGACCCGGGCGACCAGTTCGCGCGGCGAGAACGGCTTGGTGAGGTAGTCGTCGGCGCCCATCTCCAGGCCGAGCACCCGGTCCACCTCGTCGTCGCGGGCGGTCACGAACAGCACCGGGGTCCAGTCTCCGTCGGCCCGCATTCGCCGGCACACCTCGGTGCCGTCCAGCGAGGGCAGGCCGACGTCGAGCACCACGGCCACCGGGCGCAGCCGGCGCACGGCTGCCAGCGTGGCGGCACCGTCGGCCTCGACGTGCACCCCGAACCCCTCCCGGGACAGGTACAGTCGGATCAGGTCGGCTATCGCCCGCTCGTCCTCGGCGACCAGGACCAGCCCCCTTGCCCCGCCGCTGCCGTCTGGCATGGGTCCCTCCGTCCGCTGTCGCGCACGCCCGTCGGCGCGATTTCCAGCCTGGGTGGCATGGGCGGGGGTGGATGCCACTGCGGGCGTGGAACGCACTGTTCCGTGCGTGAATGTTGGGGTCGACGTGGTGAATCGCATCGGTGTTGGCATGGCCGGGTGGCGTCAGAGCCCATTGTGCACCGTGCCCCACCCGACCCAGACTCACCCGGCGCCGCCCGTCCCGGCGCCGGTGGGGTGGACCCCGTGGTCAGAAGGGAGCCTTGAACGGGATCCGCCGCACCTCCGGCAGGTGCGCCTCCAGTTCTCCCGGCTCGAACCGGCTTGCCCCCACGACATGCCAGAACTCACCGGTAAGCGGGCCGTTCACCTTGTAGCGCCCGTCCGCTCCCAGAGCGGCCCAGCCGTCCGGCTGGCCGACCAGGGTGACTCGCGGCGTCGGCAAACCTGACTCCGGCACGTTCCACAGTCGCACCGTCCCGTCGTCGCCGCCGCTGGCCAGCAGGGTGCCGTCGGGGCTGAACGCGACCGCGAAGACCCGGCCGCTGTGACCCTCTAGCCGGCCGCGCCGCTCGCCGGTGTGCGGGTTCCACAGGTAGATGGCCGTGTCGTCGCCGGCACTGACCAGCAGGTCGCCCTCGGGGTGCCAGGCAGCAGTCCGGAGGCGGTCGGCGTGTCCGCTCAGCACCCGCTGGCACGACCCGTCAGACGGATCCCAGATCCGCACGTCGCCGTCCCAGCTCGCGCTCGCCAGCAGCCGGCCGCCCGGATCGTGGACCACGGCGTACACCCGGTCGACATGTCCATCCAGTGTGGACAGGCAGGCGCCGGTGCCGATGTCCCAGATCCGCACCTTGCGATCGTCGCAGCCGGTGGCCAGCGTGGCGCCGTCCGGCGCGAACGCGATGGAGCGCACCCGACCCCGGTGCTCGGCGAGGATGTGCCCCTGGGAACCGGTGTGGTGGAACCACAGCCGTACCGTGTCGTCGTCGTTGGCGGTGGCCAGGATCCGCCCGTCCGGGCTGAACGACTCCGCCCACACGTTCTCGGTGCCCACGTCCAACTCGCGCTCGGCCGAGCCGGTCTCGCCGTTCAGCAGGTAGACGCCGCCGTCGTTGCTGGCCGCCGCCACCGTCGCCCCGACCGGGCTGAATGTCGCCGAGACGAGTTGGTCGACGGTACCGGTGAGCCGGTTGACCTGCTGCCCGCTGACCGGGTCCCACAGGCGTACGCCGCCGTCGTTGCCGGACACGGCCAGCAACGAGCCGGTGGGGTTGAAGCTGACCGAGCCGATCCGCCGGCCGTGCCCGCGCAGGAAGTGCCGGCACTGCCCGGTCGCGGTGTCCCACAGCCGGGTCGTCCCGTCGTTGCTGGTGGTCGCGAACTGGCCGCCGCCGGGGTGGAAGACCCCCGGCCAGACCGCCGCCCGGTGACCGCCGAGGTCGGCGAACAGGTGCGCTGGCGCGTCGCCGGTGGCCGACACGGCCCACAGGCGCAGGGCGCCGCCGCTGTCACCGGTGACCAGTTGGCTACCGTCCGGACTGAAGATCACCTGGTACACCGCGTCAACATGACCGTCCAGGACTCCCGCCGGGCGCCCCTCGGGCAGCCGCCAGAGCCGGATCGAGCCGCCGGTGTCGGCCGAGGCGAGCAGATCCCCGCCCGGATGGAACGCCAGGGTGTACACCGCCCGCGCGTGCCCGGCGAGTTGGTGCCGGAGCTGCCCGGTAGCCGCCTCCCAGACCCGCACGGTGCCGGCGTCGTCGGAAGTCGCCAGCAGCCGCCCGTCCGGTGAGTAGACCAGGCAGTACACCGAACCGCTGTGCCCTTCCAGCCGGCGCTCCAGCCGGCCGCTCGCCACGTCCCACAGGTGCACCGCCCCGTCGGAGTCACCGCAGGCCAACTGCGCGTCGTCGGACCGGAACGCGGCGGTCCAGACCGGGGCGGCGGGGCCGGGCAGGACGGCGCGCACCGCGCCGTTGGCCGCGTCCAGCAACAGGACGGTGCCGGTGTCGTCCGATGCGGCCACCAGGGTGCCCCGGTGGTTGATGACCAGCGGCCATACCCACGCACCACCGCCCGCGTGCACCCACCTCAGCTCGCCGGTGATCCCGTCCCACATCCGGATCGTGCCGTCGCTGGCCGCGCTGACGATCGTGTCGTCTCCGCTGGCGGCCACCGCGTAGACCCGGCCGTGATGACCCCGCAGGGTGCGCAGGACCAAGCCGGAGAGCGTGTCGCAGATGAGCACGCCGCCGTTGTCACAGCCGATGGCCAGAGTGTTGCCGTCGGCGCTGTAGGCCAGCGGCTGGGGCAACCGACCGTCCTGGATGTGGAATCCGAACGGCACCCCGGTCGTCGCCGGGGCGAGCTGGGTCTCCACCGGCATCCCCGGAGCGATAGCCGCGCCACGCAGTTCCGGGGCCCGGGCCAGATCGGCGTCGGTGGTCGCGGCGACGAGCGCGGCCAGCCGCCACCGGCTGCCGGCGACCCGCACCCCCCGCAGGTCCGCGGCGATAAGCCGGGCCCGGGTCAGGTCAGCGCCGCGCAGGTCCGCGCCGGTCAGACTGGCCTCGTCCAGGCGGGCACCCACCAGCCGGGCGTCGCGCAGCACCGCACCGGACAGGTTGGCCCCGACCAACCGGGCGTCGGTCAGGTCCGCCCCGGACAGGTCGACCCCGGTGAAGTCCCGGTACGACAGGTCCTCGCCCTGGAGCGCCGCGCCGCGCAGGTCGGACCCGGCCGGGATCCGTAGCCGGGTGCTGATCTTGCGTGCGTTACCGGCCGCCACCTCGTCGGTGTCCGAACCGGCCAGGGTCCGCACCGCCCACTCTCCGCACAGCCGCGCGTCGGCGAGATCGCACAGAAAGTCCACCGTCAACTGGGACAGCGCCCGCCGGGACAGCAGGGTGGTGACACTGGACTGCAGCATCGCCGCGATCTCGTTGGCCACCAGCCACTCCACCACCGAGCCGTGGATGAACCCGAACAGCCCGTCGTCGTCGCGCACCAGCAACGTCCCGGTGCCCAGGGCGTGGGTGGCCTGCTCCGCCGACATCTGCCGCCGCACCATCCCGGTCAGCGTGTCGGCGACCTCGGCCAGGTGGGCGACGCTCAGGACCGACTCGTTTGCTTCCCACAGCCGTACCGCCAGCTTCGTCACGGCCTGCCACAGGTCGTCCAGACCGAGGCCGGAGGGCACCCCCGGGATGCCCTTGGTGCGGCGCTCCTCCAGCCGAAGCCACGCCGAGAGGATCTCCCGGTAGAGGCCGGCGGCCGACAGGCCGTGACCGGTACGGGCGACCGCGAGCAGCCGGTCCTCGTCCAGGTCGGCGACGAAGCTGAGCATGCGCGGATTGTGGGAGAGTTCAATCAGGTTTCCCACGCTGCCGATCAACCGCAGCCGCTCGTCGGCCGCCGCGGCGTCACCCCGGTAGTGGTTGACCAGGTAGTCCCGGATCTGATCCCGGGTGAACTCCTCGATGTTCAGCACCCGCCGCTGGGGCAGCAGACCGACCCGTTCACCGAGCGCGGTGAACACCTGCGCGTGCGACTGGAAGTGCTGGGTACGGCTGGTCACCACGATCTTCGCCTGGTCGGTGGCGGCGCTGAGCAGGGTGTCCAGGTGGTCGGCGGCCCGCTCGTAGGTGGTCCGGGTGACCAACTCGTCGAAGCCGTCAAAAAGCAGCACGATACGGCCCTGGCGCAGCATGTACCGGAACGCGCCGAGGTCGATGCTGCGCTCCTCGTGGTCGGCCAGGTGCGCGGCCACCAGGCCGTCGATCGAGTGCGCCTTGTCCAACGCCCGCAGCTCGATGAGGATCGGCGTCAGGTGCGGCAGCTCCTCCGGGATCCGGCGGGCCACCTCCCGCAACGCGAACGTCTTGCCCCGGCCGAAGTCGCCGAGCAGCAGGATGAACCGGCCCTGCTCGGCGCCGAGCTGGCGCAGCAACTCCTCCACCAGCCCCGTGTGCACCGGCTGGTCCACCCGGTCGAGCTCGCTGAAGCGCTGCGGCACGTACAAAGGCGGCGGGTAGTGGCGGTCGGTGACGAGCCGGCTGGTCTGGCCCGCGACGTACGAGCGCAGGTCGAGCAGGCCCTGGAACTCGGTGAAGCTACGCATGCGCACCCCGGCCCGGCGCGCCTGCGCGCGGATCTCCGGCGAGGTCGGCGGCCCCTGGTAGACCAGTTCGAAGGACAGCTCCGGATCGGCGGCGCGGACCAGCCCTCGGAACGTCTCCACGTCCTCGCGGGTCGGTTCTCCCGAGTGAGCGGCCACGCACGACTGCCGCACGAACCCGTCCTCGTTGTAGGTCACCACCAGGTACGGCGGCTCCGCCCGGACCCGCCGGATGCGCACCCGCTCGTACCGCGCCCGGCACACCTCCTCGATCCGGTCCAGTAGCTGGGTGGTCGGATCGGCGATCTCCCGTACCTCCGGCGCATCGGTCGGGACCGGCATGTCCGGCGGGGTGAACGTGGTGCCGGCCGCGTGCCAGCGGTGCGCGGTGTGCTGTGGCGGCCCGGGGTGGTCCGCCCAGCGCACCAGCCCGTCCGGCTCGATCGACAGCAACTGGGACTCACCCGGCCGGCCGAGCGCCACCGAGACCATGTCGGCCGCCCTACCGGCGGGGTCGGCGGGGACCGTCTGGCCGGCGCCGGGACCCTGCAACAGGAGGTTGAGGCGCGGCACGACGAGCCGGCTGAACACCGCCGTGTCGCGCAGTGCGTCGGGTCCGGAACCCGGCGGGTGTCGGATCACGCCCAGCCGCAGCCACCCGTCGTTCTCGTATCCGCGCAGCCGTTGGGCGAACCAGGCCGCCTGGTCGGTGGTGACCTGGCCGTACTGGTCCTCGCCACGGTGACTGATCGCCATCGAGGAGTTGATGCCGGCGACCACCACCCGCAGTTCGGGCACGGTGAACAGCGTCCAGGGCTGGCCGTCCTCGAACACGATGTCGTCGAAACCCTGGTAGAGCCGCTGGAACAGCCGGGTGAAGTGGCGCCACTTCGGCCAGTAGGGCGGGGTCGGGTGCTCGTCGTCGGCGTCGCAGTCGTTGAAGTACGCCCGGCACGCCGCCCGGTTGACATCTGACGCCCCCGGTACGACGACCAGCCGGTCCGGGCCCAGGCCGAGCCGGATCCGCAGCCGGGTGAGGAAGTCCAGCGCGGCGTCGAACTGCGGACGGCTCCCGGCGGCGGTCAGATCGCCACTGACCACCAACAGGTCGGGCATCGGCGCGCCGCCGTGCACGAGTTCGGTGACGTCGCCGAAGATGCGCGCATGCAGGCCGCTGGCGTCGGTCGGGCCGTCCGGGCCGACCTGACTCCGACCGAAACCCGGTCCGGCCACGTGCAGCACGGTCAGGCCGGGCGGGCCGCTGCCGGTCGGTGCCGGTGGATACCGCGGCGCGATCACCGGGAGCCGGCGGGCCGGCGGGTGCGGGCGCCGCGGCGCCGGCTCGTCCCGGCGCACCGATCCGTCGTTGGGATACGCCGGCGGCCCACCT